>JAHYJO010000016.1 GCA_019429125.1 Nanobdellati archaeon | reverse complement strand
ATCGTTCCATATTATCTATATTTTGTAAACAATCCATATATTATAATAAAATCTACTTGAATTTTTGTTTTTCGGTTATGTAGACTATAAATATATAAAAATGTAGGAGAATTTGCTAAACAAATACGATAGTTCTATAAAATCATGTAAAACTAATTAGAGATAAAATTAAAATATAAAAAAATGTTAGTTGCCTGTCCATTCGTCAGCAATACCGCCACAAGTAGTTGTTGCCCTTACTGTTGTCAATGTTGGAGTGATAGTACCAAATGTACTGGAACAATCCATAGGTCCGAAAACACCGATGTCGCCAATTGCAATTGTTGCGTTTGTGATATTAATTGAACACATATTTGAAGCATTATCAATAGCCAGTATCTGCTTTATTGTGGTCTCTGCCTGTCCTATGTTTTCAACCAATACAGTTACATATCCTGATGAATTTGTCTGAATACCAATTGATGTCGGGATATTGATTACCTGTTTTGCACAAGAAACTACAACAGCAGTATTTTCAGACGCATCAGATGTTATTTTTTTTGTGTAGTCATTCATCCAACTGATTATGATTGTTGAAATCGCAACAGTAAACACTATTAAAAGGACTACTGCAATCAGAGGACTTATGCCTTTTCGTTTTTTGTTAAATATCATATATATACGCCAAGTAATCATATCAAATTAAATATTATAATTTTGTGTTCCAACCAATTACTGGACGTTCTAAAATAAACCAGACACCATCACAGCTAGACATGAATTGTATCTTTTTTAAATCACCTACATTAGATTCAAGGTTTAAGCCAGTTTCAGATTTATAAATATCTATAGATTGAACTATATCTTTATCTTCAGGAATGCTGAATTGCTCGATATCAAGATATTCTGGCAAAGTCCTATTACTATACCAAACAACAATCTTTTCAATCCAGACATCGTTGAAACCTATGTTTTCAAGCCTAACTGAAATATAGTCACCTGTCTCATTATGGAATATGCGCGTGAAATCATTATTAATTATAAAATTTGAACCTGAACATTCTATCTTTTTCTGGTATTTTACGGTGTCATCCTGCTGTGTTTTTGTAAACTGAGTAACCCATGCAGTAAGAAGTGCTGTCAAGGCCATAGTGAAAGCTATCAGTAAAACTGCTGCAATAAGTGGTGATACACCTTTCCGTTCCATAAAAATCAATTAATCCATATTTAACATGCTATATATTATTTCAAGCATAAATTATATATATATCTTTTCTTGTTTTTTTACTTTAAACATTACATACAATATTTGAGAGTTCTACCACTTTGGAAGTCATACTGCATGTTGTTGATACGGTAGCCATTCCAAATTCAGGGCAACCTGTTGTGAATGTCGTCAAGCATGAATCGTTTACCAGTTCAATTGATTCACTTTTACCTAAAATCTCCTCAGTTATGTTAAGATTGCATCTTGTACCATTCACATCCCAGACAAATGCCTCTTTCAACATCAATGTTTTGTGGCCTGTGTTTCGCGCAATCACCTTTACACTGTTCTCTGAAAGGATGTAGACCTTATCGATATCAATATTCGTATTAGTACAATCCAGCATACTTTGTGTATTAGTGTTTGCGTCAAGAGTTGCATCTTTTGTATATGTGTTCATCCAAGAGATTATTATTGTTGCGATGCCTATTGTAAATACAATTAATAGAATGGTAGCTATTAAGGGGGAAAGCCCTTTCTTTTTTGACATTTTAATAATTGACACCAATATCACTTAATATATTTTATGCAAGATGTATATAAATAGTTTTTAAAGAGTCGTAAGCAATAATGCAGCATAACCGATAAATGACATTATTGCAGCATGCTTAAAACCTGCAGATATTGAGCCTTCTGAAAGTTTTCCTATCGCAATACCTGAAAAGAATCCTTGGATGACAGATAAGTGCCTGAATTTTGTTGTATATTCAGAAACTAGATTGGCATTAGCTACACCAGTACCGCCTAATGTATCAGACCCCAAGATAGGCAGTAAAAATACAACAAGACCTATCATGACACCTATAAATACAAAAAATATGATGTAACCTTGCATCATCTGGCTCGATATGCTTGAGATCCGCTCACGTCTTAATTTTTCAATATCAGTTATAGATTCACCTATTGCAGCCATTGCGGTCGAGATTTTACCACCGTATGTATGTGCCTCGATGATTGTTGATGTTGCTCGAGTTATAAGACGGTTGTTTATTGATTCAGCCATGCCATGGAAGGCTTTCTCAAAAGATATACCCCAGGACATCTGAGAGACCATCATATTTATGTAAGGTGACAGCTCACCAAAATTGCTTTTAGCGGCATATTTAACGGACTGCGGAAGAGACATATTACTTGATAGTCCTTCAGATATGGCTTTTATAAAATTAGGAAAGTTTGATTCTATGTTTTTCATTTTCTGGAAATGTTTATATTGTAATGATATAAGAGGTACAACCATACTAACTATTGAAAAAAGCATTATAATCAGGCTTATGGGTGGCAATAAAAATAAAGATAATACAAACTGATTAAAAATAAAGAGTATAAAACCTATGACAGATATTGTTAGTGCAGAGTTCAATGTTTTTTTATCATATATTTTTAGGATTTTATTAGCTCTATTCGTTATACCCTTGATGGTACCTGCTTGTTCTTTATTTGATTGTCCCATAAATTACATCTCCGGCGCAGTAAAGGTTATGAAGGCTAAAAATAACAGATTCAACAGAGGTATTAAACCATAGACACCTATTGACAAGGCAGTCATTATACCTATACCGCCTGGCAATGAAGTGTCAGGAATTATGTTCATAACAACAAGTATAGATACTAAAAATAATGGTGCGGCAATCAAAAGTGCAGTATACATGTCTGCATAGGTAGAAAGAGCTGAAAGATATTTTTCTCGAGACAACCTATAATCAAACATAGCTATGTCTGCCATTTCAGTAAGATATGCATCAAGATTGCCGCCAGTCTGAGTAATTGTTAAGATACCACCTAATATCTCGCGCATGGATTCTGATGGAGTAGTTGAGATTACATGTTTTAGGGCGATTGTTATGTCTTCACCGAAGACATCTATCCTACCTGTTATGTTTGACATCTCAGCTGATATATCACCAAATTCACTGAATTCCGACATTATGCGGAATGCTTCTTCAGGTGGTGTGCCAGATGAAGCTATAGCTGAAAGATGCGTCAATGCGAAGGGCAGATTTGTATTTATACTTTTCTTTTTTGAATAGGTCTTTTCAAAAGGAATATAGAACATCATGACAAAAATCAATATGGACACAATTATAGGATAGAACATATAAGTCATATCAAAACCAGGAACTCTAAAATATATTGCAGTGCCAAAAAAGAGTGTGGAAAATAACAAGGATACAAATGAAAATAAAAACATCTTCCCAATATAAATCTCTATAACAGAATTATAATCAGATGATACCAATGCAGAATTTAACTTTTTAAAAATTTTGGGAGTTTTTGCATAAAGATATTTACCAAATGCAGTATATAGATTTTCTGTGTTTCTTGAGGCAATAATCTCTTTTAATAAAAGATGTATGCTTGTTTCATTGTGTGATATGTCTGTCTTTTTAGTTGATAGCCCAAGCTCGTTAAGATGTTGCCTCAATAGCTCAAGATGGTTTTCTTCATCCTCTAAAGTTGTCTCTTTTTTTGAGGATTCATATGATTTGCTTTTGACAGACATTATATACACTAACATTCTTTTTGTCAAAGATGTTTTTATAGTTAAAACCCAAGTTTGACAGTTTGTTAACTATTTCATTCAGAATATCTATTTGACAGTTGGCTATTTTTAGTACATTTACTTCAATTTTTCATTTAATTTCTTGATTTTTTATTGTATTGACCGCAATAAAAAAGCTTGAAATCCACAAAAGACTTAAAAATTTCTTGATTTTTGACTAAAAATAAGTTAATTTCTGGAGAAAAATAAAGTTAAATGTCTATTTTTTTCCTAATTTTTGTAAATTTTAGCCTAACTGTCAAATTCATTTGGCTAATTTTGGTGAATTTTCTTAATTTTTATTCTAGATTAAATCTGAATTTCAATATAGATCAAACCATAATACTATATTTTGATTTCTGAATACAAAATGTCAAATGAGGTATTAAAAAATAGGTGAAAAAACATAAAAAACGCAATCAATTAACATACTAATATCTGTCAAATTCAGGTATTAAAAAAACGTATTAAAAAAAAGTCCGAAATGTCAAAGTTGAGTTAAAAGAAAGAATGTCAAATATACACAAAAATAAAATTTAATTTTTAAATCGTAAGATATGATTTTCACTTAGAAGGTTTAATCTTTTTTTGTGTCAGGAGACACAACGTGAGGAATATCTATTGCATATTCACTCATAACAGTGTCTGTTTTAGGTGCAATATCAGCAGATACATCAACTGATGTAGACCTGCTAGACATTGCATTAACGCTTAATGATTTTGAGGAAAATAATGTCTTGTCTTTTAGGTCTTTATAGGCCTTGTTTGTAAATATTCCTTGCTTTGTATGGTATGTCTTTTCAGATATCATGGAAAGAATCTTATCTTTATCCATATAATAGTTTGAAAGATGTATAGCGACATCATCATACTGGTGGATGTTATTTTTGTAAAGCCAGAAAAGAACCATAGAACGGTTGCGCATCTCATCAGTTATCTTTTTTATAGAGATACCATAATCAATACTAAGCTTTTCTACAAGAAGACTGTGCTGTGCCTTGAAATCGTCAGTTGACGGCTGCCAGAAAAATGTCTTTATAGAATCTGCTTTTAGGTTTGTGACATCAACATTTGATATCTCGTCAGTCTCTCTTATACGCCGTGCATTAATACCAAACCGTCCTGCGTGCTGGACAAATATGACAACATCAAGAGCATTGATAAGACCTGCAGACAAGCTTATAGGGGGCGTTGTCAGACGCTGGATTATCTCATCAACTGAACCTGCGTGCATCGTACTTAAGGAAGCGTGACCTGAAGCCATCCCTTGAAACAGGACAGATGCCTCAACACCACGAACTTCACCCACAATCACATAATCTGGATTCTGCCTAAATGAGGATTTAAGAAGATCAAACATGGTCACCTCACCATACTTTTCTTTGCCGGCACCGAAACTTTGTCTTGTGACTGAAGGAATCCAGTTCTCATGAAGCAGATGAAGTTCTCTTGTATCCTCAATAGAAACTATCTTCTCCTGAGGAGGTATAAAACTCACAAGAGAGTTCAATAAAGAGGTTTTTCCAGCAGCAGTAGTTCCACAAATCAGGAAATTTTTCTGATGCTCCACAAGATACCAGAGATAAGCAAATAAATCAATTGAGCCAGTACCATAATTGATCATATCAATGATGCTGAAGGGTGATGATGAAAATTTCCGTATAGAAAATGTCGGACCGTTTGTAGTCACGTCTTTAGAATATGTTGCCTGGATTCTTGAACCATCTGGAAGAGAACCATCTAGTAGAGGTTCTGCATAACTAATGTATCTGCCGCAACGTTCTGCAAGCTTTACTACAAAAGATGAAAGAGAACTCATATTTTTGAAATATATGTCTGTCTTTATTGAACCAAATTTCTTATGAAGTACAAAAATAGGCACTGAAACGCCATCACAACCAATATCTTCAATAAAAGAATCATGAAGAACAGGTTCTATCTCATTCAATCCTACAAAATTTCTGAAAATATAATACATTATCCTTGTTATCTCGCCTTTACGCAAGACAATACCTTTCTTTACTATAATAGCTCTCACATTTTCCTTAAGATAATTGAATAGATCCTCTTTTGATTTGAGCTGACCAAGCTTGACATCAAGCATATCAGAAAGAGTCTCCTCTATTTCAGCATATATCTCCCGGTCTCTTTGTTCAAGAGTGGGCTCTATGACAGAATAGATTAAAGAATTAGAAGCAACATTCCACTTTATTGATGCAAAAGCAAAAGGAGGTATTAAGGGATAATTTATGTTTAATGTTGACAAGTCATCTGGAATGTCATGAAAAATGGGTGTATCAACAGTACTGATGTTAAAAGAATTTAGTTCCTTTGAGAAATCATATGGTTGAGCCTCACTATGCGCCTTGCTCAATTTCTGTCTCAACCAACCTCTCAAAGGTATACTTACCACCCAAATTAAAAAGTCCCACAAAAAATTATTGATTATTCTAATCTTTTGCCAGACTTCTTCTTTACTGAGACCATATGTCCTGTCTGATCCCTTTTCATTATAATTCCACGATGCCTTGCACATGCAGGACATGCATACATCTTGTTTGTTCCAGCACTTACCTGATTTCTTGTTATTTCTTTCCGAAGCACAGGATCAGTAATGTGAAATCCACTGTATTGAATAAAACATTTATGTTTTGGTACTTTTCTCCCACAGTAACTGCAAAAGACTGTAGGCTGGTGGCCACGGGCTGAGGTCTGACTGTGCCCTCTAGTATACGCTGATCTATCATCTGGCATTTGTTATCTACCTTATATAATTTAAACATTGGCATTTATATCATTAACCTTTTAAAGGTTTGTCTAGATACAAATTACAAAAATATGCAGACCGGATATGTTTATTCTTTGGTTTTTGAGTTATATAAGCTAGATATAAGGATTATATAAGCGTAAACCAGACTTATATAATAGTTACATAAGAGTTATATAACTAGAATACAGTAAATAGTCCTTAATTTTGGCAGTTTTAGGGAGTTTTAAGACAAGTTATATAAGTATTATATAAGAATTATGTAAGCAATCATATAAGTTATGTAAGAGTTATATAAGCACTAGACAGATTAACAAAAAACACATACTAGAGCAACATAAGACTAAAAATGACTTATATAAGTTCTAAAAGATATATTAAAAACGATAGCATGTGCCAAAAAATACAAAATATTAAGCATCGAGATAATGAGACAATGAGAAAACTGACTATACAAACAATACAAGTTATATAAGTCATACAAGTCTGCTAAAAACGATAGCAATAGACTAAACATATAAAGACAAAAGGCAGACAAGAACACACACATAAACTATAACACATATCAGAAAAATGACTTACGTAAGTATTATATAACAAGATAAAAACGATAGCATCATAAATAAGACAATAGATAGATAGATAGATAGATAGATAGATAGATAGATAGATAGATAGATAGATAGATAGATAGATAGATAGATAGATAGATAGATAGATAGAGAAATAGCATAAAAATATTTAGACACATACAGCAAGCCAAAAAGACATTGAGAAAACTATAAAGAGTAGTATACTATGACCTAACCAAATATTGAAAAGGACTTACACAAATCAAAAGAGCATAGACACATCAAACACAGACCCAAAAAAGAAAATAAAAACAAAAAAATAGCAGATTTGGAGACAAAAAATACATAAATATACCAAAAACAGATTCAACAGCATGAAAATACAGGAAAATGACATATATTGATCAAATAAGAGAGGGTAATCAGATGATATTTCTGCGAGAGAGAGAGAGATATGAAAAATCCAAAATATACATAGTTCGGCATCAGACTACGCAAAATTACAAAAAGAATCAGACAGACAAGAAGATAGTATAGCACAGAGCGCAAGAGTTATGTACGCAATATTTAATTATACAATATATGCGCGCAGAACACATTTTCTGAACACAGGACTTAAGACCCCAATAAACTAAAAAAGACACCATAAAAACGATAAAAATATACAATAATCGTTGTAGCTACACATGAACAATGCTTGCAAAAATCAGCAAAAAACTACAGAAAAATCAAAGACCAGAATACAAACATAACAAGAATTGCAAAAAAATGAGCAAAAATGAGAGAGTTAGAGATGCCTAACGATAATAAGATCAAAAAAATACAGACACGCAAGGATATACACACACAATGCCAATACTTACACCAAACACCTAGCTAAAATTATAATATACACACAAGATTAAACCATACCATTTACAGCACCACTTTGAATACAAAGAGGTAAATATACACAAAAATAGCAAAAAAACAGGCAAAAATGAGAGAGTTAAAACAGGCAGAAATAAAGATGTTGTTGAATAAAAACATAAAATAAAGGAATTTAACTAACAGTAGGACCCTAAATAGACAAATTTCATCAATATTATAAGAAATAGTAGGTAAAAACAATAGAATACTACAAATAAATATACTAAAAAGACGGCTAAAATGGGTTAAAAATCAAATGACGCGCTTTAAATGAGAATAGTTCTCCTGAGTGAAGTAATCTATAACTTTGTCTTTCCGTATAGAAATGAAGACACTGTTGTTCTTGCGCTCCTTCTTCAAGAAACCACTGAGCGCCAGCTTAGATACGTAAGCTGAGACTGTCGGGCGCTTAGAAACCATAGCACCCTCAGGATATATTATGTTTGTAAGATCAGTAATTGTTATTGAAGTCACATTGTTTTTTACCTTAAGCTCAACCAGCGTTTTAAGTATGCTCTTTTCAAGATGAGTGAGATTAGACACATCAATGTCACGCTCAACCTCAATAGTTGTTGTTTTTTGTAACACTTGTGGTTTTTCTTGAGGTATAGAACTTATAGTTTCAGCAGTCTGACGTTTAATGTCTGTAGCCAAGTTATCCAGCCGAGAATCTAGAGACCCTTTTGTAGAGACATGATAAGATTCAAGATCAGTAATGGTTAAAAATGATTGAGATTCCATATGTTTAAGTCGGGCATTCAAGGAGGATATGTGTTGCATCAACTCAGATATTTCAGATTTAGCATAAGTTCTGACACCATTAATGTTTTCTGATATTTGCACAATTGAATTCTCAATAGAGCTCTGACGGCCCTGAGTTGTAAGGACGGCCGAACGGATATCATTAACATCATTGTTGACAGATTCCACTTGAGATATGCGCGAACCCAATGAATCAATAAGGACTTTTGTCTGGACAGAGGTCTGTTCAACAGACACCAACCTATCCCTATGAGTCTGGAAACCTTTAGACACAGTATTTACAAGAAGGTCCAACTCATCTTTTTTTATAAAATTATCCTCTTTTGGAATAAAAAATGAGAGAAGTTTTGAGAACATAATATTGTTTTGTAAAGCAGATATTTATATCTTATTATAAGAACTGCACCAATACACAGAATTTAAAGCATAAAAATATAACAAAAATCAAATTTTAGTAGTTACAATTGGTTTGTCCCGTACAATGACTGTGTGCTCGGCCTGAGCCACAATGCCAGACCCTGTCTCTTTCAATACGGGATAAAGATAGATTGCTTTTGAGTCTGAAAGCTGACGCAAGGCAGAATCAAGCATCAAAGGACTTACATCAGATATCCAACGAGAAGTAAATGGCATAGAATGGTATTTTGTTTTTGCTAAGTCTAATAATTTTCTTGCAGCAGGTAATCGTGTGGGGCGTTGCGCAATATACCTGAATATCTGAACCTTGTTAATCTCTTTTATCAGACCACGACCATCAGTCACAAAAGGCTCGATTGCCAAAACCATGTCTTCTGAAAGAGTGTCTTTTGTGTTCGTTTTTATGTTAGGGATACTGAAACCAGAATGCAGTTCATAAGAGGATAATACATGACCGCTCAGGTTAACTATAGGATTGTAACCTTTTGAGATAATCTCAGATTCTATCACACCACCAATGTTACCCACATTTGTCCCGGGAATTGCGAGCTTGAGTGCTTTTTCAAGTGCTGACTTGGCTGTGTTGTTCATATCGTTGTAATTCGAATCCAGACAGATTGTTGTAGCCGTGTCAGCGATGCAGCCATCAATCATGACACCAATGTCCAACTTGACAACATCATTGTCGCCGATTGTTGAAGTATCATTTAAAAGAGGGGTGTAATGCGCAGCAATATCGTTTACAGAGATGGTTGAGGGACATGCTAATTGGGCGCCTGCATCAGTTATCATCTGTTCTGTTTGCTGTATTATATTAAGATATGTGGCACCTGACACAACCTTTTTTCTTGCATCAGATAAGACACGAGCAGCAATTGCTCCAGCCTTGATATAATTATTATAAGTTGTGTTGTCCATGTGTGTCTTTTAGGATATATATTTAAAAACGTATGGACTTTTTGGAATCCATAACTAATATAATTGATACATAAACACCACAATAGTCAGTGTTGTAGGAAATTACCCACAATAGTTGTCACCAAACTATATGCAGGCAGGTCTGCGCAGATTAGATATGTGAGGTGATGAAATGGACAGAAAGATTAAAATGTGCTTATATATCTGTCTAGTTCTTACCGCCGTCGTCGTATGCACTCAGGTCTATGCCGTAGACCTGCCCACCACTATCTGGATGATTGCACCGGAGATACAGCTTGACATAAGAGCTGTGAATGTCTCTTTAGGAGATAACCAGACCTTCAATGTATCAATATATAATCCTAATGATTATATGACTACTGGAAATTTTTCAATAAAGGTCGGATATCGGACAGAATCAGGTGCATATGAATATCTTGAAGATAATATGATTGAGAACCTGTTTGCGCTTGCGATTGATGCAAACAGCACTGGGTTTTTGACATATGACTGGAGCACAGAAGTTAAAAGTTTGGGGACATACAAAGTCTATATGCGTTTTGATTACAATGGAACTTATACCAATAGGTACACAACGTTTGAGATTGTAGCACAGCAAGATGAAGACACACCCACAACCAACGAGACCACAGATACAGGAGCGGACTTAGATGAGGGTGAACAGGGCGGAAAAGAGGAACTTGAGATAATAAGTATCTACGACAACCTTGACTTTGGGGCCATATCCACAATCGGTGTGAGATATCAGTCAGGTCCCAATAGTCATGGGAAATTGCGAGTCATAGGATACATATCAGGACCCAAGATGATAAGCCAAGATCTCTATGAGAATACAATATATAGAAATTTCTGCAATGTGAACACAGGTGTTGAGATACGTAATGTTTGGAAAGATAGTGATTTTTATATCAATTTACCACTTCTTTTGAAAAATAATTGTGAGAGTGAGTATTTGCCCGGAAATTATTCTGTCACTGTCAGGGTTTGTAGGTACGGAGATGAGGGTTGGGAATATTATTTGGATTCTAAACTCAAGAAGAAAATTGATATTTGGGTCAAGGAGAATAAATTGTGTGCAAAGTATCAGGAGCCAAAGGAGACAGATATGTGCAAAAGTTTAGATAATAGTCCCTTAGGCAATAAGGACATAAAAGAGTACAATATCAAAACAAAAACTGAGCAAGCTTTGGATGCACCAAAAAATAAGATATATGAAGTGTTGGAATTTGATGAGACTGTATATGTTGGTGATGTTTTTCAGACAAAGATTGCAATATTTAATAATTATAGTGTTGGTAAAAACGTGACAATTTATTCTTATGTATATGATAACATGACACTAATATCTGATGGACTCAATGGAACTGTATGGTCACACAACTGGAATGCGAATAAAGTCGTATTTGAGCTTGAGCCATATTCTAATTATAGTGTGGTTCTTCTTAACAAGATTGAGAATGTATCTTCTGGACTCTACCAGTTCAGAGCACGGATGTTTTATTCAGGTAAACAGTATGATATATCAAGATGGATATCTGTGCAATCACGTTTGGATTTGGACACGTTATCTGTTGAATGTGGGAAGCTTGGTACTTTGGGGCAGGTGACAATCACCAACAAAGACAGCGCAGACATAGGTATAGAATATTATGTTATTGATGGAGATAAATGGTATTATGATGCGTTTACGGTCAAGACTAAAGTTCACAAAAGTTTTGAGTTCTCATTTATCTCAGAAAATGTGTCAGTTCTCGTAATCGGTGGCGGTCGAGACTTATATAAGTGTTATATAAGCCGTGAAAATGTCAATGTTGAAGTAAATGAGAGCAGTACACCTGAAATAACAGGTTACGTAAGTCGTGATTCTGGTGGGCGAGAAAAGATTGGAATAATATCGTGGATACTTGGGCTTTTTGGAAAGGGTTGATGTCTTTTGAGAGGACGTTTTATGGATGAAAAAAGTCTTATTGAAATCGTTTTAAATGGTGAGACTGAGAGGGTTGAATTCAAGAAATCTACAGCACAGCTTGACAAATCGTTGAAGACAATATGTGGTTTTTTGAACAATAAAGATGGCACGGTATATTTTGAGAGTTGATAGCAAATTAATTGTCAGGCAGGAAGTCTCTGACCTGACATTGAAATCAATATCACAGAAGATTAGGCAAAGGATAAAGCAGGAGATAAGTCTAGATATTAAAGTCTTTGACGTTGAGGATTAAAAAAATATTTATCAGATATGGCAAAACTGGAAAAGGTACTTATTATGTTTTATTTGAAAGGATTCACAAAGGGCTCAAGAACGTGATAGGCGTTGATTAAAAGTACAGATTAACTGTTTAGCATATATCAATTGCAGTTAATTTCAGAGATTATGAGATTAATATTGCAAAGTTTTATCTTTCTTTTAAAAAAACGGTTGAAAAAATAAGGAATCAAAAATAAATAATATGTTGAGTGAGACAATAACATAAATTTATAGTATCATTTGCCAGAGAATGAAAATAATCCTTTCTGAGTACCTTTGTTCAATAGCTGGTCTTCTGTGACACCGACGGCTGAAAGTATCCTCAAAGCAGCTGGAAGTATTTGATGGTTTATGTAATAGTCTGGGTCATAATCTTTTGCAAATTGAGATAGGTATGCGCGGTCACTTATTGAACCAGTGCCTTTAGTTATTATGTATTTAAGGACTGTTCCAGGCTCTATCTTTAATCCTTTGGCTTCTGCTTTTTTTGCAGCTGCAACGTGCGGTCCCATCTGCACGTATTTGGCGATTGGCATTGTCAATTGGTTATGAATGATTAAGATGTCCAAATCTGTCTTTCCTAATTTTAAATCTGTGATTACTTTTTTTACTAATTCTGTTGCTTCATCTTTTTTACCTGTTAAGACGAGGCGCATCACTTTTTCTTGGGTATCTTTTGCAAGACTTGACCAGTCGCGTCTTACTCGCTCAAAACCGCGTATTTTTAATTCTCCTGATTCTTTCATGAGTGCATATCTCTTTTTTGCGCCACCTGTGCCTGACTTTTTTGCTGCGAAGATGCCACTTTTGAATAGGTCTTCAAATTCAAGCTCCATCATACCAGGTAAGTTTTTGTTTATGTGAGTGAGGAATGATTTTGCTGTTTTTTCTTCTTTACTGTCAAGGAGAAGGAAGAGAGAATCTGTATTATGCAATACTATCTGACCACATGAATCTACAAAAGTGTTTGTTCCCTCAACAGATAAATCATATACATAATTGTCATAGATTACAGGCTTTATTTTAGTAATTATGCGAGAATTATGTTTTGAGGATGTCTGCAAAATATATTCATCTTTAGATGGCCTATGTCGCATAGAATAATTTATTTCCATCTGAGATAACAAAAAGGATAAACCACACATAAGTTCAAGAGAAATTGTACTATATCTAAAATTATTTTTTATATAATCTTTTGTGTATCCTAACTTTTTGTTTACATTACGACTACCATCCCCGTCAATCATAGCATCTAGAAGAATCTTTTTGTATTTTATAGGTACATGATATATAAATTGTGGCAGTTTTTTAGCATTGCTTTTCTGACCACACATACATTTGAAGAATACTGCAGAGAGATTATTCATCATCTGCAATTTGTAAGTTATACCCTCATAAAATGAATCTCCTGACGCAATCTTTATTTTTCTTGGTTTCAAACAAGACCTTATTATTGATGCTTTTGCGCCAGAGAAAAGCAGACCATAATCATCTTTTACTTTTTCTAGATACTCTTTATTACCTAAATATATTGATGCACCCGCACAGCTTTTTGTAGTCTCTGGAGTAGATGAGGATCCTTCTGCAATATAAATCCCAAAAATACGACATAATGCATCAAATTCTTCAGTTCCGACATCAATAAAACGTTTCAGAAGTATCTTGTCTTTTCTTCTTGTCCAGCCAAACCAGACAAAATTATCGTTATAATGTACCTGAGCTATCTTTTTTAGGTTCTTATAATCTAATTGAATCTTGTAAGATTTTAGATAATCATAGAGGTCTATTCTAGTTAACGGCTTTAACTTGGGAATATCAATTATCTTTGCAATCTGCATATTTTTCAGTTCATGTACTGTTGCAGGCAAAAAATTATTGTTTTTATCTTTTGCAATCAATGAATGATCTTCTGTTACACAGGTTTCTCCAAATTTTTGATTTACTCTAAATACATTTTTTCTGCATTTGTGCCTTATAATTTCATTGATCTTATTAAATTTCGCTTTTCCTGTGTTTGTATCTAAGCTGAGAGCTTTCAGATTAACTGGAAAAACAACTTCCTTATCATCTCTTTCAAAAATATGGTCGGAATTTTCGTAAAAAAGGTCTTCTATGTTTTTTATCTGTAATTTTCTTTCATTATCAAGAATAGTCACAAAACGATTTTTAGTGATGCTATCCCCATATATAGTTTTTAATCCAAAATCCTTTGCAGTGTCTATTGTGTGGTGGATGTAGCTTCTTCCAAATGCTGTGACTGATTCTGCACACTCTCTCTTATACCATCTGGATCCGGCAAAGCCGAGATAGCCATAGAATGCGTTTGCCACTGTCTTGAAAGCATACTGCTTCTTGTCAAGAAGTATGTGTTCCTGGCTTTTTCTGTCATATTTTTTCATCTCTGCCTTGACCTTTGCCCTTCCCTTGAGCAGTTCTTCAAGAATTTCAGGGATAAAGCCCTTTTCTTTTTCGCAGAAGTAATAGGGGAAGCCCGGCACTCTGTTCTTATTTGAGTGTTTGCAGCAGGCACAGTTTAAAGTCTCAGGAGATATGTTATGAGATACAATTATTGACGGGTACAAGGATTTGAAATCAAATACTGCAATGTCTTTATAGAGTCCTGGGGTTGGTTCTACGACGAATGCGCCCTCAATTGGTGCTATCTGTTTACGGTCAGATACAGTTTCGCTTGATGGACGGTTCGGGACTATAGTGTTAAGTTTTGTAGCATTTTTCATTGCAAATGATTCTACGAGTTGACCGTAAGTTGATCTGCCAGCATCAGAAGGAATCTGGTTTGTCAGGTGGCACATAGCAAATATGTTAGGCAAGATGTATTCGGCAAGTTTTAAGGTGATTATAGAGTCGTGAAGGTTGTATTCAGCTATTGTTTTTAAGTCTTCTTTGTTTTTCCATATCCGTTGCATCTCTTCAAAGTCCATGTCCAATTTTTTTTCGTTGATTAGCTCATTTGCGACATTGTCTAAGGTTAAGGTTTCGGATTTTAATGTGGTTCGCATGACCTTGAATATGAACTGGTAGAGGTCTATGTGCGCAGAGCCCTTGATGATTGCCGCACTTGTCATGCCACGCCTTGAAAATTCCATAGGTCTTGTGTTGAAACCTAGGTTGAGAGTTAGTTTGTTTATGTCTGCGCGATCTTTTAAGACTGTGAAATCAAATTGGTCACCGTTATAAGTTACTATGAAATCTGGTTTTTCTTTTTGGATTTGCACTATTAGTTCTTCTATGAGTTCCTTTTCCGAGGCTTTGATTATTGTGTCTTTTTGTGTGGCTTTTTGGTAGGTGATTACTTTTTTTAGACCACTACTTGAGGCAAGAGAGGCCATTATTATTTGTTGTTTGTTATTGGGTAAGGGTATTGTCTCTATGTCAAAGGCTAATATGTTTAGTTTGGGAAAATCTTGGGTTTTTTCGTCTTTATCAATTGTTTCTGCAAGGATTGTGGTGTCGCAGTTGTAGTTGCTTGCTATTTCTTGGCCCTTGATTTTTAGCCAGGACATAGGTCTTATGTCTTTGTCAAAAAGGTATCTTTTTGAGAATGGGATGTCGTACTCGCGTTTGTCACTGACAAAATTCATGTGCTTTAGCGCATCTTTTAGTTTGGGCACGTCTTTTGGATTGTTAGTTATTATCTTTAGAACTTGTATGTCTTTGCCGTCAACTGTTTTTTGTTGGATATCTGTGCGCTTGATTATGATTGTGTTGTCTTGGTCGTCTTTGAGAATGAGTTCTTTTATTGTTTTTTGGGTGGCTTTTGGGTCTGTTTTTGGTATTATATAGAAATAAGGTTCAAAATCGGTGGTCAAGACTATTGCGGACTTTCCTGTTTTTGTTCTTCCGTAGAGGCGGATGGCTGGTTTTTCTTCAAATGTTGTGTAGTCGGCGTCAGTTATGAAAAAGTCTGTCGTTACTTGCTTGTTTTTTAATGGTTTTGAGTCTGACATGCAACTATGTTGATTATGTATATTTAAATTAGTTTGGGATTTGGTTGATTGGTGGATTTAAAAATATTTTGATTGAAGATACATATTAAAAATGATATTTTTGATGTGTTAGAATATTTAGTTTTTGTTTAGGTAATTTGTTGTATAAGGTTCATAATCAGTTGATATTAATTTCAGTTATACACAAAATGTGGACAACTCAATTATAGCAGTCCTCGAAAGTTTTTCAATAAATAACCGAAAAACAAAAATATAACTTATTACTAATTATAATTCATGTTTGAAGAGGATGAACAATTGTTGCGAGACTTGGCTCGCAATTGTAAGGATGCAAACGAAAACAAAAGATATTTTGCATTACATGGAATCAGTAAAGGTCATTCCATAAAATTAATGTCTGAACTTTTTTGTGTTGATGAATCCACAATCCGTAATTGGATTAAGAAATGGATAAATGATAAAACTGTTCAGGACAACCCAAAATCAGGTCGTCCTTCTAAATTCACAAAAGAAGATAAAGATAAATTAAAGCAATTGCTGAAAGAGAACAATCCAAAAAAACATGGAGTCAATGCCTCTTTCTGGGACACAAAAGAACTCAAGATCTATTTCAATAAAAAAAAGATTATGATTTCTAGAGAAACATTAAGAAAATATCTAAAGCAGATGGGTGCAAGATATGTGAAAGCAGTAATAAAGTTCCCAGAAGCAGACGTAGAAAAACAAAAAGAATTCGCAAAACAATTTATTGAAACAAATAAAATAAAAGATGTAATTATACTTTTCGAAGATGAAATGTCTGCAAAAACAGCTGCAAGAAAAGGGTATGGTTGGACATTTGAAAAAAGACTTGAAATTAAAGCACCACAAAAAAATCGAAAACGATTAAATAGTTTTGGTGCAGTATGTCCAAAAACAGGAGATATTATTCAAATGACATCAAAAGATTCAAAAGCACCAATATTCATTAAATTCTTAAATAAGATAAACAAAAAATATCCAAATAAAAAAGTAATAATTATGTTAGATAATTGTAAAGTACATAAGTCAATAATAGTAAAAAAATACCTTAACAAGCACCCGAATATAAAATTGGAATTTTTGCCACCCTATTCGCCAGATCTGAACCCACAAGAACATTGGTGGTTATATTCACGTAGTAAATTGTTAAACAACACTAATTTTAAAAGTACGCATCAATTAGCAACGACAATAAGTAGTTTTACTAAAAGAACACAACCAGAACAAATTATGAGTATTTGTAGTACTGAATCTATACAAAGATTAGTTGATTAAAACAGGAATTACTTTCTTGGTTTGCTATATTAATCAAACTTCTTGCTAAAGATATGTCTTTTTTTCTTACCAAAACTTTTTCTTATCAATATAATGCGAAAATGTTAACATTCAATCCCTCCATAAAGTACAATACCATTTATTATGTTAGTCTTAAGCTCTTTAGGCAATATGCTAAAATCTGATTTTTTTATTATGTGTATCTTTCGTTTAAGCTCGGTTTCATAAGTATTTACGTCAATTTCTTTTTTTGTTGAAGACACGATAAAAATGTCTATGTAGGATTCTTCTGTGTCTTCTCCACGCGAATAACTACCATACAATATTATCGCTTGCGGATAGTTTAATTGTTTAACAAGATATGTCTTTAATTTTGATAAGCTATAGAGGTTGTATATCTTTTTAAAATCAATAAATTCTGTATTTTCTATGTTTGCAGTCACATCTGTATAATGCCTATGTTTTTTTGTTTGGATATATCCTTTTTCAGTTAAGTTGGTCACAAGTCGTAATGATGTTGGTGGGGCTATGTTTAACCGTCTTGCAATTTCCCTTATTGTAAATTGCTCTTTTGGATAATTGAAAAATAATTCTAACATCTTTTGATTGTTACTTTCAATGAACATATGTTATATTTATGTAACAATAGTTATATAAATGTAACTATTGATTTTGGGTATTTTTTTCAGGTCTGTCATAATATTGCCTCTTGTTATTGAATTGTTTGAAGATTTATATTGTAGACATTTGTTGTTGTATGATTCTGAAATCTTTATTTTTTATTTTCAATAAACGATTTTTTCTTTTTTCCCGACAAGTGTAGATAATTTGTATCAGATATCAATGATTTGCCTATTTCTTGTTCTAATGCAACCCTTGTATTTTTTGCAATTGTGCCACCTTTTTTTGCAGAATCTTTACATTTTTCAAGACCTATTGAATCTTTTGATATTATTATGTCAGTTGTTGCTTTTTCACCTATCATAGTTAGAATCAATTCCCAGTCATTCATATGATCCCTTAAATTTTGATTTGGCTTTTGCAGACTTTTGAATTGTTTATATTCGTTTATGGTTTTTCCAAAAGTTGCAGTACTAATTTCGTTTGTTAGTATTGCAAATTCTTTTCCTTCTTCAATGTCTCTATTTTTCCATTCTGATGTTAGGTCTTGACGTATTGCAATTCCTCTTAATCTTTTATCTATCCAGTCTTTTGGATAACCTTTAAGTTCATAATAATTCCTTATTCTGTCTTGTCCGATTTCGGGGTTTTCAATCTCTTTAACTCTTTCATACCCTACTTGTGCGAGCCATAGTTTGAATGGTTCTGCCTTTTTAGATGGTATTGACTGAATTATCCTAAATAATGACTTTGTGTTGGCACAATCAGTATTGTATGATTTGCCGTCAACAGATTGTAGTTTAAGTTGTACGATAATTTCGTACAACTGGAATCCTTCTTCACCAAGTTTTATTTTTAAATCAGACCAGTATCTCCTAGGTATAGAACTATCTGTCAATGCATCGATAATATCAATAACTGAAAAATACCATTGATTGTTATACCACACTCTTCTGATATCTTTGTCTTCAAACAAAACTAAAGCATTATTTTTATCCATGTTAATCATCCCGATAGGATGATTTTTCTTTTTTTGTTTATATGTCTGTCTTAGGTGATGTGCCGGTATGCCAGCAGAATCGGTGTGAGCTTGAGGAGGTATAGGGTGCGCTTGTTATCTGTTATAATTTGATAATTGTATGTTGTGCTTAGAGTAATGTCTGTTTTTGTAATTGCCTGACACTCAACATATTTTGGATTGATTGTTGTTCATAAAACTTGCGTTCATCATTGTTTTCGATATACATCAACTCAACAAGATGCGACCAACTTAATTGTTCAGACTGTGTTTGGACTATTGGATAGGTTCTATAAAATATTAAGGAATTGCCTAAAATCCACTATCCCACGGAGCAAAGCTCTAGAGGTATTAAACCTATCAATAACTAAAATAATATTTTTGTAAAAAAACTAAATTATTTGTACTTGTTTAGCAAAAACATAAATTCTTTATCAGCATCTGCTTAAGTTCTGCTTTTATATCTACATCTTTCAATTGCCATGTTGCCATCAATGATGCTAGGATTTCATAATTGTCTTTTCCTGATTCTGACCTGAACGCACCAATGATTTTTCGAACCACAACCGTTTCTCTTATTGCTTGCTCTGCAAAATTATTTGTGGGTTCAACACCTTCAATTTTGATGCAAGTAAACCAATTTTCAAGATTGAAGTTAATATATTTTACAACCGGCATCAAATCATCATATTTTGAATAATATTTTATCAGTTTATTGAGTTCCTTTGTCATAATTTCATATTTTTCAGTTCTTTCCAATTCAGTATGTTTTGATGAATTGAATTGTTTTATCTCTTTGAACAATCGTTTCAATTTTTTATGAAAATTTTTACCTGCAATCGTTTCTAGCAATTTAGATTTTCTAATCAAATGTGCCCAGCAACGCTGAAGCTGGGCATTTGATAGATAATTATATGCTCTCCAACAGTCACAGATAACTGTCCCTGTATAATCTTTTCCAAGTATCTCTTCAAGCACATTATTGCCTCGGCTAGGTCTAATTACTAGTAAAATGTCATGTTCTGTCCTAAAAACCCAGACCCACCATTTTTTTCCAAGAACTGAAAAACTCGTTTCATCAATATAAACAATCTTTGCAATCTTTATTCTATATTTAATTGCATTATATTCAATTTCAGATGCATCTGCAACTCTTTTTATTATCGTATTGATTGTTGCAGGTGTCATTTTTAGTGTAAAATTTTTATCAAAAAATGTTGAAGATTTCCTTAAAACACCTCGCAACATGAATTTTATAAAAACAACAAGAACCATTATGTTTATACCAAATTTACCGATTAAAGGAGTTGTGTTGTGTTCAGGTATGAACACATGACCGCAATTTTTGCATTCCTTTTTGTGAATTTCGGATTCTACAATTTCGGGTTTTACTTCATCTGAAACATCCTCAACAACTCGTTTTAATATTTGTTTATCGACAACATGCGAACTTTTACAGTTTGGACAAATATGAGAATTAATAACTTCTTTTCTAATTGGTATTTGTATTCTTGTGGTGCCTTTATGTCCTTTAGGGGCACCACGTTTTTTATCTTCAGATTTAAGACCCTGAGTATTTGGTTTAAGGTGCTTGTTTGCAGAAGGCGGGGTGTTTGGATTTTTGTATTTTGCAAGCTCATTTTTTAATTGTTCAATATCATTCATTAACTTAAAGATAATTGTTTTCAATTCTTCTTTTTCCATATTATCTATATTTGATATTAGATCCATATATTATAATGATTATTAGTAGTAGTATTTTTGTTTTTCGGTTATGTACTATATAAATTTACAGAGATTTAGATGAATTAGCTAAACAAGTACAATTATTTTATTTGATTGGCATAAAGTTGGCATATTTATGTAAGTTTGTAATATGTGCCCCTTTTTGTACCTTTCCTAAACATTATTTTTTGTTTTATAAGTTCTTTCAAATCGTTCCTTAAAGTTTCTCGTGATACTTCTGGACATTGTATTTGAAATTCTAAATAACAAGATTTACAGACGTTATAATATCTTTATTTTGTCCTCTTTTGGAAGTCTTGTCTTGTATTCGGCGATAAAGATTGAATTGGTGATACCACCCAATGCATAATGTATCTCTTCAATGCCTTTTTATCTGCAGATGATGATACCTATCTAATCTTTTTCCCAACTGTATCTTTTGTGTTTTCTGATTTTTTCAATTTCTTTATTTTCTCAGGAACTTCAAGATAATTATCAGACGTACTTATTTTTTCGTTTGATTTTAATTATAATTCTTTTCGTGCATTTCCTGCAACAGTGCCACCTTCTTTTGCGGCGATTTTGTTGATCTTAAATCCCTGTGCGTCTGTTGCTCTTGCTATGTGTGTAGTTGCTCCTTCTCCTAACATGGTGAATATAAGTTCTAAATCATTCATATGGTCTCTTAAATTCTCATTTTTCAAACCTTTATGTTGTTTATATTCTGAAGGTGTCATATCAAATGTAGCTTTACTAATTTCTGCCGTCAAAATTGAAAATTCTTTGTTGGTATTTACACCCCTATCAGTCCATTCCCCTGTCAACTCATCCCTTATAGCAATACCTCTGACTCTTTTCTCAATCCATTCGTTTGAATATCCTTTTTGTATGTATAATTCTTTCATCCGTTTTTGAGCAAGTTCCGGATCTTGAATCTCTTGTACTCGTTCATAACCTACTTGTGCCAGCCATAGTTTGAAAGGTTCTGCCTTTTTTGATGGAATAGATTGGATTATACGAAATGCATTTTTTGTATTTACACAATCAGTTAATCTTAATTTCCCATCTTCTGCAATTAATTTCAACTGTACGATTTTTTCGTACGGTTCAAAACCTTCTAAAGAGAGTTTTAATTTAAGGTCAAATCAATATCTTTTTGGAATAGAACTTGCATCAAGGGCGGCTGTGGGACAAAATAGGAGGATTACTCCTCCAAAATTACAACATACGTCCTTTTGCCTAAATATCTTTTAGGCACATCTAATTTTGCAGAAGTTCCAAAAGGTTTTACTGTTCTTTCTAACACCTCTAAAACTTTGTCTTTTAGATGAAATTCTTGATTTTTTACTTCAATTTCTCGCATCTTATAGATATCTATATATATCTTTATATATCTTTCGGTATATATTATATTATGCGAGTAAAAACGAAAGATGTTCGAGAAAAAGTCAAGGAATTAGATCAACTGTACTTGTTTAGCAAAAAAATAATCAATATGCTTCAGCCGTTATGGTGTGATTCTCAATAAGTTATAATTGTTACAAAATCAATAGCTAACGCTTAAAAATGTGTTGTTAAAAAATCTTAAAAATTATTTAATCTTATTCTTATAAAATCGATAGCTTGCACCCAACTTAAAAAAGTATAAATATAATTATTTCAAAAAATAGTAGTTATCTCTTAAAAAATCAAAATTAAGCAAGACAAAAATTAGCTAAACAAATACGATCAACTTATTGACCTGTATAAACTAAATAATCCTGAAACAAAAAGAGATTGGAAGACTTATGAACAACAATATAATCAACGTTTGAGAAAAGCAATAACCTTTTTTCAATCATATATAAAACAAGCAATAAAACCATTAAATATTTCAGACAAGAAAACAGCAGGAAGACCGCCTAAACTTAATTTAAATCAAAAAGTTTAAATACTATTGATTCAAAAATTAATTCAAAAAAGCAATAGAGAAATGTCTATATTGCTTCTTATTTTTTCAAGTCTTAATGATGTAGATATAAGTTATAAAACTGTGGAACGGATATATGATGACGAACAAGTTAAACTTGTTTTATTCAATCTTCATTCAATATTACTTAATGATTTAAATATCAAAAAACCAGATACATGCGGAGATGGGACAGGGTATCTTCTAACAATTAAAGAACATTATGCTTCATCGGCACAAAAGTTAAAAGAAGATGGTAAAAAAACTACAAAAAAACGAAAAGTATTTTTTACATTTGCTTTAATGGATGTTGAAAAAAGATTATATATCGCATACGGAACCAGCTTCAAAAGTGAAAAAGATGCATATAATCAAGCAATTGAAATGCTTAATCATTTGGATATTGACTTAAACTCTATTCGTTTAGATAGATATTACAGCAGACAAAGTACAGTAAAGTTCTTTACAGAACAATTCGAAGACATAAAATGTTATTTAATACCTAAAAAAAATGTTACCGTTAAAGGAAATTTTGATTGGAAACGAATGTTGGAACAGTTTATTAATGACACACAAAATTATTTAGGTGAATATTTCAAGAGAAATCAGTCTGAGAGCGGTTTTTCTGAAGATAAACGAAGATTCGGTTGGCGAATTCCTCAAAAATTACCGAATCGGTCAGATATATCTTATTTCGTAATAATTGCATGGCACAATCTATTCTGGATAGGACAATGAATTTTGTCCCACAGCCCTAATATTGCCCTGAATTAAATAATCTCTATGGACAATGGCATTTACAACTGCTTCTCTTATCGCATCTGGAGGATACTCCCATACCTCTTCACGATTAAACATTACAACTTTTGCAGCTTTTTTAATATGTGAAAGAATAAATTCTTTAGTTTTTTTCAATAAATCAAAAAAATTCCCGTCGATTATTTTCAGATCAATAAAGTCTGTTGGAGTAAACCCCTTAAATCGGGCACATCTGATTACGGATTGCAAAACAAACTTTTGCGGATTTTTTCCAAAGAGCAGAACTGCTGAATTGGTCAGTTTATTATATTTCAGGAATTTCAATCTTATCAAAACTTCTTTAATGAGTATTTCTAGATCAACATCAAATTTACGCTCATATTTAGCCTTTCTCAAGAACCATTTTACTTTTTTGTCATCAATGTCTTCTAAAGTTGCATCTTCACAGACTTCAGAATCCCACTGACGTCTATTCTTTTTAAGAATAATTATTTCCAGTTCGTCTGGAGGTATTGATAGACTTTCAGAACCAACTCGTTTGTATGCGATTGAATCAAGATAATAAGGTTTGTTTGTTCCTTCTTTTATCTTGACTTCTATAATCTTTTTGTTGTCTAGCTCTATAACTCTTATTTCTGGGTGAATTTCAGGCTTTATCTTCTGCCTGATTTTCTGCGATATTGATTTTAAGGTTGAATCTGATACTTCTTGACCTACAATTTCATTTTTGTCTGAGATGCCGAAGTAAACTATACCACCTTTGTGGTTTAGGAAACCACATATTGTTCTTAGGGATTTTTCCAATTGCGCTGTTGATTTTTTGAACTCTATTGTTTCGTGTTCGCCTGTTTTTATGAGGGATAAAAAGTCTTGCGTATCAATGTTATCAACTGCATCTGCCATATTAAAGATTGGTTTAATTTCTGTCGGTTGATACTTTATTGGCTGAATGTCTGGCATATAGATGCGTTAACACCTTGGTGGGTGACTTTTGGGGGTTTTTGATTCGTTTGAAATTCCAAATAACAAGATTTACAGAAGTTATAATATCTTTATTTTGTCCTCTTTTGGAAGTCTTGTCTTGTATTCTGCGATAAAGATTGAGTTTTTAATACCACCCAATGCATAATGTATCTCTTCAATGCCTTTATATCTGCAGATGATGATACCTATCGGGTCTTTTTCCCAGTGGTATCTTTTGTGTTCTTTGTACCAATTTAGGTATTTGTTCATCTGTCCTATGTGTTCGCTTTTGAACCGTCCGATTTTTAGGTCTACAAGAATGATACAAGGAAGTCCTCTGTGATAAAATTCAAGGTCTATTTTATGGAGCTGGTCGTCAATTATTATCTTTTTCTGCCTGCCGGATATTGAGAAATCTGAGCCGAATTCAAGTAATAGTTTTTCTGTGTGTTTCATCAGTTCTGTTTCCAGGTCGGTTTCGGTGTGGTTCTCGTCTAATTTCAGGAAATCAAAGTTGTAGGTGTCTTTGAAGATGTCTTCTGGTGTGATTTGTTTTATTGGTAGAGGTTGAGTAATAATTAATTTTCCTTCTTTTTTTGCAGACCCGTATAAATCATTTTTTATTTGTTCTCTTAATACACGGACACTCCATGTATTCTGAATTGTCTGCTGTTCATAAAATTTGCGTTCGTCATTGTTTTCGATATACATCAACTCAACAAGATGTGACCAACTTAATTGTGCAGACACTGTCTGCAAAATTGGATAAACTCTATAAACTCTTACAGAATTGTGCAGATTTCTCTCTGAAATATCCATATCACTAACAAGTTTTTTTATTAATCCTTGCCCATAATCCGCTCGTTCTTTGTGTTCTAATTCATCTCGGACTATCCGTTCGCCTATTTGCCAGTAGGTCTGCACCCTAAGGTTATCTACGGCTTTGTATACCTTTGATATTCCTTTTTGAAGTATGGATTTTATATCGGTTAATATTTGATTGTAATCTGTTGTGTCTAAATTGTTATTGTTTTTGGGTATTTCTTTATGAGATTTCATAATATTGCCTCTCGTTGTTGAATTGTTTGAAGGTTTAGGTTGTAGATATATGTTGTTGTATGCGCGTTTGGTTGGATTTTGATTGTCTGTTGATACTTTATTGGCTGAATGTCTGGCATATAGATGCGTTAACACCTTGGTGGGTGACTTTGTGTGAATGGGTGTTCGGGTGTGGAGGGATGAGGGGATAATTAATGTGGAAGGGGGGATGCGATAGAGAAAGAAAGAGATAAAGAGAGAGAGAGAGAATGAGATGGAGAGAGAATGAGAAATAATGAGAGATAATGAAAAATAATGAGAGATAATGAAAAATAATGAAAAGCTAAAGATTAAAGATGAAGAATGATAGAGATACAATACATAATAATATTTAAGCATTGTCATTAAAGATTGTATTATGAGTAATGTTGTGGTTGTTGGTGGGTGTGGATTTATTGGTTCTCATCTATCGCTTATGCTTTGTAAAGATAATGATGTTACTGTCTTTGATAAGGCATCACTTCCTGCAAAACTTAAGGGTAAGGTCAAGTTTGTTAAAGGAGACATTAGAGATTTAGCAATTTTAGAAGACGTATTGTCTTTAGCAGATACAGTCTATCATCTTGCTGCACAGATAAGCGTGCCTAAATCGTTTGTAGAGCCTTATTATGATTTTTCAGTAAATGCGCTTGGTTCAATCAATGTTGCTGAGGCTTGTGTTAAAAATAAGGTTAAAAATCTTGTAGTTTTTAGTTCAGCTGCAGTGTTTGGCGATAATCCTAATGTTCCACTTTCTGAAGATGCAGAGACAAAACCATTAAGTCCTTATGGTGACAATAAACTTTTTGCTGAAAAGTATATAGGATATATCAAAAAAGATGTTACTTTTGTGCGACCGTTTAATGTATATGGCAAGGGGCAAGATCCTGCTAATTCATATTCAGGTGTGATATCTAAATTTATTGATATGGCTAGGAACGGACAAGACTTGATAATATTTGGTGATGGTAAACAGACAAGAGATTTTGTGAATGTTGGAGATTTATGTCGCGCAGTGATAAAGGTTACTGGAATATCTGGAACATTCAATGTCGGTTGCGGTAAATCTGTATCTATAAATGAACTTGCAGAGACTGTTAATGGGCTGTTTGGTCTGAAATCAAAAGTTGTATATGTTGATGCCCGTGAGGGTGATATATTGCATTCTTGCGCAGATGTTTCTAAATTGCGGTCTGTTGGGTGGGGAGCTGAGATTGCGCTTAAAGATGGGCTTAAAGAGATGATTTGATGAAAATATTAATACTTGGTGCAAGAACATATCCCCCAATGATTGGGGGTATTGAACAGCATGTTTATGAGGTCTCTAAAAGGTTGGTTAAAAAAGGACATTCTGTTGAAGTAATTGTTTCTGCAGAATCTGAGAAGTATGGATTTTTTAAAATAAATGGAGTAATAGTACACAAAGTGCCAACTGTAAAAAGCCGGTTGTTTTCAAAAAACGTTCTTGCATTGAAGTCTATTTCACTTATTAAAAAAATAAATCCAGATTTAATATATGCAAATGATCCCACACATGGGTTTTTGTGTGCAAGATTTATTAAAAAACCATTTGTTTATACATCTCATGGTGTTGGATTTAATAGAAAAGATTGGGCAGTATATATTCGTGCACTTTTGAAATTATATGAAACTACTGCAGTATCAAAAGCAAAAACTGTAATTGCTGTTGATAAAGATACTTATGTGTTTTGGAAAAAAAGGAAAAAAAATGTTAAACTGATTCCAAATGGAATTGATGTGAATAAATATAAAACAAATTGTAAAAAACCAAAGATAATGGATACTTCAAAAATTAAAATATTGAGCGTAAGTAGGTTAATCCCAACTAAAGGTGTTTCTGTATTGATTGATGCATTTAATAATCTTGATGCAGAGATTATGAAAAAATCAATATTGATTATTGTTGGGGATGGTCCTGATAAGGTTGAATTGCAAGAAAAATGTAAAAATAATAAGAATATATGCTTTGTTGGTTATGTCTGCGACACAAATCCTTTTTTCAAATATAGTGATATGTTTGTGCTGCCTTCGTTCTTTGAAGGAATGCCTATCTCACTTCTTGAGGCTATGGGATCTAAAAATGCGTGCATCTCAACAGATATTGCAGACATAAAAGAACGATTTAAAAATGTTTTGATTCTTGTCGAGGCAGGAGATGTTAAACAACTGAGGGATGCACTGACAAAGGTCATAAATGATGAAACATTAAGGCGGGACTTATCTGAACAAGCTTTTGAGAGGGTAAAAAATGAATATGATTGGGATTCTATTGCAATACAAATTGAAACTGTCTTTAAAAAAGCAAAAAAAGGATTATAAATCATCAAATACCCGTATTCAAAAATTAAAAAGCTCTTTATTTATCTGAGATAAATCTTTTTCCTTTATTCTATTTATATGTTTAAGCGAATATAAACAACCAGAAATATTCCCAATGATACCGCCATCTCTATGAATTAAAGATAATATTAATCTTTGGACGATTTGACCAAGAAGAGACCAGTAAAATATAAATATATTAGAATTTGTATTTTTGAAAAAGAAATATTCTGCATATACATATTTTATTTTTGTATATGTCCTGTCTGGTATCCTTGATATCTTTGAGATTCTATGATCCAATAACATCTTGGGGTTCAAGACAATCTTTAATTTTTTATCTTTACATATTTTGTACGCCCTATAGCTTAAATCTGCATCTTCTTTAAATGCATATCTTAGTAAATTTTCATCAAATCTTAGAGAATGCTTATCTAAAAACTCTTTTCTACAAGACATGTTACATCCTGCCAACCATTGTGATACAATCATGTGTTTTGGTCTTTTTATTGGGTATGTATTGCCAAAAACACCTTTTTTGATGTTGCAGGAATCAAAATGCATATCTGCATTTAAAAAAATGGTCTGAATTATCCTATCGCAATATAAATAAAACTTGCTTACTGATATATTTTTTATATATCCTTGTAATGCCATTATATTATTGTCGGAATATGTTTCTTGTAACAGTTTAATGTAATTTTTGTCCAAGGTTACATCATCATCTAAAAATAAGGCTATATCCCCTCCCATCTTTGCCAAACCAATATTTCTAGATATTGCAGATGATTTTATATTTGACTTATTCCAGATATACTGCTTTTTGAAAGGTATTTTTTTAAAATCCATTAATTCTTTTATTTTTTCATCAGTAGAATCATCTACAATAATTAATTCATATGGCAATAATGATTGAGCACAAATGCTATCTATGGTTATATCTAAATCATTGACACGGTTATATGTAGATATGATTATAGAGATATTTAAGGACATAAAAATATATCTTAAAACCAAATATATAAGTCTGTTGATTATTAAGGCTGTGGGACAAAATTCATTGTCCCATCCAGAATAGATTATGCCAAGCAATTATTGTGAAATAAGATAGATCTGCGCGATTCGGTAATTTTTGAGGAATTCGCCAACCAAATCTTCGTTTATCTT
>JAHYJO010000031.1 GCA_019429125.1 Nanobdellati archaeon | reverse complement strand
AAGTGTTAGAAAGAACAGTAAAACCTTTTGGAACTTCTGCAAAATTAGATGTGCCTAAGAAATATTTAGGCAAAAGGACATATGTTTTAATTTTGGAGGAGTAATCCTCCTATTTTGTCCCACAGCCGATTATTAAAGAAAAATAATGGGAGGTCATCCAGTTAAGCTCAATTTTTCAATCCTTAACTGGATACTATTTTTAACATTGATTACATTTTCAGAAAATATTGAATAATTCATCAAATACTCAATTTTATTACATAATTGTCACCCAAAATAATTATGGAATTGATAAAAATTAATGAATTTTCAAAATAAGAACAGAGCACAAGCTATGTAAACACTCAAATATTAGTGAATTGAAGATACTTTTTATTGAATAAAACGGAATTGATTTGGATTCAAATCATTTTGAAGAGCACACAATGAAAGCATTTGATATGCCACAAATGTAGCTTTTATATGCAATTCTTTTTTAGAGTTATTACGTCCACGCACATCGAATTTAACAGTCTATTTAATGTGTGCATGTATGCGTTCCTATCGGGAATGCAAATCTGTAATCTCTTTTGGCGTACCATCAAGGTTGATATTTCTATAATATGCACCAACTTGTTCTATTCTGTTGCAATCAAATAAAAATTGAAGCTTTGCTTCAATCGTTTTATCTTTTGTACTGCCCTGTTTCCATAATTTATTATACCAATGATTTATTCGTTCAATAGTTCCATCATTTTTGATAACTGCATTTTCTTTCAAACCGATATATGGGTCTGCACCAATAACATACTTCACTAATGCATGATTTTCAAACGAATCATAACCTGCATCAAGATTCATAAGATCAAAAGTTATGCTTGCATCCTGTATGGTATAGTCAAAGCGACAAATAATTAGAGAGTTCATGTGTGAAAAACCCATTTTCCCATAATTTACCTAAATTACTCAGTAACTCTGTTTTTTTAGAGAATGAATAAAGTTGTAACAATTCTTGTCTTGTTCTTTTCCAACAAAACTCAACTGGATTTCTATCAGGTGCTGCTGTTGAAAAATATTCATATTCTAACCAATCCTTATTGGCATCTAAGTATGCTTTAGCATCTTTAGATGTATGAAAACTTGCTTTATCTATAATTAAGAATATTTTGTGGTTTATGTCCTTTTTGAATTTTTTTAAAGAATCAATAAATGAATTTGTATTTTGTTTTTCTCCTAAATCATAATGATAAAAAATCTTATTTTCAGTATAAAATCCACCAATATTTATCTTTGTTTGAGTCCCAGATATGTATTTTATTGGTTTTGAACCCTTTTGAGCCCAAACCCGTGTTTTATCTATTTCTAATTTTATTGAACATTCATCATGACAAACTATTTCGTATTCTTCACCCAATAAATTTCTTTTTTTTTAACAGTTGTCAAAAATTCTTGAGTTAACTCCTCATTTCTACGCTTACTTCGTGGTCTGCATACGATTTTTTTAAATCCCATTATATTAAGAAGTTCTTGTATTCGTCTTAACGAATATTTTATTCCATATTTTGTTAAGATGTGTTTATACACATCTTTGGTTTGCCAACCACGATTATAACCATCATCAGTTTTTATTGGAGTTTCTATATCTGATTTTAATTCAATTAATTGATCTTTAGTTAATAATGATTTTAGACCCCTACCTTTCTTGATTTTTAAATTTTTAAGACCTTCAGAATTAATTTGACTAATCCAATTATAAATCGTAGCTAAACTTACTGAAAGTTTATTTGCAACAGTTATTGGTGCATTATTTTCTTTAATCAATAAACCTGCTTGAAGCTTCTTTTTTGCAAATTTATCCGTTTCATTATTGATTGCATCGATAATGTTTTCAGAGGTAAAAGGTATATCTTTCATACTATCTATTTGGTTTTTGGAGTATATATAGTTTCTAAGTATTTATCGCATCGACTATATATGCAAGTGGTTTCAGATATGGTGAATCGTGTGCAGCACCATTTGTAAATGTCATAATTAATGGTACTGTGTCAACCATAACAATATGTGACTTATACATTTTGCATTCATAATGTGAATTATATTCTGCATATTTATCATATCTTCCTGCTTCGTTTGGTGTTAAATCGACACTGCCATTTCGTTTTTTTACATATTTATTGAGCAGTTTAGCAACACCAATCATGACATCTTCAAAACCTTGTTTGTTCAGTCGCAGATGAACAAAATCATGAAGTATTGAAATTGATGGAATCCTTTTCAATTTTAACAATTTAAGATCCATTTCAGATAAGGACTTTAAAACTTTCTCATAACCACAATCATAGAAATAACAAGCAGTAGACAACCTTATCATTGCACCAACACAATGTGTTGGTGTCCGAAGATAATATTTTTTCAGAATATAATCTTCAAGCTCAGATATATCCAAAAATGCAAGATACTCGAAGAGCGTATAACCATCTTGGGTCAATTCAGTTAATGTTTGTTTTACATAAACACCAGCTGAATACTCCACTGTTATCGTTTTTCTCATGAGTCCTTCGAATTGAGAGTATATATAGTTAACTGTTCTAAATCAAGTTAGGTCTTAGTTTAAAAAAAGATAGCTTTAAAAGGGATATCCTTAACCCGATGGTATCTTTATAAAATATTTATGGTGTTGTTTTCATGATTAAAAAAATAAAAGAACAGAGTTTTAAGAAAATGGACAGGATTAAGGGCTTTATCGACCCCAGATCAATAGAAGTCATCATTGACGAAGACATTGAAAAGCATTTAAAGGATAAGAAGAAAAAAACAATACTTTATATTGGTATCAGATATGCTTACGGTCATAAAAATAGAGGATTAAGCTATGAACATTATAATTTTTATAAGACTTTTGAAAATATGGACTATTCTTTAATATATTTTGATTACGATACACTTATACGAAAATATGGAAAGATAAAGGCATCTAAAATTCTGCTTGATATAGTTGATCAATATCAACCAGATTATCTGTTTTATTTTCATTACCTAGATTGGATATCACATTCAGTCTGGGAAAAAATCTCAGAAACACAGACAAAAACTATAATCTGGCTTGCTGATGACCATTGGAGATATGAAGAGACCAGACCGATATGGACATTATTTGACCTGGTAGTTACAACAGACAAAAACGGATATAATAATCGCATTAAAGACAATTTCAAAAATGTAGTGCTTAGCCAATGGGCATATAATCATTTTATATATACTAACATGAATCTCCAAAAAAAATACGATGTCAGTTTTGTAGGGCAATGCTACAGCAAAAGAAAGGAATTTATTAATCTTTTGAAAAAAGAAGGAATATATGTAGAAACATTTGGGCGCGGATGGAAAAATTGCTCACGCCTATCTCAAACAGATCTCATCAAGATATATAATCAAAGCAAAATTTCACTCAATATATCTTTTGCAGCAAAGGGAGATACCATACAGATAAAGGGACGTGATTTTGAAGCTCCAGGTTGCGGCAGCCTGTTGATAACTGCTGAAAATGATACACTTTCAGAATATTTTAATGTAGGAAAAGAGATTGTAACATACAAAAATGCAGAAGATGCTGCTCTAAAAATCAAATATTACCTCAAAAATGATACTGAAAGAGAAAAAATTGCAAAAAATGGATATGACAGGATCATGCGTGAACATACCTTTGAAAAAAGGTTAAAAAAAATATTAAAATACTGGTGATTTTATGAAAATTATAAAGAGAATATTAAATCTTATTCCGCAAGAGAACAAGCTACTCTATAGGTTGTGCAAAAAATATTCAGATCAATTCAACGGTGAAAATGATGGGACTTATACACTAATGGAGAACTATCTTTTTTGAAAAAGAATATAAAATCAAATGATGTTGTCTTTGATGTCGGTGCAAATGTTGGTGAATGGTCAAAATTGGTATTAAAAACAAATAAGGACATAAATATACATTGTTTTGAACCCAGCAAAGCCACATTCAAAAAATTAAACTCAACTTTAGGACTTGATGGTTTTTAAACCGTCTCTGATTACTGATGTTATTGATTCTCCATATGAAACCTAGCTACGAATTAGACACATAACTATATATACTTGCTCGACCAATATAATATTATATGTATTTGACAATTACTACAAAAACAGTCAAAGGTAAAAAGTATCGTTCTGCAAAAATTGTAGAAAGTTACTGGGCAGATAATACCTGTAAACATCGAGTTCTCAAAACATTAGGTTCGGTTAATTCAGATAGTGATGAGATTAAATTTCGTAAATTATTTGAAGAATATAAAAACGGCAACGATTTTGTTCTGATTAATGATATTTCAATTAAGAATTCTAAAAATTATGGTGTTTATCATACAGTAAATAAACTTTTTGAGAAATATGAAATCGATAACATACTCAAGGATAATCTAAATAAAGGAAAACATAAATTCGATGTTTATAGTATAATCAAAGCATTGATTATAAATCGTATTGAAAAACAAAACAGCAAACACAAAGCATTTGATTGGGTACAACACGATTATCCAGAAACAATAGATGCAAATTTAGATAATTTTTA
>JAHYJO010000015.1 GCA_019429125.1 Nanobdellati archaeon | reverse complement strand
TTAGAACTTGAAAAAATAAAGAAAGTTAAATTGCAGAATGGAGAAATGGTAACAACTGAAGTGACGAAAAAGCAAAGAGATATTTTGGATGCGTTAAAACTATGTGCCTAAATAATGGGAGGTCAGGATTAATTTCTTGATTTTTTATTGTATTGACCGCAATAAAAAAGCTTGAAATCCACAAAAGACTTAAAAATTTCTTGATTTTTGACTAAAAATAAATTAATTTCGGGAGAAAAATAAGGTTAAATGTCTATTTTTTCCTAATTTTTGTAAATGTTAGCCTAACTGTCAAATTCATTTGGCTAATTTTGGTGAATTTTCTTAATTTTTATTCTAGATTAAATCTGAATTTCAATATAGATCAAACCATAATACTATATTTTGATTTCCTAATACAAACTGTCAAATGAAGTATTAAAAAATAGGTGAAAAAACATAAAAAACGCAATCAATTAATATACTAATATCTGTCAAATTTAGGTATTAAAAAAACGCAAAAAAAAACAAAAAAATCCGAAATGTCAAAGTTGGGTAATAAATAAAAAAATAAAAGAAAGAATTGATGATTTTAGACCATCTTGATACCTAATGATTCTCCCAGATTTCTGTCGTCTTCGCGCATGTCTTGAGGACCAAGTATGTATTGGGATTTAATTCCTGTTATTATTGTTATAACTCGTATTTTTCCCTGCATATTCTTGTCAACTCTAGCACCCCAGATTGTGGATGCGTCACTGTCAAGATGTTTTGAGACAAAGTCACCAATCTCGCCAATCTCTGTAAGTTTCATATCAGGTCCGCCTGCTATGTGGACAAGTGCACCTGTAGCACCCTGATAATCAACATCTAAAAGTGGGTTTGACATTGCTTCTTCAACAGCTTCTCGTGCTCTTGCTGCAGTGCTGCTTTCACCTATTCCTATGACTGCTACTCCACCATTTTTCATGACAGATTTTACGTCTGCAAAGTCAAGGTTTACAATTGATGGGGTTGAGATTGTTTCTGTTATACCTTTAATCATTGTAACAATTATTTCATCAGCCACTGCAAATGCTTGCTGTAATGGCATCTCTCCTGCAACTTCTAGAAGTTTGTCATTTTCTATAACAATTACTGTGTCGCATTCTTGTCTTAATCGTGCAAGACCTTCTTCGGCTTTAGGTATCCTTCCACCTTCAATCTTGAAAGGCATTGTGACTACGCCTATGACTATTGCATTGTTTTTCTTTGCAATCTTTGATACTATCGGTGCACTTCCTGTGCCTGTGCCACCACCCATGCCTGCGATTATGAATACAAGGTCTGCTGGTTTAACTGCTTTTTCAAGTTCGTTCATAGATTCTTCTGCCGCTTCTTTTCCTCGATTAGGATATCCACCTGCACCAAGACCTTTTGTTGAATCTTTTCCAATTAGGATTCTTTTGTCTGCGCTTGAAATCAATAGATGTTGCTTGTCTGTGTTTATAACAATAGTATCTGCACCCTTTATCCCCATTCTGTGCAATCTTGTGACTGCATTGTTACCCATACCGCCGGCACCAATAACTGTGATTCTTGCGTCTGCTACGTCATCAAACATACCGACAGTTTCTGAATTTTGCATAATTTGCTGTGGTTGAGGTGTTGTGAAGGACTGATTATCTCTTATTTGCTGTGAGATTGGTTGTGCTTGTTGCTGAGGGTATTGCTGTTCTGGTTGTAATCTATATTGTTGCTGTTCTTGTCTTTGGAATTGAGGTTCTGGTTGTGACCTGAATTGTTGCTCTTCGTTTTCTTGATAATTCTGATTTTGGGTGTTCTGTTGCATATTGCTATTATTATTAGGATAATTATTACTCATTGGAGTATTTTGCGGAGCATTGTCCGCGTTGTTCTCTTCAGAACTTTTCCTTGCTGCAAGCGCACTTTCTATAAATGATTTCATAGTTAATTACCTTCAATATATTTTTTTGTTTCTATTTGTTGATTAATATATTATTGATGTATCTAAATATATAAATATTTCGGTTTTATAGTACTGTTAATTTTTGAGTGATTTCAAACAAAATGTAGTTAATTAAGTACTTAATTTCTGTTGTAATTCGATGTGAAATACGTATATTAAATAAATTTTGTAGGGAGTTATAAACGAACAATATTTAATAAATATTCAAAATCACTCACTTTTTGAACAGTATCTGTTTTATAACTGTTAAATTTTAAGATAAAATGTTTGTATTGATTGAAAATTTGAATAAACCTATAAACTTTATCACTTAAAATGAATAATATTGATTGATATGATTTATAGAGTAATACCTGCATATGAAATAGTACCTATGGCAGGCAGTTTTCTTTTGATAAAGGTGATGTGAAAGAGTATGTCATTAAATTAAATCTTAATTCTAATGCTTTTGCAGATTCTATTTTTGAAATAGATAATGGTACTTCTAATTATTTGATGAATATATATTCTTTGTGGGTTGAAACAAATGCGCTTTATCGTGTTGTAGATACTATAATTGAAATTTATGGTATGGATGATGTTTATGGTGAAAAATATTTTATGAATTTTGAAATCGAACATGAATCAATTATTTTTAAGAAAATGTATAAATTCTATTTTGGATTTATTTTGAGCTGAGGTTATAAAACCGATTAAATACGTTGGGTTTATTAATTTTGCAGAACTTTTGGATGAATTACGGAGTAATATTGTTAACAATAAATCTAAATTAAAAGATGAAATCCCGGTGTCTTATCAGTTTGATTATTTATTTGATGAAACTGTGCCTAAATTAATGAATTTAATTAGTGATGATAGGGAGGGAGTTCAGTGGTATATTGAGATATGTTTTAATTATATTGATGCTACAAAAAAATTTCAGAAAAGAATATATCCCGGTTTAGAAAAAAAGAATTGTGATTCTTATTTTTTTCAAGTAAAGTGTTCATACCTAAAAACGTTGATAGGACTAAATTAAAAAGTTTTTAGATGTTATTGTCTAAATCTGAATTGAGTTTTGATTTGATTTCATATTAGTATTTTTATTTTTATCAGTTCTAATTATATTTATGGTGGAGTTTAGACTTGTCTCGAAATTTGAACCCAAAGGTGATCAGAGTAAAGCCATTGATGCGCTTGTTTCAGGACTTAAGAAAAATAAAAAACATCAGACGCTTCTTGGTGTGACTGGTTCGGGAAAGACGTTTACTGTCGCAAATGTAATATCTCAATGGAAACGACCTGTGATGGTCATTACACATAATAAGACTCTTGCTGCGCAACTCTATAATGAGTTCAAGGAATTTTTTCCAGATAATGCGGTGGAATATTTTGTGAGTTACTATGATTATTATCAGCCTGAAAGCTATCTGCCCCAGAGTGACACCTACATTGCAAAAGATGCGTCTATAAATGAAGATATAGACCGGCTTAGGCTTTCTGCCACAAGATCGCTTCTTACGCGTGATGATGTTATAATTGTTGCAAGTGTATCCTGCATATATGGTATCGGTACACCTAAAGATTATAAGGCTATGTCTCTTGAAATCAGTGAGGGTATGATTGTTGGTCGTGAAAAAATAATATATAGTCTTCTTGATATGCAGTATGAGCGAAATGATACTGAAATTCAGAGAGGTAGATTTAGGGTACGTGGGGATGTTATTGACATACATCTAAGCTATGAGTCTACAATAATTCGAATTGAACTTTTAGGTGATTTGGTTGAGTCTATAAAAGAGCTTCATCCTGTGACATTGAAATTAAGAGATGAAGTCTCAAACATGTTTATATTTCCTGCAAAACATTTTGTAGTGCCTGAGGATACTACTAAAAAGGCTATAAAAACTATACGGCTTGAGCTTAAAGATAGGCTGAAATATTTAGTTGAAAATAATAAGCTAGTTGAGGCGCAAAGATTAGAACAGCGGACTGAATATGATCTTGAGATGATAAGCGAAATTGGATACTGTAACGGCATTGAAAATTATTCCAGACATTTTGATGGCCGGAAACCTGGTGAGGCACCATCAACTTTACTTAATTTTTTCCCTAAAGATTTTCTGATTGTGATTGATGAGTCTCATGTTACAATTCCACAGATTAATGGTATGTATGCGGGTGACCATTCGCGAAAAGGAAGTCTTATAGATTATGGTTTTAGGTTACCTTCTGCTTTTGATAATAGACCCCTTAAATTTGAGGAGTTCAATAAAGCTATACATAATATAATTTATTTGTCAGCTACACCGCAAAATTATGAAGTTGAAAAAAGTAGTGAGGTTGTTGAACAGATAATTAGGCCTACTGGGCTTTTAGATCCTGATATTGAGGTCAGGCCATCTTTAGGGCAGATTGAAGATTTAATGGTTGAAGTAAAGAAACAGAACGAGTCTGGTTTCAGAACACTTGCGACAACACTCACTAAAAAGCAGGCGGAACAGCTTTCTGAATTTATGGCACTTAAAGGAATAAAAGTCAGATATATGCATTCTGACATTAAGACTCTTGAGAGGACTGATATAATACGTGATTTGCGGCTTGGTAAGTTTGACTGTCTTATAGGTGTCAATTTATTGAGGGAAGGTCTTGATATTCCTGAAGTTGGTCTGGTTGCCATACTTGATGCCGACAGGGAAGGTTTTTTGAGGCATTCTAGGTCTCTTATACAGACGATAGGCAGGGCATCAAGAAACAGTGAAGGTAGAGTCATATTATATGCGGACAGAATCAGTGATTCTATGAAGTTTGCGATGGATGAGACTTTACGGCGCAGAAAGATACAAAATGAGTATAACTGTGTTCATAATATGACTCCTAAGACTATAGTCAAAGCTGTACATGACAGGATTATCCCTAAAGATGAACTTTCAAATATAAAGGCTATACAGAAAATAGACAGTCTTAAGATGTCTGATTCTGAAAGAGAGACGCTGATTATAGAACTTGAGCAATTGATGAATGAGGCGGCTGAAATGCTTGAATTTGAGAAGGCTGCATTGTTGAGAGATAAGATATCGGAGTTGAAGAAATGATTGGTGTCAATTTAATGAAAGCATTGCTGTTTGTTTTAATTCATGTTCAATTTTGATATCGTTCATTTTCTCTTTGAAATCCTTTGATATGTTTATAGTTATCGATTTCATCAGTATATCTACATAAATACTGTTGATTTCATCTTTTTGTTCTGGAGGTAATCGGTTATAATTGTAAGTACAGACAGAATCGTTTTTAATGCTTTCAAGGATTATATAATTCTCATAAGCTTGAAATTTTGGGTTTATGTGCATTGGGTATTCTTTTTGAATATAAATCTCTTTGCATATGTCTGGTATCTGGCCGCAACTTTTCTGTATATAATATTTAGTTATTTCATTTTTCATAAAAGGAGATTGTGATCTGAAATAATTTTCTACATATTCTGGGTTATTTAAGTTAATTGATTCTATCTTTTGTATCTTTTTTATTATTTGAAATGGATTCATATATATATTTTGTCACTAATATTTAATAATTTATTCATTTGAATATTTCCCCGGTTTCATTTGACCAAAAGAGAAGGTCAAGGGCATCCATCGGAATCTTTGTATTTTTTGAGAATGTTTTTGTTATATTTTCAATATCTATGTATCTTTTAGGTGTTATTGTACTGGGTATTTCTGTTATTTGTCCGTATCTTTTTAGGTTTTTTAGTATGTGCCTGTCAAGTATCGCTATGTTATCTCCTTTTCCTATATTTCTTAAGAAATGGCTTGCTTCTTTCATACCCATGCCTTTTATGTTTTTTACAAGATAGTTTCGTAATTCTGGTATGTTGTTTTGGAATAGGTCTATTTGATTCTTTATCGATATATCTTTTGTATCTTTATTTGTGAAAAATGTCCGCGCAAGGATAATGTACTTTGATTTGTTGTTTTTGAATCTAATCGGATTTATGTTATCTGCAATATTTTTTTCTGTTGCTGTGAAAAGTAGGTTGCTATTGTAAATATTTTCGATTGCGATGTTGCAGGATCGTGCTTTAGATTGCGGTGTCAGGAGACAGAAACAGAGCTCTTTGAATATGAAGTTGTCAGATTTTTTATAGACTGACCTGAAATAGTCTAATCTTTTGTCTATATCTTCTTTTTTGTCAATGTAAGATTGTTTCAATTGATTTATATAATCATAATTTTGAGACATGTTATTTATTTGTATAATAAAAATAAAAAAGGAAAAGAGAGATTTTAATTAAATGTCTCTTGCTTTTACGGTTTTTCTTCCGTTTGCTTCAGCTCTTTTTGCAGCTTTTTTTATTATGTCTTCAACAGCTTTTGAGATTACTTCATCTGCTTCGCTTGATATGCTGACATCAATTTTTTTTGCCAATTCTCTTATTTTGCTTTTTACGATATAACTCATAGTTATCACCATTTAATATTTTTTTTAGTTTTTTTAAAAATTACTTAATTTATAGATGGTTACATTGAAGTAACCTTTAATAGTTGATATTTATCTAAACTATTATAAAGTTTTTGGTCTGTGACGGCGCTTGTTATTGAAAAGTAACTATATTTTGATGTTTTGTTTAGTCGTTATAATTTGTTTCATGCTGTTTATATTTGTCTATTAAATCGTATTTTTGTGTATTTTATATAATCATTTATATTAAATCATTAATTGTTTATTCAAAATATGTTTTTGGTAATATTGATTTTATGTGATTTTTGATATCTTTGGCTTTTAGATGTATACTGGTTATTTAGATGTTAAATGGTTCAATTTTTATGAAATTCAAAAGTCAATGTTTTTTCCTAGTGAGAAACATTTAAAGAATTATCTTGAGAAAAGATTTCATTGATTATATTTTTTTAGAATTCAAATATTTCGAAATCTTTTGCTGCGAGAACCTTTACACCACTCTGTTCTTCAAGCCATTTGGCTTCATTTTCGGGTCCAATTGCTAGTATTGTCTGTGCAAAATGTTGGAGTATGACTAGTTCAGGCCGTATTTTATTTATGAGTTTCAGTGTGCCATAGGTGTCCATGTGATATCCAATTTTTTTGTCAGCATCTGTTCTTGATCTTGGAAATATGTTGTTTACAATTAAGATGTCTGAATTTTTATGGTACTCTTCAAGTCCTTCAAAATAGCATCCGTCACCTATATATGATAGTATTTTATATTCTCCTTTTATTATGAAACCTATTCCTTTTGGGTCGCTGTGTTGTGTCTTTGTTGCGGTTATATGGACTTGCCCTATGTCTGTTGAATCATTCTCAACCATTGCAATTATTTTTTTAACATGGTTTTTATGGTAGTTTAGAACTATCTTTTCAATATCTTCAAATCCATCTATTGCGCTTATGCTTCCAATAAGTGTTCCTTTTATGTTTTTACCACCTTCACTCCAGGCGTCAATCATCGTATTTATGTCATTTGTGTGGTCTTGGTGCACATGAGATAAAAGTATAGCATCAAGGGTTTCTATAGGGATATTGTTTTTTCTTGAATGTATAAGTGCGCCCGGACCAGGGTCTAGATACAGTTTCTTGCCTGAGGTTTCTATGTATATGCCACCACTTGTGCGCAATTGTTTTGAGACGCTGGTCCTTCCGCCTGCAGTTCCTAGAAATTGTATTTTCATGCAATCATCTTTTATTCGTGTTTTATTGCTTTTTTTATCTTTATTAAAAGCGTTGCGGCTGTTGTCGGGATGTCTACAAAGTCATTTTTTTTGAAAGGGCCGTAACCTTTGCCGTCTGCTGCCATAAATTGTGGGACATTATCTAGGATAGTTATTTTAATTGTATCTGTTTTTTGTTGTGTTTTTTCGTTGTTTATATTGTCATTTTTATTTTCGTCATCTGTTTTTATGTTTTTATTTGTGTTTTCTTTTTCTGGTGTCTGTTTTGATATGCCGTCTTTTATCTTTTTTTCTTTTTTTTCAGTTGCACCAGTCTCGTCATTCTCATCATAAAATATGAATTCTAAAGTGCTCCTGTATTTTTTTACTCCAGTTGTTATCTTTTCAAAAAGTTCTTTCTCTTCAGGAAGTATGTTTTTTGGTAGAATGTTTTCTCGTGCGCTCAACATTGCAAGGTTTATCACTTTTCGTTCTCGTCTGTTGAGTATGTCTTTAATTATTATCTTTGTGTGGTCAAGGTCTCGTTTTGTTGAGAAATCTGAATTATCTTTAAGGTCAAGACTCATCTTTTTTTCCATATAGTTTGCGACCTGCTTATAGAAATCAGGGTCTAGCTTTTCAAGTTCCTTTGTTGTCCTTTCTTGTTTTTGTAGTTCTCTTAAGAATCTGAATGTTAGGATGTTTGCCATGTTTTTGATTTTGATCTCTAAATTAATAAATGTGATGTTTAGTATGGAAATAGAAAGTGGTTTATCTTCTTCATATCGTAAGATTTATGATATGGTTGATGACGCTGGGTTTTTTTAGGGTTATAATGATTCAGATTTAAGTGGGCTTCATGAAGTTTTAACGGGTGTTCTAAGTATGGTTTCGAATAAGAATAATTGAAATTTAATTAAAATATATGTACTTGTTTAGCAAAAAAATAATCGGCATGCTACGACCATCATGATGTAACTTACATACATTATACTTTTTATAAAATCAATAGCTACAGCTTGAAAATGTGTAGTTAATTTTTGTTAAAAAATATTTACTCCTTTTTTATAAAATCGATAGCCTGCAAGTAATGTAGAAAATTATAACTTAAAAATATTTCAACAAATAATGACCCTATCAAAAAAATCGTAAGCAAGTAAGACAAAATTTAGCTAAACAAGTACAAATATATTTGTTCTTATCTCTTTTATCTTGTTGTCATCAATTCCTATTAATGGTCTCAGTATTGGAAGATTTATATCTTTTTCAAGATCTGTCAGGTTTTTTAAGTTTTCTCCACTGACAAATGCTTTTGCATTGTGTTTTTCAATTGCTTCCTTAAGCGCGTCTGTCCAGTCTTTCTTGAACTCTATAATTTCAAGATGTGGTGTGGATATGAGAAGTTTTTTTGCTAGTTGTGTATTATTTGTTAGTGCTATGACGTCGCATCCTCGTTTCATTATGAGGTATGTGGCTATTACATCTTTTTCATTTTGTATCAGTGCGGCAACTGTTCCTTCAACACCTACGGGCAATCCTCCTGCGCATTGGTATGTGTCTGCGAATATGTATGCTGAACTGTTTCTTACTTCAACATTTAATGCAATGTCTGGTTTTGAAAGGTTTACGGGATTATCATATATTGAGCCTACTGCAAATCCCCAACGGGATTCCATCTCTTTGCTTGTTATATCGTGTGTGCCTACTCTTTTTACTTTGACTGCCCATGATTTTGTGTTGCCTTTAAGTCTTTTTTCTGCAAGTTTTAAGAGTTCTGTCTCTATAGTTTCAAGATCCATTTCAGTTTTTAGTACGGGGGATATTGATATTAGGCCAGGGGTTCGTTTTAATATTTCTATTGCTTTCTCTGGGTTGTCTGTTCTTACGAATGCGCGGTTTCTTTTTTTCATTATCTTGAAATCTATATCGTCTTCTCTATCAAGCATCTTTTGCATGTTGGAGATTAGTTTTGAATAGAATTTATCCATTACGGGTTTTGACTTGAGCCAGAGCTCACCGTAACGGCAAAGGATAAGTTGTGTCATGGTTATTTTTGTAAAAGATAGAAATATAAAAAGATTGTTGGATTTTATCTTGAAATCACTTACACATTTAAAACTTCTGAAACAACGGATAGGATATGCAGACTCTTTTTCCTTTTGATAAGACACGACCTGGACAGATTAAGTTCATGGATGATGTATATAAATGTCTCTCAGCTAAAAAAAATTATGTAGTTCATGCACCGACAGGTATCGGAAAAACTGTGTCTGCGCTTGCGCCTGCTGTTAAGTATGCGCTTGAGAACAACAAGACTGTGGTGTTTCTGACTCCACGCCATATGCAACACAAAATTGTTGTTGATACTTTGAAAGCTATCAAGGCAAAAAATCCAGACATTGACATTTCTGTGGCAAACATTGTGGGTAAAAGATGGTTGTGCGCGCTTGAAGATGCAAAAATGCAGAATTCTGAAAATTTGTCTGAGATGTGCAAGAAGCTTAAAGGTTCAGAGAAATGTTCGCATTACAAGAAGATATTTAAAAAAGGAGGGGACCTTTCACCTGTGGCTGTTTCGGTTATAAGTGAACTAAAAGAACATATCATGACTTCTGAAGATGCCAAAGATATCTGCTTGCAGAATGAGTTGTGTCCTTATGAGATACTTATGCAATACCTAAAAGATTCAAATGTCATAATTGCTGATTATTATCACATGCTTCACCCGTTTGTGCAGAAAATGTTTTTGTCAAAGCTTGAGAAAGATATGGGGGATATAATACTTGTCATTGATGAGGCGCATAATGTGCCTGGAAGGGTGCGTGAATTAATGTCGTCACATCTTACGTCTGATGTTTTAGATAAGGCGATAAAAGAATCTGATAAATTTAATTTTCAGGACATATCAAAAAATCTGCGTAAATTCAGGAACATTCTAAATGAATATTGTATCACACATACTGGGAAAGAAGATGAGAAACTAGCAAAAAAAGAATTTCTGGTAAAAATTGTAAAAGATGTATATGATGATTTTAATCAGTTTGTAAATGAATTGGTCATTGCAGGAGACATTGTTACCAATGAACGTAAGATTTCTTATATAGGTGGTGTCGGTAAGTTCTTGCTTGATTGGTGTGGATTGGATTTAGGGTTTGTAAGGATTGTTAAGACTGAAAGGAATATTATGGGTGTTGTAGGATTTGAGGTATGCTATGATTGTCTTGATCCTTCTATGCTTACAAAGAACTTGTTTGAGAAGCTTCATTCTGTGATACTTATGTCAGGGACTCTTACTCCTGTTGATATGTTTATGGAAGTTTTGGGTCTTAATAAGATGCTTACGGAATCACTTGTTCTTGATTCTCCTTTTCCACGCGAGAATTGTCTGATTCTCATAAAAGATGATGTGACTACTAAATTTACTGAACGGAGCGAGGAGCAGTCATATAAGATTGCTGGCAATATTGTGAAAGTTATCAATAATACTTCTGGAAACTTGGGGGTATTTTTTCCGTCATATAGCATGCTTAATACGGTCTATGAGTTGATGGCACAGTTTACAATTGATAAAGAGATACTTCTTGAGGCACGAGGTATGACTAAAAATGATAAGAAAATGTTATTTAATAAATTTGCGTCTTTTGTGAAAACTGATAAGTCTGCGGCTCTTTTTGCGGTTGTCGGGGCTAACTTTAGTGAGGGTGTGGATTTTCCGGGCGAGATCATGAATGGGGTAGTTGTTGTGGGGCTTCCACTTGAAAGGCCAGATATAAAGAACCAAGCATTAATTAATTATTACGAGATGAAGTTTAAGAAAGGATGGGATTATGGATATACTTATCCTGCGATGAACAAAGTTATGCAGACGGCAGGCAGGTGTATAAGGTCTGAGACGGATAGGGGTGTCATTGTCCTTATGGATAAGAGATTTTTATGGAATCCTTACAGGGGGCTTCTTCCGCGCGAGGCTCAGATATATATAAGCGGTGACTTGTCAGCTGAGCTTTATGAGTTTTACAGGATTTGATTATCATGCTTGACCTTAATGAGATTTTTTCGTCGGTGTATCAAGAAATTTCAGGTTCTCATATTGATGTCTCTGCTAAGTTCTATAAGTATGCGGGGGTCAAGAGCTCTGTCCGTGTCTGTGCAGGTGTTCTTGAAGTTAAGGTGTCTGATGCATTGTCTGATGCGCCTGAAAAAGTTATTTCTGCTCTTGCGTACATATTGATATCTAAGATAAAGAAAAAGAAGTGCCCTTGTGTGTATCAGAGGGTTTATCGCCTTTGGATTAATTCTGAGATGATGAATGATAGGCATAAGGATCTCAAGAAAGTTCGTGGCAGAAAAGCTAAACATACACCTGCCGGCAGTGCTTATAATCTTTCTGAGATGTTTTATGAAATTAATAGTAAATATTTTTCAGATGTGCTTGCCATGCCTGCTCTTTGTTGGGGACCACGGCTGACTACAAGAAAATATGGACACTATGATCCTTCAAAACATGCAATTTTAATTAGCAAAACTCTTGATGATTCTCGTGTGCCTCGGTTTGTTGCTGAGTTTGTATTGTATCATGAGATGTTGCACATAATCCATGATGTTGAAAAGACAAATTATCAGATGCGTGCGCATCACAGTAAGTTTAAGGTTGATGAGATGAAGTTTGAAAAGTATAAAGATGCTGAGAAGTGGCTTGCAAAGCTGTCAATCGTTAATACTGCAAAGATAAGGGTTAAGAAGATGTCTTTTGGATTGTTTGGATGATTATTTCTTATACTATTTTTAGGTATGAATATATTTCGAAAAGTCCGAACAGTATGAACATTGTTGTTGCTGTGTATTTTATTGTTTTGGGTTTTATATGTCTCTTGATTTTTGTGCCAAGGATTATTGCTGTTGCTGTCAGTGTTGCAAGCGCTATCATGACTGCTACAAGGACTATCCAGGGATTGAAATGTGTGGCAAAAAGAAGTGAGGTCACCTGTGTCTTGTCGCCTAATTCTGCAAGAAATATTATTGCAAATGATGATATAAATGCGGATTTGGGTTTTATTTTTGTTTCTTCTTCGTCTTTTGAGAAGTATATGTAAATTCCGAAAGCTAGAAATATCACTCCGGAAGAGAGATGTACTAGTGATATGGATATGTATGAGGATAACATGCTCCCTAAAGCTATGGCTGTGCCGTCAACTAAAAGGAATGCTAGCATGCTACCTGTAAATATCTTGTAAGGGTCATTGAAACGTGTTGAAAGCGCAAGCATGGTAATCTGTGTCTTGTCACCTAGTTCGGCGAGACCTACAATCATAAATGGTATTATGAAATCAGAAAGCATGTGTTTATTTTGGTGTTGTGAGTTATATAATTTTTTGATTTTAGTTCAAATAATAAATTTATGACATATCATAAACCGACAGGTCATTTTAAATAGTTTTGTGTGCATTATTACATCTATGGAAGAACTCAAGATAACAAATATGGTGAAATTTTATACTGTCCTTTTACTTTTGGAAGGTCCTAAAACGGGGTATGAAATAATTAAAGAGACGGGCGCTAAAATGGAAAAAAATACTAGTCCTGGACAGATTTATCCGTTTTTAAAGACGCTTGAGGAGCACGGTTACATTGATGCTTTGGCGCCGGGGTCTAGAGATAAAGTTGAGTATAAATTGACAGTGTCAGGCAAGAAATTTGTTAATAACATGATTTCACGATTTGGTGAAATTATAAAGATTGCAATTGAACCGAGCCTTTCAACATGCGCACATTGCGGTTGCAAAGTTTATGAAGGCGGGCACAAGGAAGATATAAATGGTAAACATTATGTATTTTGTTGTTGCCATTGCGCAAAATCGTTTAAAGATGGGAGAGATGAATGATATGGGAAAAAAGACTGATATTTTTGATATATCTGGGATGCATTGTGCCTCGTGCGCACTCACTATTGAGAATGTATTGAATAATCTTGATGGTGTTTCTGAAGCAAATGTTAATTTTGCGGTTGAGAAAGTTACAGTTAACTATGATGATGAAAAAACATCTATAACTGATATAACTTCAAAAATAAATAAGCTCGGTTATAAGGCAAAAGCTATAGGTGTGGGAAATGATGTAAGTAAAATGACAGGTATTACTAAGGCAGATGTAAGGGTCAAAGGTATGCATTGTGCCTCGTGCGCACTAAACACTGAAAACGTGTTCAAAAAAGTTGATGGTGTTAAAAAAGTGTCAGTCAATTTTGCAACTGAGACTATGAATCTTGAGTATGATTCAGAGATATTGACTGATAAAATGATTTTGACAAAGATAAAAAGTCTGGGATATAAAGGTGCTTTTTCTGGTGATAATGCAAAAGATGATACCAAAGTTGATGAGATAAGTTTGCAGAAACGAAAATTGATTATTGGAGCAATATTGACAGCGCCTGTATTTCTTTTAAGTATGGTATTTATGGATTTCCCATTTAATATGTATATTCAGTTTATACTTACTACACCTGTACTTTTTTATGTTGGTTGGCAGTTTTTTAGGGGTACATATTTTGCACTCAAAAATAAGTCTGCAAATATGGATGTCTTGATTACTCTTGGAACCTCAGCTGCATATGTCTATAGTATCTTGGCATTGTTTTATCCTAATCATTTTGGAGACGCAGTATTTTTTGAGACGACAGCATTGCTTATTACATTTGTCGTATTAGGTAAATATCTTGAGGCGAAAGCTAAAGGGAAAACAAGTGACGCAATAAAAAAGTTGATAGGGCTTCAGGCAAAGACTGCTAAAGTTATTAGGAATGGTAAAGAGATGGATATTCCTATTGAAGAAGTTATCGTAGGTGATATTATAATAGTTAAACCTGGTGAAAAAATACCGGTTGATGGTGCGGTTGTTGATGGTGACTCGTCTGTTGATGAATCTATGATTACAGGTGAGAGTATGCCTGTTAAAAAAGTCAAAGGAGATACTGTAATCGGTGCTACAATAAATAAGAATGGTGTCATTAAATTTAAGGCAACAAAGGTCGGAGCTGATACGGCGCTCGCGCACATTATAAAATTTGTTGAAGATGCTCAAGGGTCAAAAGCGCCTATACAAAGATATGCAGACATGATTTCTGGGTATTTTGTTCAGGGTGTGGTAGTACTATCGCTTCTTACATTTGTAATATGGTATTTTGTAGTGGGTTCAACGTTTATTGGCGCATTTCTTCCTGCAATTGCTGTATTAGTTATTGCATGTCCTTGCGCGTTAGGTCTTGCAACACCGACTGCTATAATGGTGGGGACTGGTGTCGGCGCTGAGAAAGGTATATTGATTAAAGGAGGTTCGGCTTTAGAAAGTGTGTACAAGATAAAATCAATCGTATTTGATAAGACTGGCACATTGACAAAAGGTAAACCTGAGGTTACAGACATTATAACTTTGGGTGATTTTGATGAAAATGAATTGCTTAAAGTTTCTGCCATTGTTGAAAAACATTCTGAACATCCTTTAGGTGAAGCTATCGTACTTGGCGCTAAATCAAGAAATATTGAGATTTTAGAACCTGAAAAATTTAAGGCGATATCAGGTCATGGTGTTGAGTGTGTCTATAATGGTAAGAAAGTGTTGCTTGGGAACAGGAAACTTATGTCTGAGGAAAAGATAGTTTATGATAAGAGTACTACAGATCAGATGGAAAAGCTTGAAGATGAAGGCAAGACTGCCATGCTTGTAGCTTACGGCGGGAAATTGTCAGGTATAATCGCTGTCGCTGATACTATCAAAGAGAGTTCTCGTGAGGCAGTTGCTAGTCTTAAAGTTATGGGAATAGATGTAACAATGATAACTGGGGACAATAAAAGGACTGCTAATGCTATTGCTAAAAAGGCAGGAATTGATAATGTGTTGTCTGAAGTTTTGCCTGAAGATAAGGCGAAAAATATCAAAAGGTTGCAGGAGTCTGGAAAGAAAGTTGCTATGGTTGGGGATGGCATAAATGATGCGCCTGCACTTGCACAGGCTGATGTGGGGATTGCTTTAGGGTCCGGAACTGATGTTGCGATTGAGACGGGTGAAATTGTGCTTGTTAAAAATGATTTGCGTGACGTTGTCGGCGCAATAAAACTTAGTAAGGCTACAATGGCTAAGATTAAACAGAACATGTTCTGGGCACTCTTTTACAATTCAATTGGGGTTCCTATTGCAGCATTAGGGTATCTTAAACCTGAGTTTGCAGCGCTTGCGATGGCAATGTCGTCAGTTAGTGTTGTGACTAATTCGCTTCTTTTGAAAAGGTTTAGAAATAAGATTTGATAGGTTTTTTATCTATCTTTTTTTTATTTTTTGAAGTGTTCAAACACCTTCTCAGGCACGAGGTGTTTTATTTCTTTTTTTTCTTTTATGCGCAATCGGATGTTTGTGCCGTTTAGAATGTCTTTGTCAAGAAAGTCTGGTTCTTCAACTTTACAGAAAGGTTCAATGCAACGTCTTGTCCATTCATTGCCACTGTAGGTGATATCTGCATCTGGCACAATTTGTTTTAGGTTTTTTATCCAGTCCTCGTCGTTTGCGTGGTCGTCAAGGCCTGAGATGGTTATCTTTCCTGCGCGTATTAGGTCGTTTAGAGTTTCAGAAATAATATATTTTCGTGTCTCAAAAGATAATGGGTTGTCATCTGTGTATTTCTTATTTGCGCTTCCTATTATTATGTGTAAGTGGTATATGTCATCTTGTTCAACAATGCGTTTTATTGCATTTACATGACCGTTGTGCAATGGTTGGAATCTGCCAACAAAAATAGCTTTTTTCATTAGTATCATCGACTATAAGATGAGATAAGTGATTTCGTAAATATTTTAAATGTTTGTAATATCTCTATTGATGTTAAGTTATATATAGGGGTTTAAGTAAATAACATTGAGTAACTCTTGTAGATGGTTTTTATGGCAGTCAGTGAAATATTGAAAAATTCGTTTAATCTTGTGAAAGATAATTTCCGTGAATCTTTGTTTATAGGTCTTGTTTTTTGGTCTGTGGTGCTTATTATTGAAGGTTTTTTTATGGTTACGGGTCTTGTGACTCTAGAACAGTTATCTGTTGGTACATCTTCAATGATATCTGTTATGAGTATTTTCCTTTCGTTTGTGCTTGCAATGCTTTCAGGTGGTGTTTATTATAGTATATATCTTATGAAAGCTAAAAAAAAGATTAAGCTTGCGGATATTCGTGTTGGTATAGATACACGTTGGATGGATATTTTCAAAGCGTTTATCGTTATTCAATTAATTGCATATGTTGTTGGTTTTGGAATTAATACTTTAATGACTAATTATGTTTTTGATTCTACGTTTGCTTCTGTTGTTGTATATTCGGCTGTGTTTGCTTTTGCTTTATTGGTTCAGTTATCACTTATATTTTCAATTACTATCGTTGCCGTCACTAAAGTTGATGGGTTTGAGGCAGTCAAGAAAAGTGCAAAGTTTTTCACAAGTAATGTTTCTCTTGTTGTGGGGGTAATACTGTCAGTATTTGTAATCTTTTTTTCAGTTATGCTTGTAATATTAGGAGTTACTGCAATTGCTGGATATTTGGCAGAGATTAGTATTTATCTATCTATACCATTTTTAGTGGCGATTGCTGTTGCAATGTTTTTTGTGTTGTTTTTGGCGTTTCCTTTCATGTCTTTTGTGATTGTTGGAGTCTATAAAGAAGGCAATAAAAAATAATAGAACAATTGAAACTTTTATTTTATTTTATTTTTATTTTTTATTCACAAATATATTTTTATACATATAGGTACTAATTTATTGGTAGGTAGCTATGGAATTTATTTTCGACCTGTCAATGCTTTCGGTTGAAGACCGTGAAAAAGCAGGAGATAAGGCAATTGCATTGTCACAGCTTATGGCTGCAAAATTTCCAGTTCCTGAAGGTTTTGTGATTACAAATGATGGTTTTCATGAGTTTGCTGTAGAAAATAATATTTCTGAATCTATAATTCGGTTACTTCAGGAAATTGGTTCTTGTGGTCCTGATGAACTTGCGGAGAAATCAAAGAAGGTTCGAGAACTTATAATTTCTGGTAAAATTCCTAAAAATCTTAAAGATGAGATAAAATTGGCATATTCTTCTTTGGGGATGAGTCCTGGGATGCAGAATCTTGACCATGATGCGTTAGGCACTATAAATGCTGGTGGAAATAATGCGTCAGTTGCTGTAAGATCAAGTGTATTTACAGAGGGTTCTAAAAAGATATCGTTTAGGGGTTTTTACAAGTCATACCTTCATGTGAGCGGGCTTCAAGGCGTGATAGATGCAATAAAGGAAGCATGGTCAAATATATATAGTGATGAAGCAATTTTTGCACGGCAAAAATATAATGGAGGGCAGGATATTTTTTTAGGTGTCATTATCCAGAAGATGATAGATGGTGAAAAATCAGGTATGTGCTCTACTGCGAATCCTGTGACAAATAATGTTAATGAGATTGTTGTTGAAAGCAGTTTTGGTTGCGGTCTTGTGTCTTTTGGGGAGATTACACCTGACGTGTTCATAATTGATAAGACCTCTTCAACATTAAAAGGTAAGAAGATAAATGCTAAAGAATGGCGTCTTGTTAAACATGCTGTCAGTGGTGATGTGATAAAAGAAAAAGTGTTGCCGGAGCTTACTAATTCAGAGTCTATTGATAAGAATGAGATTGTTTCAGTAGGTAATCTTGCAAAAAGTGTTGAAGCTTTTGCAAAATATCCAGTATACATTGAATGGGTATTTAAAAGAGATAAATTGTATCTTGTTGATGTGTCTAACATTTCAACTATAAATAAACCACTAAAAGCAATTTATGATACTCCGAACCCGCCGTCATTTAAGGGTATTGGTGCAAATAGTGGGAATGCAGAAGGTCTGGCTGTCAAAGTGTACAGCATTTCAGATGTTGCTAAAGTTAGGGCGGGAAACATATTTGTGGCGCACGTCATTGAATCATCATCAATACTTGTTCTTAATCGTGTCGGTGGTGTCATTTCAGAAAATGGTGGTCTCTTGTCTGATATGTCTATATTATGTCGTGAGCTGGATATTCCTTTAGTTGTCAGTTGTCAAGGTATTTGTGGGGGTCTTGTTGAGGGTACACGGATTGCCATCGATGCAACTTCCGGAAAAATATATGTCAAAGAAATACCTCCTCAAGAAAGGGTTGCAAATGAGATGCCACAAGAGGTATCTAATCTTTCAAAATCATATGGTGGGGATTCGCAGTCAGTCAGTGTTTCTGAGATAAAGAGTGATTTTGAACCTGTTGAAAGTTTAGGGGGCGCATGTACAGATATTGGTGCTCAAACACAACAGTTACGACATGCTGAACAGTCTTTACAGAATGTGATGTCTTTATCTCGTAGGGAGGATAATACATTTGTGAGACTATTTGATAACAAACATTTAAAACAATCTAAAGAATCTGGTAATCGTGATTTTTCAGTTTTAGAAAATAAAAATTCTAATTTAAATAATAGTGTTTATAATAATGTTGGAAGCAGAATAGATAATAGGATAAATAATACTAATACTAACAATAATGCTAATATTAATGCTAATATTAATACTAATATTAATTCAAATATTAACAATAATGCAAATACTAACAATAATGCAAATACTAACAATAATTCAAATATTAACAATAATGCAAATACTAACAATAATGCAAATACTAACAATAATGCAAATACTAACAATAATGCAAATACTAATATTAATGCTAATATTAATACTAATACTAACAATAGTGATTATAACCGTAATAATAACAGTAATAATAATTGTAATAATTATAATAATTCTGATGTGAGTAATATGATTGAAGATGATCCGTTGGCAATGATTACTGGAACAAAAGTTAAAGTGCTTGCGGGAAATTTGCAGAAGACTGAGGAAGTTTTTGATGGTATAGGTCTTTTTCCATCTGAACTTGTGCTATTAAATTTAGGAAAGCATCCGGACAAGATACTTTCTGAAGGTATGGAGGATGAGCTGGTCAAATATATTGAGATTAAATTAGGTCCTATTGTTGAGTCTTCATACCCTAAGCCTGTAACTTTTAGGACACTTAGCGCCCAGACGTCAATATTAATGAAGCTTCCCGGAGGGGGGCATGAGATGGTTGAAACTAATCCTAAGCTTGGGTGGCGAGGCATAAGACGGACTCTTGATTCACCTGCAATATTTAAAGCTGAACTTAAGGCAATTAATAATCTTATACTTAAAGGGTATAAAAATATCGAGATACTTCTTCCCTTTGTGCATCATCCACAGCAAGTGTATGAAATAAATAGTCTTTTTAAAGAATGTGGGGTTGATATGGCTAACCTTAAAGTGGGCATAAGCGTTGAGGTACCTGCCGCAGGATTGGCGTCAACTGAATTTGTTAAGGCTGGCATAGATTTTGTATTCATTGATTCTGATAGGTTAGCTGAGCATATGCTTGGTATCGATTCTTCAAATGAGAAAGTTAACAAGCATTTTGATGCAAAACATCCTGGTGTATTGAGGATGATAAAGATGATAATTGATGGTTACAAGAAAAATAAGGTTCCTGTAAGTATTGGTGGGTCAATGCTAAATGATTCTGAGATTATTGAGAAACTTGTAGAGTTCGGTGTGGATGCAATTGTTGTTCCGTCTGACAAGGCAAAAGTATCAAAGTATATTGTTGCGCGTGTCGAAAGAAAGATGCTTTTGAATATCATGCGCGAGCGTGGTAATTATTAGGTTGTTCTTAATTTGATAATACTATATTTTTTAATTCTTGAGTTGGTTATTCTTTTTATTTATATAAATCACAAAGGACTAGTATATAGTATGCCTGAAAAAAAGACTGTTAAAAGTTCTGAAGCTAAAGTGGAAGTAAAGAAAGCAAAGAGTGTAAATACTCTAAATAATATACAAAATGATTCAAAAGATGTAGCTTCTGAAAAGATTACTTTTTCAATAGATAAGAAATCGTTTGTTTATGCAATTGTTTTTGTTGTTATTATTATGGTCTCTGTTGGTTTTTTTGTTATTTTATCTGATGACGTTGATGATTCAGATTATAAAAAACAAAATGATATTATAGTAGATAAGGATGGTATATCTTTAGGGACTCCATCAATTGATGGTGGAAATAATGGTATAATCGTTAATGATTCGAAAGTTGATGATACTAGTTTGCATGGTACTGGTTCTATATCTGAGTATGATGTGGTTTCTGATTTTTCAATTTCTGAATCTGAACAGGATACATCTTATATCCTTGAGGCTGGAGAGGTTGTTGCTAAGGTCGGTGTGGTTGTTGAAACTGACGCAATTGATGTGACTCTTGAGTCTTATGAGTTCTCTACAAGTTATATTTATCAGGAAGAAGAAGATGGTAAAAATCTAACTGATACTGCAAGAGCGGGTAAACAGTTTCTTATTGCTTATTTTTCGGTGAATAATACTGGTGGTTCGTCTTTTTATGTTGGGTCAAGTAAAATCACTTTAATTTCAAATAATGTTTATACATTTGAACCAATTATATATGAAGGATATGATGCGTTGCCTAAATCTAAGAGAATTTATACAGGAACTGAAAGTAGTGGTCGTGTTGTGTTTGAGATTCCTGTGAGTTCTTGGAGTTTGAAAATAAGATACAGCCTTTCTGGACTTTCAATAAGTGATAGATTTGTTACTTGGCTCTTGGATTAGATTAGATTAAATTAAGATAGATTTATAAATTATTGAAAGTTCTTTTATGTTATGGAAGGTATTGTTGAAAGCATAAGTGAACCTAAAAAAAGCAGGAATGGTAAATCTTATTTTATAATAGGTATATCGCGGGATAGTTTTTCAGTATGGGAACCGTCTTATATTGAAAATATCTGTGTGGGTGATACTGTTGAATATTCTTATTCTGTGTCTGGAAATTTTAAGAATATAACTCTTATTGAAAAGAAGATGATAGAAAATAAGACCATTTACGATAACAATGCATTATCTGAGTCTGGAAAAATAGAAACTGAGTATTCTTTAGAATTTAAAAAAGGTACAGAGGTCGATACCTCAAACAGGGTTGATGAGCGTCTTTGTGAAATTAGTAATAAACTTTCGGTCATAATTGAACTTCTTCTTGAAAAGAATCATGAAATAAAATCTGATAATTCTGTTAATTGATGTCTTTCTGGTTTTTTAGGCGTTTTTTATCATATCTTTGGATAAACTATATATAAAGTTTCAACTAAAGTATTTGTTTATATGGGCGGAAAACCTGTTTTTAATAGTTTATTGAGGTTATTTGGGAAGTCTGTTGTTGAACCTGCAATTGATGATGATTTAGATGGTGTGAGCAGTCAAACGTTACCTGATATTTCATCTTCGGATTCAGAGGTAAATGATACTGTTAAAGATGTGGCAGAGCGAGTGAAATTAAGGATTACTGAGGATAATCGGAAACGTATTAATGAATATTGGGACTTTTGGGATTCTAATGTTTTTGAAATGCAAAATACAAATTCTAATTTATTGACCGGTGGATTGTTATCATATGATAATTTTTTTGTTGATCTTTATTTTAGGGATCTTATGAATGATGGTTTCAAAAAACGTAATATTGCTGTTTTTGATGTTGATAATACTCTTTTTCAAGATGGGAATTTGACATTTAATCCTCATAATTCAAACATGATTGGGCTTATGGATGTGGGTGTTAAGCAGGGTATATTTAATTCACCTTATGAAATTTTCTCTGATTATATGGATATGTCTGATATTTCCCTAAATGGAAAAAGTATAATAAGTCTTGAGGGAATATATGATTATGAAAAACTTTCAAAGATGGATTTGCATTTAAGTCGAGGGTTTGCGGAAATATATAATCTTCATAAGGTTGATGGAGGTAAGGCTTTTTTTGAGGCGAAGTTACATTTTTTGAAAGAAATGTGTGCGCATCCTGAAAAAACCTGTATGACACAGACATATTTTCAGGACCTTATGCTTCTAAGAAAATGTTATGATACGGTTGCGTTTTTGACTCTGTCTGATAATGATATCGCAAAAGTTATTTTTGAAATTTCTGATCTTGTCATGTCTGGTTCTGATTATGGTAAGGTGATGAGTATAGGTAGTACATTGTCTGTTGGTGCAAGAAAGATAGATATAGATGATAATAATAGTTTAAATAGATATGTTAATCTTGCATTCGGTCCTAAAAAGATAAATCTGTTAAATCGTTATTTTCGTGAGTTTGGGGTGAGTGAGAAGATTAGAACTATAAGTACAATATCAGATATACTTTCATCAGACCCTACTGCTTTTTCTTTGAAAGATATGGTTGATATTGAAAATGTTTGTGGTCTTGATTATCCTCACGCAGTTATTGCATATGATGTTAAACCCGAACAAGTCATTTTTAAACTTACTAGTGATAATATTGAGGATTTTTCAGGGCTTAAAGAATTTGATTCTAAAGGAAATGTGAAAAGGGTAATATGTAATTTTGTCGGAAATAGTAAAAATGATGAGTGGTCTGAAGTTATAGAAAAATATGCATTTACAAATGGAATATATTTTAATAAGATTAAAAAAGCAACTGACGTTGTTACTCTTGAACTTTTTGAGCAATCTATAAAGACAATGCTTTTTGATTATGGGTTTGATGGCATTAAATATATCTGTAATGAGCTTGAGGGTGTAAAGCCAATAATTGAAAAGTATATGCTTAATTTTAGTGAGGATATTCTTGAAGATATAAGGGATAGGTTTGAATTGATGCGCAATACATTGATTGATGATTATCCTACTATTAAATCAGGTAATGATTGTGAGGAAGATGTTACATTGTTTCTAAAGTTACTCAGTATGGAGATAAATGATATTGATAAAAAATATGGATTGAAGAGGCCTGGTTCAAGATTAAAGACAAGTTGTCTTTTCAATATTGATGAACGTACAATTGAAAAAATAGAGAAATCATTACAGGATAAAGAAAAAGCATACTCAAAACCTATGTATGAATTTGCGGATTTAAGTTATGTCCCTAAATTGCAGGTTTCACCTGTGTCTGATACTTTTTCGGGTATTTTTCAAAAAAATAATACTGCTCTTTTAGGTGAAGTTGTTAGACTGTTTGCAAATCATGAAAAATCGTATTCTTTTTTGGCAAAGACTTATTGTTGTGAGCCTGATACTTTATCTGTGTTAAAGGATGTAACATGCAGGAATGAAATGTTTTTAAGGCTCATGAATTGATAATAATTATTGGATGTGTATTGCCCCTATGGATGATAATTGTGTTTTGGATTATAAAAAAGTCAATTCTAAAATGTATAAACTTAATGATTATGCATCTTTTATTTCTCGCAAATTAGGGTGTCTATTATCTGAGATGTCTGTTGGTGAGTCTCCATTATTTGAAATTTTTGGAGATAGTACTTTTGAGATTGATTATTCACGAGTGCTTAAGGATATGAAAGATACTCTTTCGGGGGATTCTTTAATTGGTGGTATTTCGCTTATTCAGAGTTTAAGTTATCAGATGGGTATTTTTGAAAATTTAGAGGATGCGGTCTATTCTGGGTTGATTTATGATATTAGTCCTGATGAAAAGAGGGATATTAATCGTGCGCGGATTGAAAAGTTGACAGGATATGTTGAACATCTTAAAAGTGTCAAGGATAAATTTGATAAAGATATACCTTGCGCGTTGGTATATCAAAATGCACTTTTAGGTCATATCAATTATATTGATAATCTTAATGATCTTAATTATAATGTGGTAAATAAAGATCAATTTAAGGTAGAGTTTGAAAAGACTAAATTTATTTTAAAATCATCATTTTTGATATATATAGGATATAGTTGTATATTTAGAAGGCTTCTTGATATTAATAAGATTCTTGATGATAATGGTCTGTTTGTGATAGGCAGTGATTTTATTGAAAATAGTGATGTGTCTTTTATTGAGGATGATGAAAGGTCTTCTCTTATTTTCTTTAGGGATATTATCAAAGATGAATATCGTCTATCTTCTTTTTTGAAGGAATCTAATGAGCCCGAAATAATTAATTGTATTGAGGGTGGCATTTTTGAGAGGTCTAAAATGGATATGGTAAATACAATCATCAATGGTGTGTATAACAGATATTCTTTAATTAAGTCTCAATCAAAATCAGATATATAATCTTTTGCAGATAATTTTATTTATGGTTGATATTAGTTCTGGGATAGATGCAATAGTTTCGGACCTTATCGGTTGGGAGAAAAAGGTAGTATCTATTGCAAAAATACTAAGAGATAAGACTAAAGGTTCTGCGGGTGAATGTGGTGGTAACTTTCTTGATGATACATTGCTTGTCAAAGTTGAACTAAATAATTCGTTAAATTGTAATGTTGGGGGTATTGATGGAGGTCTTATTCAGAAAGAGTATCATGGAGTCAATATAATAATTACGAGAGCTGTGTGCGCAGTCTTTAAGTATAAAGCTGGAAAACTTTTAGGATCTGAGTATTATCCGTCTGCATTTCCTAAACCCGAAATAAAAATAGTTAAATCCTCTTTTGATCCTACTAGTTTTTCGTCAATTGCATCCATTGTACGACTTGGGAGGGAATTGGGTCTTGCTTGTAATATGCTTAGCACACAAAATGATTTAGATTTTCTTTTCCTTGATGGATCTTTGATTTTACATCCCTCGGTTTCTGGGGGTAGTACTGGTTCTGTTAAGAATAAGCAGGCATATGATGACCTTCTTAGGACAGTGAAGAATATGTATATGTTAGCTCTTGAGAAAGATACAGTTCTTTCTGGTATTGTTGAAGATTCTAGGAGTCAGGCGTTTATCAAAAATTGTAGGTCTATGCTTGATATTGAGATGGTCAAGTCTCTTGTGAATGTCAAAGATACGCATCTATTGACCTACCTTCTTTCTGTGGGGGAAAGGACTTCTGTTTTTAGGACTGTAGATGGTATTGATGGTGGTGTGACTTCTGAAGTGAAAGGTTTTGAAAATAATCTTTTTTCATTTTATATTCGACCTTCTGAGTTTGATAGGGCATTAAGGATTGATTTTATTGCAAAAAATAATCCTGTTATGGTTGCATCTAAAATTGCGTCATCTATATTTTCAATGTCAAGGCATAACAGTGCTTATGGTATACCTCCTGTCATAATTGATGCAGATCAGAGAGCTAAGCTTTCAGGTGATGAACTTTCGTTTGTTGAGAATGAGATTAAACGTGGTGCCGGTAACATTGCATCATTTTCAGAACTTAGACGGAACTCTAGACCAGTTTGAAGTGTGAGTTTTTGGAGTATAGGATTGTTATATTTAAGGAGTATATTTATAATAGTATATGTTCTTTATAGTTTTTGTGTATATTATGAGTAGTGATATTTCTTTAAAGTTAGATGTTTTGAAAAAACAATTGGATTGGGAATCTATTCTTAAAAATACTGAGGAACATCCTTATACTGTTTCGGAGTTGTTGGATTATGTGTTTTCGTATATGGAGGGTTCAACCCAAAATTGTGTGATTAATAATGATATTGAAACTAATATACTTGATACGGGGGTATCTGTCACAGATAAGATGTGTCATTTTTTGAAATTGATTAAGGATGTTAGTGATTATACGACAAAAGGTCATAATGAATATATATTAACTGTTTTAAAACCACTTCAGGAGATTTATGAGGATATTAATTCTGTGGTTGAGACATTTAAGGGTGATACTAAATTCAATATGAGTCATAATAAATATGAATCATTAAAGGTAGTATTTAATAAGTTAGGTCGTGATGCAATACCTACTTTAAATAATACTAATGCGTCTTTGGATGATGTCAAAGGTAATATCTTAAAAGAATATCGTTTAGTTTCTTATGGGTATGAACATTTTCCAAAAGATAAAGATTATTTTACAATTGAAGATATTAAGGATATCCTTTTCTGTCTTCCTGTTGATGCAGATAATAAATCATTGAGGATACGATTGAAACATATATTAAAATTTGTTCCGGGATATGATAACTCTTCAGGAGTTATTTGTGATGATGATATCTCTAAATTTGTTAAAGATGTAGTTACCAAAAAAGAAATTATTATATTTAACTACGGGTTTGTAAAAATAGAAGAACATTCTGGAAAAATAGTAGATGGTCAGCTTGATTATGATGTTTATCTGACTTCTAATGGTAGAAAGAATAGGGCTATAAGATTAAGAAATCATAATAAAGATAGTATTGATCGGTTTAATGGTAAACATATACCTCTTGGATTTTGGCATCCTCTATTATATTCTTCAAAAATCTGTGAGATGGTACCCGAAAAGTAAATCTGTGTAAAATATGCATTGATTATATCTTAATTATCTTAATATTTTGAATTAATCTCTAAAATTTATCAAAAACTGAAATCATTTAAATAGAAGTGTGTATAAATATTTTATTATAGGGAGTGTTATTGTGGCTGATGAATCTATGCTTACTGTTATTGTCGGAGCGTTTGTTCTTATTGCAGGTATAATTGGGCTTGTATCATATTCTGGAGATGGTTCTGGATTTGATTTCGGTTTTGATTTGTCAGGACTTAAAGAACCGACTGGTAATCTTCTTAAAGGTATGTTTCACTCAAGTACGGAGACTGTACAGTTCAGCGCAAGACTTCTGTCTTTAGAACATCAGAATTTAGAGTTTAAGTTTAGGAAGCCAGTGGAGTCAATTGAATTAAATTATACAATACCCAATCCACCTATTATAGTCAATGGTATGCCTTTTACATCTGAAATAAATTATGTGGTCATTGATGAATTTATCGGTAATGTTGTCATATCTGATAAAACTACAATAGATGGCGATGTTTCTGGGTTGTTTTTTAATGATGTGGATATAAGACCTAATGTGCAAATTCCTGTAGTTATTGAAAATGTATCTGTGGATAATTTGGCAATATCTGGAATTTCTGGTAAGTCTTTCAATCTAAAAGATGTATATGGTGTCATAAATGTATCTGCTCAAAGTGGTAATCTTGTGTATCAGAAAAATATGGGTGATATGGATATAAGATCTTTTGAAGGCAACTTGTGGATTGATAATGGTGTCATTTATATAGAAGGTACTGGTATCTTAAAGGCAGATGTTCTTAACAGTCCAGGGATTTGAGGTTGAGCATTATGGTCGATATTGTAGCAACAATTTCTTCAATATTGTCTTCATTTGGTGATTATCCGTTATATCTTATTATTCTTTTTATTGCAATTATTATAGTCGCTATCAAGATAACCAAACTTATTTTTGGTCTTGGCATAGCTGCTGTCGTTGGTGCAGTATTCCCAGTTATTATAAATGATGTACTTAAGGTTTCTGGTCTTGTTGAACCAGGTTTTAAATCAAGTCTTACTTTTGCTGTTCTTGCAGTTATTGTGTATGGGCTGTATTCTTTATTGGTCATGCTTTATGGCCTTTTGAAGACAACAGGCAAGGCCGCATCGCTTCCAGTACGGGTTCTTGCATTTGTCGGTGAGGTGACAATAAAACTTTTGAAGTTTTTAGGACAACTTGTAATTACACCAATAAAATTTATAGGTCGGATGATATCTGATCTTAAAGGGACTAGCAAAGAAGATAAGAGAGAAGGAAAAGATGAAAAGAACAAAAAAGGATATAAAGAGCATAAGACAGATGAATCTGATGAGGAGTTCTGGAAGGGTCGTGAGAAATTAGCTTCTGATGAATATGATGGTTCTGATGATATATATGTTGAAAAAACTGAGGAACATATAGATGACCAGTCAGTAGCTAAAAATGTGAAAAAAGATAATAATTCTTTCTTGAGTCAGGTTTATTCCAATTATGAAGAGTTTGAGAAAGATAAAAAGAAAAAAAAAGAATGAATCTAATAATATTGTTTTAATCTTTTGTTTATTTTTAGTTTTTAGTATTTGATTATCTTTTAAGAAGATAATCTATGCTTGTTCTTTTTTTGTATATCCTATAAGTTATGAATATTAATAAGACTAATATTGTAAAGATAGCAAGAGATTTTGCATAAGTTAATATGTCTATCTTTTTTGTAATGTTGTTTTCAGTTTTGTTATTTTCTGAATCTGTTGTTTTTTTTGTCATGTTATTATTTGTTGCTGTTACGTATGATGCATTATTGTCATAATAATTATCGTCTGTAATATTGTTCGGGTCTATGTTTTTGCCGGAGTTAGAATCTATAGTGTTATAATTTGCAGAAATTGGTAGGCGTTCTTCATATTCAGTTAAGGTCTCTATATAGTCTGCATTAAGGTCAGCTTCAAGGTTAAGTGTTTCTGTATCGGGGTTTGTTGATAGTACATATATCTTTCCATCATATGATCCGAAAATCACGTCGAGGAAACCATCATTATCAATGTCTAAAACTGTGGGAGGTGAGACAATCTTGCCTTCTGTTGCAAAAGACCAGATTTCAGTTCCTTGATGGTTGATTGCGTATATTGACCTGTCGTTTGACCCGACAATTATATCCATATATGAATCGTTATTTATGTCTACTAATACTGGTGATGACATGATTTCGTCTTCGGTTGTGTATGTTTTCAAGATTTCACCGTTTGAGCCGTTAAGGATGTATAGGTGTCTATCTGTGGAGCCTATTACAATCTCTGTTGTGTTGTCATTGTTTATGTCATATATTGCGGGTGTTGAAAGTACTCTATCGTCTGTTTTTTGTGACCACTTTAGGATGCCTGTTTTAGCGGTAAGGGCATATATATTGAAATCTGATGAACCAAATACGACTTCAAGTTCATTGTTGTTGTCAATGTCTGCAATCGCAACTGAACCTAAGATTACGTCATCGGTCGTGTAGTTCCATATAATGTGTCCATCTGTGCCTTCAAGAGCTACTATGTTGAAGTTACCGGTGCCTATGATTATGTCTTCTATGTTGTTTTCATTAATGTCTGTAATTGCAGGAGAAGATAAAAATATTCCACCTACATTATTTTTCCAGATTTCTGTTCCGTCTCTTGCGTTAAGAAGATATACATATCCATCACTTGAACCAATAGCTACCTCAAGTGTTCCATCATGGTTTATATCGGTTACTGTTGGGGATGAGTGTACTAGGTTTCCGGTCTTGAATTTCCATATAAGTGTTCCGTTGTTGCCGTTTAGGGCATAGATGTATGTGTCGTCTGAGCCGAATAGGATGTCTAGTTGGGAATCATTGTTTATGTCTATTATTGTAGGGGATGAGATGATACCTCCACCGGTCTTGTATTTCCAAGCTATGTTTCCGTTTTCGCTGTCAAAGACGTAAAGGTGGCCGTCAAAAGAGCCAATTATTATTTCTAGTCTTCCGTCATTATCAATGTCTGCAATTGCTGGAGAGGAATCTACCTGAAGGCCTATGGTATATCGCCATTTAAGTTTTATTTCTTCTGAGGCGTTTGTGAATTGTGGGGCTGTGATTGCGCTTACATGTCGTATATCGTTTTGGTAGGTGGTCCAGGTGTCGTATGCGTAAGTCTGTGGGATGGTTATGAAAATTAGAAGTGCTAGGATTGATATAAATGATAAGGTTCTTGTGGTTGTAAGATGTCTCATGATATATCTTTTATCGTTTGTGTGTATATATATTTGTTTTTTTTGGTATGTATATATAAGAAAAAAATGGACCAGATGAGGTTTGAACTCACGATTTCACGGTTATCAGCCGTGCGCCTTAACCAGGCTAGGCCACTGGTCCATATTGTATGAAATAAAATTAACAAGATTAATTAATGAGAAACCTTTTTAAACGTTATTAGTTATTGTCCATGATTTCTAAGATATCTAGAAGGCATCGTGCTGCAAGATTTGGTGTTATGTTGTTCTCTAGCATAGGATTTACTTCCATTATGTCTGCGCCTACTATATTTCCCTTTGATAATTGTTTTAGAATTGCTTTAAAATTCTCGTAAAAAAACCCGCCTATTTCAGGGTCTCCTACACCTGGTGCTGATGACGGGTCGAAGAAATCTATGTCAAGAGATATGTAGATAGGCTTATCAAGGTCTATCTTTTCGATGTCTGTGTTAATCTTTTCGGAAAATGTGTTCTCTTCCTCTGAGCCAGTTCTTGCGCCTAGTACTGTTACCGGAATATTAAGTTCATGGATGCGTCTCATTACGGTTGCGTGGGATAGTTTTTCGTCTTCAACTGTGTCTTTAAGGTCGTAGTGGGCATCAAATGATATAACTTGCAGGTCTGGGTAGGTATTTTTTAGAGCTTTTACAGAACCAAGGGTGCCTGTATGTTCTCCACCAAGAAGAATGGGCATTATTTTTTTGTTATCTGAAAATATGTCTACTATTGTCTCTGTCAGTTTATGTAAGGTATTTTCTGCATTTCCATGCACAGGTATGATGTCGCCTGCATCAAATATTTTGGTTGTTATGTCTTTTGATTCAAGTGCTAGAAATTTGTCTCTTATTGATGTAGGACCAAATCTTTGTCCGGGTGTGTTTGTCTCAGTAGAATCAAACGGTAATCCTATGATACAGAATTTGGTATTTGTGGGTGTATCTATCTCTGAAATTAGTTTTAGTCTTTCTGTGTGGAATAACATGAAATATATTTTTAGTCTATATTTTTATATAGGTTTAGATATTTTTTGTGATATTGTGTTAAAGATATATTCTTATTTATGTAAATATAGTATCCTGGTTGAGATTTTATGAAAAAGAAAATAGCTTATTTTTTAGGAAGCATTATTTTTCTTGTGTATATTGTGAATGTTATAGGACTAAAAAATATTTATGATACTTTTGCTTCTCTTGATTCTCTAATAATTATTATTGCGTTTCTTATTGCATTATCATGGTCTTTTGTTGATTGTTTTAAGTGGTCTATATTTCTTTCAAGAATAAATAAAGTCCGGTTTTCAAAGCTTTTGCCTATATATTTTTCAGGGGATATGTTCAATGCGTTGACACCTGGGGCAAAAAGCGGTGGTGAGATTGTAAAAGCGCATTATACCTCTAAATTATTTGATATACCTCAATCGAAGGTGTATGCGACAATACTTTTGGATAAGTCAATACTTATGGCTGTGTTTGCTGTCATGCTTATGATGACGTCTTTATATACTGTCTTGTTTCTTAAGATACCGTCAGTAATTACTGGTATATTCAGAGTGTCTTTAGGTCTTGTAGTTTTGTTGTCGGTTGTCATAATACTTGTCAATCAGAAGTATTGGATACGAAAAAATGAGATATTGTTTTCTATATTAAATTTTATATATCATCTACGCGTTTTTGAATTCATAAAGCGGCGGTTTGAGACATATAAGATATTTGAAGATTTCATAATGGGTATATTTTCTGAATTTTTTGAGTCTTTTAATATGTTGCTGGAACATAAAAAGGGGGTGCTAACAAATATAATATTATCTGTTTTGATGTTCTTTCTCTCTTTTGCGCGTGTATGGGTCTTATTTATCGGTCTGAGCTATGATATTGATCTTATCCTTATAATTGTTGTGGTCACATTAGGTTCTGCAATAAGTTATATGATGCTCACGCCTGGTGGTGCTGGTGTGACTGAGATTGCGCTTATTAGTCTTTATGTGGCCGTCGGTGTTGATCCTGATGTGGCTGCAATTGTTGCGCTTGTTGATAGGGGTATGTATTATGTAATCAGTTTTGGAATTGGATATGTCGCAACTGTTTATCTTAAGATTAAAAATTGAGGTGTGGGCAATATTATGGCTGAAATGAGTTTAAAGAAAGAGTTTTTCAGGAAACTGATACATCTGACATCTTTACTCATTGTGGTATTTTATTATTATCTTGGTAAGGAGGTCACTCTTTTTATCCTTGTCTTTGCTCTTATCTTGTTTATTGAAAGTGAGTATCTAAGGGTTGAGAAAGGTATAACTATACCGCTTTTGCATGATTATGTCAGGGATAAGGAACAAAATCGTCTTGCAGGACATATATTTTTTATTATGGGTGCAATAATCTCCATATCTGTTTTTGATATGGACATTGCTGTCGCGGCCATACTTATGACAACTTTTGGTGATTCTGCAGCGACTATTATCGGCAGGCGATATGGCAAGGTCTCGATTCCTGGAATAAGAAATAAAAAGGTTGAAGGCTGTTTTGCCGAACTTTTTGTTAATTTGATTATAGGTTATCTGTTTATTGATTCTGTAATAATTATATTGCTCATGGCATTTACTGCAACAATTGTTGAGACTCTTGTTGATGAGTTAGATGATAATTTAATTATTCCTGTGTTTGCAGGGTTTTATGGGCAGGCGATACGGTTTATGCTTAAATTTTTTGGGAATTAGATGAGATTTTTGTTTATATTTTTATTAATCTTAGACTTCAATTACTTCTGTTACGTCTTCTTTGTTCTCTCCGCGATTTAAGCGGTATAGTTTTCCTGTGACTGCAGCTTCCATGGCTTCGTCATGGGTTATCAGGAATACCTGGTCTACTATGTCTGATACTTTGGTTCTCAATGTCTCTGCAAGTTCTTCAACAGCTTTTCTGTCTAGGTTGTGTGTCGGTTCGTCAAGAAGGAGCATTTTCATTCCAGGGGCGAGGATTGTGGACATTGCGATGCGCAGGACAAGGACTGCGGTCATCCGTTCGCCACCTGAGACTGTGCCCTCAACATTCATCCAGGTCTCGTCTTGGTTTCTTAGTTTAAGTATGTAGTCACCTTCATCGACTGAAATTTGTATCCCTGTGTAATCTTTGTAAGGATAAATTGATGTCCATAAGTCATCCATTATGTTGTTGATGGTTTCTATAAACTGTTCACGAAGCATAATTTGTGTGCTTTCAAGTACTATCTTGAATCTTTCAAGTTCTGGGATGATATCTTTCATATTTTCAATTTTTAGTTCATTGTCATTTACGAGTTTGGCTTGTTTTTCAAGGACTGACAGGTTTTTTGTCTTTTCAAGATAGATTTCTTGATGGGATCTTAATTGGACTATGTCTGTACTGTAAAGCTTGTCATGTGCGTTGAATTCTGTTCTTTTTGTTTCAAGTTGTTCTGGTTTGAACTTTAATTCATCCAAGTTTATTCTTATCTGTTTTTTTTCTTCTTCAAGTTGTTTTTTTTCCTGGAGATGGCGCAATATGGTTTTTGTGGTCTCAAAGCGTCTAATTTCTTGTTCTATCTTTTTGATTTTGTCTTTTGAGAATATTGTTATTGATTCGTCAAGTTTGGTCTTGAGTGTTTTTAATTCGGAATTTATTTTTTTAATTGTGTCTGCCTTTTCAAGTATGTCTCTTTCAAGATTTATGTATTTTAGTAGTTCTCGTTTTTTGCTCTCGTTTTCAGCCATCTTTTCTTTTTCAGATTTGATTTCTTTGTTAATTATCACAAGCGAGTTTTCAAGTCGGTCTATCTGGTCTTTTTTTTCTTTGATGATGATTGATTTTTTTTCTGTGTTTAAGTGTGTGTCGCAGGTTGGGCAATTGGCGTCTGATTTTTCAAGAGTGGTTATTGATTGTGTTGAGTCGTCCATCTTTGAGATGATGCCTGCTTCCTCTTTTTGGAGGGCTTCTATTTTTGTTTTTATATTTTCAATTGTTTTGTCAGTATCTTTAAGCTTTTCTATTTCTGGGCGCTTACTTTCAAGGACGTTTAGCCTTTCATTTTCACTGTTTAGATTAGTTGTGTAGGTATTGATTTTTTCTTCAAGGATGGTTATTTCTTTTTCAAGGGATTTTTGTGTTTTTAGTACTGAATTGAGCCGTTCTGTCTGTGTGTCTATGAATTCTTGAGTATATGATTGTACATCATCTACATTTGTGTAGTTTGCTAATTCTTTTGTAATTTGGTCAATTCTGGAATGGACTGCAATTTCTCTGTTTTTTTGTAGGTCATAGATGGTTTTTTTCTTTTGGAGGGTTTCAGTCTCTTTTTGTAGAATATCTCTTTTTTCTTTTATTTCGTTAAGGTGTCGGCTAAAAGTTTCAATTTTAAATGCGATAGTATCAATTTCTGATTTTAGGGTTGTCAAATCTTTTGATTGTATTACTTCTTTTAATGAAGCGGTATGTATCTCAAGTTCTTTTGTGCTTTTTGAGATACGGTTTTTAAGAGAGACTATGTTTGACCTTGCAGTCTCAAATCGGTCTATCTTTAATAGCTCGTCAATCTTTTTCATCCTCTGGCCACGAGGAATTTGGAGAAATTGGTCAAGCTTATTTTGTTCACAATAGACAACTTGAGAAAATGTGTTGTAGTCAACGCTTAATATCTTTTCAATTCTTTCTGTCACGCGTTGGCTGGCGGGTGATTCAATTAAAAGACCGTTGCATCTTAGTTCGGATGTTGATGATTTTTTTCGGTCAATCTTTCTTTTTATTTCGTATTTTTTGTTATCTTTTTCGAATTCAAGTGTCACTTTTGCATTGTCGTGTTTTGTAAATAGGTCTGTGATTACATTGTCTAGTTTTATTCGTCTTTGTTGCGCAGCTGGGAATGTGCCAAAGAATGCGAATGATATGGCGTCAAGGACTGATGATTTTCCGGAGCCCATGACTCCTAAAAGTGCGTTTATGCCTTCTGAAAAGTCAAAAGATGAGTCTATGTGTGTCTGCCAGTTCTTGAGCCTGATTTTTGTTATCATGGTTGGTTCATCTTTTTGTTATTTTGTTTCTTTGCTTATTGTGATATTTTCTAGAAGTTCAATTTCTGCTGAGTCAATATTACCGTCTGCAAGCAGTTCAAATATGTGATTGTAATTAAAGGTGATTTTTTCTTTGTCTGCATAGTCTTTCATTATATTTAATCCCATGGAGTCTATTGACATTCTGTTTTCTATGAGTTTAGCTACTAGTTCTTTGTTTTTTGCTTGAGTTTCACTTTCAAGGTTGTTTTTTACGGAAAGTATGAAGTTTTTTTCGTAATTTTTTATAATGTCAGAAAAGTCTATCCGATGGTTGTTGCCTTGGATTTTGCCTAATACTTTTATTCTTAAGAGTGGTTTTTTTCTGAACTCTTCTTTTTTTTCAAGTTCTGTGAGGTATTCAATTATTTTGCATTTTATTGTCTTTATGTCTTCACTGTCACATCTGATTTCTTTGTATATTACTTTTCTTTGTGACTTGAGCGGTAAAAATTCAGTTGTCTTTGTTTCTGTGTCGTAGATGGTTATGCCTTTATCTTTTTCAGCTTCGTTTTTTCTAATCTGTGTTGTTATTGTGCTTCCTGGTAGGAGAAAAAGTGTTTCTTTTTTTGGTCCTATGTGGCATTGGTTGCGCCAGTGTATGTGGCCGTTTACTATGAGATCGAAATTTTTTGGTAATTGTTCAAGTTCAAGTCCGGGGCTTTTTTCGTCTGTGTATACATATTCACCGACTGACTGGTGCATTAGAAATATGTTGGCGCATCCATTTTCTGGTTTAGGGTCAATCTTTTCAAACACGTCTTTTGCAAAAGTTTCAGGGACACCTGATATTCCTGTTATTGCAACTTTTTCATTGTCTTTTTTGTATATTACAGTTTCTCCGTGAAGATTGATTAGGTAGCCTGTTTGGTCCATGAGTTCTACGGGGTTGATTACATCTTTTCCGCGTCTTTCATGTGTACCTGCAATTGCTATGATTGGTATTCCACTCTTGTTAAGGGGGTGTATTTTGTGATGGTTTTTTCCTTTTATTTCAATTAATTCAGTTTCACAAGTTAGTTCTTTGGGTCTGAAAAAGAGGTTTAACGCTTTTGCTAATACATCTTGTTTTGGTACTCTTGAATCAAATATGTCGCCAGGTACAATTATTAGGTCGCAGCCTTGTGAGAGAGTGAATGCTTCTTCGGCCTGGTCATAACTATCTGTTTCTGTTTCTTTGCCTGTGCCGAAACCAAAATGAGTGTCTGAGAATATAGCTATCTTTATAGTATCACCTTTATGCATTTATTATTTTGGCAGATTTAAAAGTTTATTCTGATATTTTGGTTTTAGTTGGTCACTATTTGATAATTAAATATTTGGTTTTAATATGCAGTTTTGACCTGAATATTAATAATATTTGTTAAATGTTAGTTATTTTTCAATGATTGTGTATTATGTATGCAAAAATTGTATGTGTTGTGTGAGTCAGATTTATAAGCAGTTAAAACAATATATATCTTGAAGGATATAGATAATGGCTGTCAAAGAAATTCAGGGAATAAAATCTCTTTTCACGGTCATGTGACATGTATCTTTGGGCAGTCAATTAATGTGGTATGTTTATGTCTTTCATTATTGGTCGGGTGAATGATTAAACTCCTCAGGAAGTATTCCAGTATTGTTTTTGCTATCTTTCACCTAATCTAAGGGTATTTTTTATTTTTTTCTATTTTTTTATATAATTTTTGTACTTGTTTAGCTAAATTTTGTCTTACTTGCTTACGATTTTTTTGATAGGGTCATTATTTGTTGAAATATTTTTAAGTTCTAATTTTCTACGTTACTTGCGGGCTATCGATTTTACAAAAAAGGAGTAAATATTTTTTAACAAAAATTAACTACACATTTTCA
>JAHYJO010000030.1 GCA_019429125.1 Nanobdellati archaeon | reverse complement strand
TTTTTTGATAGGGTCATTATTTGTTGAAATATTTTTAAGTTCTAATTTTCTACGTTACTTGCGGGCTATCGATTTTACAAAAAAGGAGTAAATATTTTTTAACAAAAATTAACTACACATTTTCAAGCTGTAGTTATTGATTTTATAAAAAGTATAATGTATGTAAGTTACATCATAATGGTCGTAGCATGCCAATTATTTTTTTGCTAAACAAGTACTAATTTTTTATTCGTTTAATTTTATTTTTATTATAATCTTTCAAGAATTCAATCTCTTTTTCAAGTTCTTCTGTTATCTTTTGGTTATCTTTGTGTTCTCTTATTGCTGATTTAAGATCTTTGATTGTCTTTTTGATATCAAGACCTTGATCTTTATTTATCTTGAATATGTTTCGTTTTATATCTTTTAGTTTTCTCTGTGTCTTTAATTCTTCAATCTTTCTGTATTCATTGCCTCGTTTCATGTCGGTGTAATCTTTTGATTTTTGTTCAAAGGCGGTTTTTGCGCCAAGGTAGAATAAGTTTTGCGCAATATCTTCTTTTGTCATTCGGCCTGTGTCTTCTTTTAGCTTATATAATTCCCAGAGCTGGTGGAATGTTTCTTTTGTTAAGCTTTTTGCTAAAAGATTGCTTCGTTCTGATTCTTTTTTTAGTTTGGGTTTTAGGGTTATAGTTTTTTGGTTTGATTGTTCTGTATCTTCTTCTTTATTGTTTTTATTTTCAGAGTCTTTTAATTTCATATAAAATAATTAGGGTTGCTTATTATAAAAAGGTTTTTTTGTGTTGATAAATAGAATCTAAAATAAATAACTCAATCAAAGACTTTTTTTACATTTTTAAAATTCATCTTTAAAAACATTTTTGGATCTAATCCTTTTTCTTTTAATGTCTTAAGCGCATCTTTTACATGGGTGCTGCCTTTTGGTACCTTGAACCCGGCTTGTTCTGATAATATGTCTATTTGTTTGAGACCTCTTTCTCTTGCAAGGATTGATGCCGCGGCGACTTCTGTGTATTTTGATTCGGCTTTTGTTTCGGTTTTAGCGTTTTTCAGATTGATTTTTGCGCCGGGGAATTGATCAACCATTATCTGGTCTGCATCACCTAAAGTTTTTAGGACTCGTGTGTGCATAGCGTTTAGAAGTTGGGTGGTGTTGCCTACGTGTTGGTTGTAGGTCTCTGGGTTTTTTTCGTAGATGCAATAATTATCTTTTCCTATAATGTCTTTGATTTGTTTTGCAAGTGTGATTATGTCTTTGTCGGTAATTGTTTTTGAGTCTTTTACACCTATGTCTTTAAGTTTTTGTCTTGTGTCATTATCGGCTTTGACTGCAACAACTACCATGCCACCGAATGTATCTCCTTTGAGTGTTTCATCGGAACCTATTATTGTCCTTTTGTCTTCCTTTTCTTCTTTTTTTTGTTCCGGTTCTTTTGTTTTTCCTTCTATAAAGTCTGCTATGAACTTTGCGTATTTTTCTTTACCCTGGACTACTATTTTTCCGGAAAGGTATTGGATTATTAGAACATCCTCGTTTTTAAGGCGTCGTGTCTCATATTGGTTTGTAATTGGGATGTTTTTGAATTCCCCTTCAAGTAGCTTTTCAATCTTTTTTTCGTTTACTTCTGTCAGGGAAATCCATGTCTGGGTCATTGTCTCTCGCGCATCCTTGTCTTTTGTTTTTATGTTTATTATTTTGGGTTCTATAGTGATGAGAGTATCTCATCAATTTTTTCTTTTAAAAGACTTTCAGGTAGTGCGCCTACAATTCTTCCAACTTCTACTCCTTTATTGAAAACAAGCATTGAAGGGATTCCTTGTACTGAGTATTTTCCTGATATGTTTTGGTTCTCGTCAACGTTTAGTTTTCCGAATTTAAGGGTATTTGCGTATACACCTGCAAGTTTTTCGAATGTGGGTCCTAAAATTCTGCATGGTCCGCACCATTCAGCCCAGAAGTCTATAATGACTGGTTTATCGCTGTTTATGACTTCGTTTTCGAAATTGTCTCTGTTTATTTTTATTAATGCCATATTTTTCACCGTTTATTTTATTTATTATTTTTTAATATGAATTTTCTTTTATGAACTTGAATGCTGAGTCGGCTGCAATTGAACCTTCTGCTGCTGCTGTTATTACTTGTCTGAAATAGTTTGAGTTTGTCGTTATGTCTCCTGCTGCAAATATGCCTGGTGTATTTGTATGTTGTGCGGGGTCTACATTTATGTATCCTTTTTCGTCAAGTTTGATTCTTAACTCTTGTGCAAGAACTGTTGTTGGTGTTGAACCTATTTCTATGAATACACCGTTTAGTTTGATTTCTTGTTCTTGATTGGTTTTTAGATTTTTAGTTTTTAGTCCTGTGACTGTTATTTCTCCTGTTATGCCTGTCGGTACTGTATCGAGTACAAGTTCAATATTTTTTGATTCTTTTATCTTTTTTAGCTTTATTGGTTCTCCTCTGAAATCTTGTCGTCTGTGGATGAGATATATTTTTTTTGCGAGTTCTGCAAGATATAATGTTGCTGAAAGTGCTACGTCGCCTCCACCTATCACTGCTATTGTCTTGTTGCGGAAGAATGCACCGTCACAGGTTGCGCAATATGATACACCTCTACCTAGGTATTCTGTTTCGCCAGAAATGTTTAGTTTTCGGGTTGTTGTACCTAGTGCGAGTATTATTGTTTTTGTTTCATATTCATTGTCACCTGTTGTTATCGTAAATGTATGTTTTTTGTCGTTTTTTTTAAATTTTTGTGCTCTGGTGTAAATTATCTCCACACCTTGTATCTTTGCGTGATTCTCAAACTTTTTCATGAGTTCAAAGCCTGATATTGAAGGGAAACCAGGATAGTTTTCTATTAGGTGTGCGTCTGAGGCTTGGCCACCTAATTTTTCGCCTATGACTATTGTTTTTAGATTTGAACGTGCTGCAAAAATAGCTGCAGACAGGCCTGCCGGGCCGTTTCCAATAATTATTGTGTCATATATCATTTTATTCAACTTCTTTTGGTTATTTTTTGTTTAAGTAAGTTAATGTAGATTACTTGCATAAACTATATAAATGTTTGCATACTACTATTATCTATGGAACATTTAAATCCTTTAGATGTAAGTACCTGTGATATTCCTGAAATCCGGGAATTGCTGTCAATGTTCTATCGTATTTCTGTATCGGATATTGATGTATTTTTTTCTGTTTGTGGAATGCCTGGTGCGCGTGTTGAAGAGATATCTTGTTCTATGGGTAAAGATAAGTCAACTGTTCAGAGGTGCATAAACAGGCTTTATTCTTCTGGGCTCATAAAGAGGGAGAGTAAGTGTTGCATTGAGGGCAAGAAAGGTAGATTTTTTATTTATTCTTCTGTTTCTAAAGATGAATTAAGACAAATGTTATCACTGCGCTTGAATAAATGGTATTCATTATGTTCTTCTGTTGTTGATTCTTTGGATTAAGATTGATAAAGATTTATAAAGTTTTATTGATTATAATTAGTATTATCTTTTGTTTTTTTAAATTAAATTAGGTGGAGTTTTGATTTGAATGGTTGTAAATGGTAATGAGATTACAGCATATGTTGGATTGGACCCTATAACTTTTTATGGGGGGATAGGAGCATTTGATGATTTTTCTGAAATGGATAGTGATTCTAAATCCGTAAATGCTGATCCTTTAAGTTTAGAGGGGTTTTTAAATTTTGATCTTAATAAGATTGTTGAAAGTGTTATAGATGATGCTGTTATTTCCAAAATGTCAAACGATTATGATCCAAATGTTCTTGTAGATGGCATTATTGATGGTTCTTGTCAATTTTTGAAAGAATTATATGGTGTTAACTCATCCGTATTTATTGATCCTAACAATGATAAATTATGGTATAATCATGAGGCTTTTGAACAAACAATTGGCAATGCAATAAATGCATTAATAAGTGTTTATGGGTCTTATACTCCTGAAAATGCTTTTTTGTTTATGTATGATATTGCTTATACATTAAATTCAATGGCAAAAGAAAAGGGTTTGATACAATAATTCTCTAAAAAAGCAAATAAATATTTTATTTTTTTATTTTGATTTTTATATGATTTTTATTCATATAATCGTTTTTATTTCTTTCTTGTTTAAAACAAAGTATTATAAAGTTAATATATCTTATATATTTTCACTATTTTTCATTTAAGGGAAGTTATAACATTTTTTAAGGGGTGTATTAAGGATGTCTGAAGATAATAAAGATAAAGATAAAGATAAAGATAAAGATAAAGATAAAGATAAAGGGATTGATAAGAATAATTTTATAAGCAATGCATTAGAAAACGCAAGAACTCATAAAACTATAATTGATAAAAAAGTTGAACCACAATCTTCAGAGACATTTCTTAAACAGATTCCAGATATATTTACATCAAAAGATTATAATTATTATTTAGATAGGATTTATCGTGGAAAACATGATTATCCAGATATAAAAGAGGATTTTCCAGATATTTCTGCAAAAGAATTCAAAGTACTTGTGTCTAAAAATATATATGATAAAATTAAAAAAGATTATTTGAAACCTGTTTCAGAGCTTGTGGAGACATTTAGCTTTGCAAGAATGTTGGGTCTGGCTATTGAAAAAAGTACAAGATTATCTTATCATATCATGCCAAATAATCTTAAGTGTGATATGGGTGGAAAAATAAGTGAACAAGGCCTTGATCTTTGTGCTTGTGCAATATTTCTTAAAATGGATGATGGTTATGATATTGATGTTTTATGTTATACTAACAATCCTACTTATCCAAATACTATAGAAGATATATATGGTTTTTATAAATTTAAATTTTCGGATGGTGCTAAAAATGATGTATTTAAGATATGTCAATATACTAAAGGTCTTAATAAGGAAGATTGTGAAAATTTAAGACCTAGACTTTGTAAATTGCATAGTATGCCAATAAATCTTAAAGATATATCTTTTGAGCCAATAGATGATTATTTACAGCGTAAATATACAGATGTTCTGGAGCAGGTAATAGCTAAGTATGATAATACTAGTATGGCTTTGGTTGATAAAGAATACTTTAATATGTCTCATCAAGAGAAGATAAGTGCTTTAGATAATCAGATAAGGATTATTTCGGATAAAATATATACTAAATATATAATGCATATTGAGATTAATAAAGATGGTCATTTGTGTTTAAAAAAGAATGATACACATATCGCAGGGTATATGTGATTAAATTTATATAACCCAACTTTGACATTTATGATCTTTTTTATTTTTTTATAGTTTTTAAATACTGTATTTGACAGGTATTAATATACCTACTGATTTCGTTTATTATGTTTTTTCACTTATTTTTTAATACTCTATTTGACAGTTTATATGCCAAAATTAAAATAAGTTATATGGTTTGATTTATATTGAAATTCAGATTTAATTTAAACTAAAAATTAAAAAAATTCACCAAAATTAGCCAAATAAATTTGACAGTTGGGCTAAAATTTAGAAAA
>JAHYJO010000029.1 GCA_019429125.1 Nanobdellati archaeon | reverse complement strand
GCACTTTCAACAACGATAAGTTCTTTGTAACTTTTCATTAGATCCAATGCGCCTAAATCTGTGTTTGTTATCAGTAAAAATTTACCTGCAGCTTCTTCTTCATATTTTTTATTTTCTTCGTTAATTTGGCACTGCCCAAAAAGTGAGTGATTTTGAATATTTTTTAAATATTGTTTGTTTATAAACTCCTGCAGAGATCCATTTAATATACACATTTCACGTCGAATTACAAAATAAATGAAGTTATTTAATTAACTACATTTTGTTTGAAATCACTCAAAAAATGAACTGTGCTGTTAATCTTGTATGTAAATGTTTTGTCAGTAAACTCAATACAAAACAATCTTTTATTTTTACCCAGAATTTTATCAACTTTTAAAACCTGTGATTCCTTAGATATTTTAATTTTCTTAGTTGGATTATTCATTTTTGTTTTTAGATCTTTAAGTGTTTTGATGTGAAAGGTAAGAAACCTACTTATGAGACTAAGATGCTTTTTATGGTGTGTCTGAAGAAACAATAATTTTTTTATAATACCATAACCTTTATAAAAGTGATTTCGTAAATCTCTATGTTAATAAGAGCTTTAGTCTTATTATTTTATTTGAGTTTATATATGGTCTGTTTTGACTAAGAAATATTGATATTTAAGAGGTTTGATGAAAAATGGCAAAAATGATTGACAAAATCAAAGGAATCGTTGATGATAAATCAAGAATAAGAAACCTTTGTATATGTGCGCACATTGATCACGGGAAGACAACACTTAGTGATAATCTTCTTTCCGGTGCGGGCATGATTTCTGAGGAACTTGCAGGAAGACAGCTTGCGACTGATTTTGATGCACAGGAACAGGAAAGAGGTATTACTATATATTCTGCTAATGTTTCTATGGTTCATGAGGTTGAAGGTACTGATTATTTAATTAATCTTATAGATACTCCTGGTCACGTTGATTTCGGGGGTGATGTGACACGAGCTATGCGTGCTGTTGATGGTGCGGTTGTCGTTGCTTGCGCAGTTGATGGTGTAATGCCACAGACTGAGACTGTTCTTCGTCAGGCATTGAAAGAACGAGTAAAACCTGTCCTTTTTATCAATAAAGTAGATCGTATGATTAAAGAGCTTCAGCTTACGCCTGAGCAGATGACTGAAAAATTTACAAGTATAATCTACAAAGTAAATGAGATTATTCGTGCTAATGCACCTGAAGAATTCAAGCAAGCTTGGCAGGTCAATGTTGCTGATGGGAAGGTAGGTTTCGGTTCAGCATATAAGAATTGGGCAATTTCAATACCTTTTATGAAAAAGACGGGGATGACGTTTAAAGATGTAATTGAGATGACTAATGGTGATAAGGAGAAAGAACTTGCAAAGAAAGCACCTCTTCATAATATTGTATTGGATATGGCAATAAAACATCTTCCAACACCTGATGTTGCACAGGCATACAGGATACCAAAACTGTGGACTGGTGATCTTGAAACTGTTGAAGGTAAAGCTATGCTTAATTGTGATGCGAGTGGTCCTCTTGCAGGGGTCATAACAAATCTTACTGCTGATAAGCATGCAGGTATGGTTGCGACTGCAAGACTTTTTTCTGGTACTTTAAAAGATGGTGAAACTGTAAGGCTTGTGGGTACTGGTCAAGATGCAAGAGTTCAGCTGGTAAGTGTGTATAATGGTCCTAAAAGAGATTCTATAGGCACTATTCCTTGTGGAAATATTGTTGGTATTACTGGTATTGGTATTGCAAATTCTGGTGAGACTATATGCCATATTGATTCTGTAGTTGCACCCTTTGAAAGGATTGCACACATTTTTGAGCCGGTAGTTACAAAATCTATTGAGGTCAAGAATGTCAAAGATCTTCCTAAAGTCATAAGTGTTCTTAGGCAGAGATCTAAAGAAGATCAGACACTTGTTGTCAAAATATCAGAAGAGACAGGAGAAATGCTTATTTCTGGTCTTGGTGAACTTCATCTTGAAGCAAAGGTTGAAAGATATTTCAAGGATCTTAAGCTTGATGTAATTGTATCTGCACCCATTGTAATCTTTAAAGAGGGTGTGAAAAAGATTTCTGATGAGTTTGAGGGTAAGTCGCCGAACAAACATAATAAGTTCTATTTCAAGGTGGAGCCGTTAGCTAAACCAATAGTTGAGCTTTTGAATTCTGGTGAAATAAAATCAGGGGTTATACGTAAACAGGATCTGCTTGAATTTTCTCAAAAACTTGTTGGTGCAGGGTTTGATAAAGACGAAGCAAAGAAAGTTTTGTATACTTATCAAAACAATATGATTGTTAATGTGTCTCGTGGTGTACAGTATCTTAATGAAGCTATGGAACTTATTCAACAGGGTTTTAATGATGTATGCAATAAAGGGCCTATGGCTGATGAACCTTGTTTTGGTCTGAAATTGCTTATCATGGATGCAAAACTTCATGAAGATGCAATTCACAGGGGTCCTGCACAGGTTCTTCCCGCAGTCAGGAGTGCAATAAAAGAGGCAATGATTAATGGTGAGGCATCTATCTTTGAACCAAAACAGGTATTGCGTATAGATACTCCAACGAGTAATATGGGCAATGTCATGAATGAGGTACAGAACCGTCGTGGTCAGGTGCTTAACATGTCTGAAGAAGGAGATATGACTGTTATTGAAGCAAAGATTCCTGTGGCTGAAATGTTTGGTTTTGAGGCATCTCTTAAATCTGCAACTGGTGGTCGTGGATACCAGTCACTTATGGCTATCTTGTATGAAATAATGCCCAAAGATCTTCAGAATGATACTATTCTTAGGATTCGGAAGAGAAAAGGTCTTAAGGAAATAGTTCCTACTCAGGGAACTTATGGTTCTTAGGTCATTTTATTTTTTTATTTTTCTTAATTTTTTGTATTTGTTTAGCTAATTTTTGTCTTGCTTAATTTTGATTTTTTAAGAGATAACTACTATTTTTTGAAATAATTATATTTATACTTTTTTAAGTTAGGTGCAAGCTATCGATTTTATAAGAATACGATCAAATAATTTTTAAGATTTTTTAACAACACATTTTTAAGCGTTAGCTATTGATTTTGTAACAATTATAACTTATTGAGAATTACACCATAATGCCCTGAGCATATTGATTATTTTTTTGCTAAACAAGTACAATTTTTTTATTTTATTGTCATATCTATAATCTATATTATTTTTTATTGTAAGGTAAATATTATTTGTGGCGGTTTTTATTTTGTTTTTGTTATATTAATTTTTTTTAAATGTTTTCATATTTTTGATTTGAATAAATTATCACATTTTAAACGGCACTGTCTATTTTTTGAGTGATTTCAAACAAAATGTAGTTAATTAAATATCTTCATTTCTTTTGTAATTCGACGTGAAATGTGTATATTAAATAGATCTCTGCAGGAGTTTATAAACAAACAATATTTAAAACATATTCAAAATCACTCACTTTTTGAACAGTGCCTTTTAAACAAAAACTTTATATAATAGTATTATCAGTATTGTATTATATGTGCTAACTTAATGTTATAAGTTGGGCATATAAAATTCATGAGGAGGTGTTTTTGGATGTCTGAAATGGATAAGCTTTATTTGCGTGATGAAGAAGATGATGAGGGCGATTATTATGCCGACTTTGACGATGATGAATAGGTGATTTATCGGTTATTTTTTATTTTTTATTATTTTTGTTTTATTGAGTACGGGGTAGTTATTATTTATTCGTCTAATGCGTCATTTGCATCGTCGAGATACATTCCACATTTAAGGCAAGTAAATGTTCCATCAAAAGCATCATAGAACTTGCTTATAGGTATTATGTTTTTGTGTCCACATTCACAGCAATTCATTGAAATTTCTGATTTCATAGTCTGTGTGTATGTATTTAATTTTAAATTGTTATTGATTTATATATTAAATGGGCAATAGGAGCGTGAACATAAAGTTTATAAAGTTCATCTTGCAAAATCCTTTGTTGTTGTATTCGTTAAAAAGCATATCTTTTTAAAAGTTTTTAATACAATAACACTACTTATACTGAACTATGTAAGTTCATTTGAGCAAAGAATAATTTTGGAGGTTATTTATATGGCTGATAAACCACACATGAATCTTGTAACTATTGGACACGTTGATCATGGAAAATCAACATTAATCGGAAGATTGTTATTTGATACTGGTAATGTTTCTGAACAAGAAATGCGAAAATTAGAAGAAAAAGCAAAAGAATTGAAGAAAGAATCTTTCAAGTTTGCATTCCTTATGGATAGTGTTAAGGAAGAACGAGAAAGAGGCGTAACTATCGATCTTGCTCATAAGAGGTTTGATACTGCTAAGTATTATTTTACTCTTATTGACGCTCCAGGACATAGAGATTTCATCAAAAACATGATCACTGGTGCAAGTCAGGCAGATGCTGGTATTCTTGTAGTTGCTGCAAATGATGGTATCATGACTCAGACAAAAGAACATGTTTTCCTTTGTAGGACTCTTGGTGTAAATCAGCTTACAGTTGCTGTAAACAAGATGGATACTATTTCTTATGATCAAACTAAATTCAATAAGATTGTAGAAGATGCTACAAAATTGCTTCAGTCTGTAGGTTATAAGATTGAAAATATTAAATTTGTTCCTGTTTCGGCATGGATTGGAGATAATATTTCAAAACCCTCAGAAAATCTTGGTTGGTATAAGGGTGAAACTCTTTTACAGGTCTTAGATAGCTTTTCAGTTCCTGATAAACCAACAGATAAACCATTAAGGCTTCCAGTACAGGATGTTTATACTATTTCAGGTATAGGTGCTGTTATTGTTGGTAAGGTTGAGACTGGTGTTCTTAAGTCAGGCATGAAGATTATTTCAATGCCATCTGGTAAAATCGGTGATGTAAAGAGTATTGAAATGCATCACACACAGATGCCTGAAGCACTTCCTGGTGATAATGTCGGTGTAAGTATTAAAGGTCTTGGTAAAAACGATGTCAAAAGAGGAGATATTATTGGTGAAACAAGTAATCCTCCTACAATGGTTGAAGAATTTACTGCACAGATTGTGGTCTTACAGCACCCTAGTGTTATTACAAAAGGATACACTCCGGTGTTCCATATAAATACTGCACATATCGCATGTAAAATTACTGAAATCATTAAAAAGATTAATCCTACAACTGGTGAGGTTGTTGAAGAAAATCCAGATTTCATAAAAGCTGGAGATGCTGCAATAATTAGATGCGTACCAACAAAACCATTGTCTATTGAGAAAAATAGTGAATTGCCTCAGTGTGCAAGATTTGCTATAAGAGACATGGGTCAGACAATCGCTGCAGGTCTTTGTATTGATTTAGTTAAAAGGAAGGAATAATGTCCTCTTTTACTTTTTTTATTTTTTAATAAAATCAGAATTATAAAATATGTGAGGGTGATGTGAGTCATCTTCTAAAAATAGGTGTAATGATATATGCAAAAAGCAAGGATAGCTCTTTCAAGTACGGATATAAATAAGCTTAATGAGCTTGCAGTAGAGATAAAAGACATATCTGATAAATTCGGTGCAAGTGTCCGTGGTCCAATTCCTCTTCCCACAAAAAAACTTAAGGTTACAACAAGAAAGTCTCCATGTGCAGACGGTACAGAAACTTATGAAAAATGGGAAATGCGTGTTCATAAAAGAGTGATTGATATTGGTGTGAATGAACGTGCATTGAGACGGATTATGAGGATACCAATTCCTAACGGTGTTCATATCGAGATTGAGCTTAAAGATTAAGTTCGGTCTTTATTTATTTTTACTTTATATTTATAGTGTCGAGGTCGTCGTAGCAACCATTTATAAGGTTGATCGATATGGCGTATTTACCTTTTAGGTGGTCAACACACCTGATAAAAAATAAATGAGATTATATCGCATTATATCATATATATCATATTTTTGTGTCGAGGTCGCCTAGCCCGGCCATGGCGGAAGCCTGGAAAGCTTCTGAGCTTCGGTTCACATGTGTTCAAAATGAGGGGGCTCTTTCAAGGTGCAGTTGACTTTTACGATTTTAGTGTGAAGTCAATGTTTATTATTAATGTTTATCTGTGCTTTTGGGTCTCTTTGTGAAATTCACATCCTCGACGCTTTTTTTTTCTAATTTAAACATATTTGAATTTATGATTAATTATATTTTTAATTATATTTAGTTTATTGTGATTTATATGAGCTCATCCAGTTAAGCTCAATTTTTCAATCCTTAACTGGATACTATTTTTTTAAATGGATTAAATTTTCAAAAATATTAACAAATTCATCAAAAAATCAATTTTATCACATAATTATTTATTAA
>JAHYJO010000014.1:10334-44741 GCA_019429125.1 Nanobdellati archaeon | reverse complement strand
GCACTTTCAACAACGATAAGTTCTTTGTAACTTTTCATTAGATCCAATGCGCCTAAATCTGTGTTTGTTATCAGTAAAAATTTACCTGCAGCTTCTTCTTCATATTTTTTATTTTCTTCGTTAATTTTGTATGTAAATGTTTTGTCAGTAAACTCAATACAAAACAATCTTTTATTTTTACCCAGAATTTTATCAACTTTTAAAACCTGTGATTCCTTAGATATTTTAATTTTCTTAGTTGGATTATCGATTTTAGTTTTTAGATCTTTAAGTTTTTTTGTTATATTTTCACAAATACTCTCGAGTTTTAAAAGTCGTTCATTATGTGTATTTTTATCAAAACATAACACATACGTTCTTGTGTATTTTTTATCATCTCGTTCTACTGTTTCCGTTTTAATTATTTTTGCATTATGCGTTTCATTTCCAGAATCAATTTCATTTACAATTAATTCTTTCGTTTTTTTATTATTTCTTTTACTAAATCCTAAAATATACTTTTGCTTATTATTTTCAAGAAATACTAGATTATTTTCAGTAATTAACCCTCTATCTGCAATAATAGTTGGTGCTTTTAATTCAAATTTATCTTTTAATTTTAGAATCAGTCCTTCTAATGTTGCTTTATCTACTGTATTTCCTTCATGAATCTCATGGTATACTGGTATACCATCTATCATAACCAAACCAATTACTATTTGTTTCCTATCACTTCTATGATCTCTAGAATATCCAAACATTGCGATTTCGCAATGTTTACCTTCAAAATATGAACTTGTCAAATCATAATGAACTTTAGATGTATCAATATTAATTTTTGCTTTAAGTTTTTGGAATATTTCAAGTTCAATATTTTCCTTATTCTTAAATAATACATCTAATGATGAATAAAAATTATCTAAATTTGCATCTATTGTTTCTGGATAATCGTGTTGTACCCAATCAAATGCTTTGTGTTTGCTGTTTTGTTTTTCAATACGATTTATAATCAATGCTTTGATTATACTATAAACATTGAATTTATGTTTTCCTTTATTTAGATTATCCTTGATTATGCTATCGATTTCATATTTCTCAAAAAGTTTATTTACTGTATGATAAACACCATAATTTTTAGAATTCTTAATTGAAATATCATTAATCATAACAAAATCGTTGCCGTTTTTATATTCTTCAAATAATTTACGAAATTTAATCTCATCACTATCTGAATTAACCGGACCTAATGTTTTTAGAACTCGATGTTTACAGGTATTATCTGCCCAGTAACTTTCTACAATTTTTGCAGAACGATACTTTTTACCTTTGACTGTTTTTGTAGTAATTGTCAAATACATATAATATTATATGGGTCGAGCAAGTATATATAGTTATGTGTCTAATTCGTAGCCAGATTTCCTATAGAAAATCAATAACAGCAGTAATCAGAAGTGGTTTAAAAACCATCAAGTCCTAAAGTCGAGTTTAATATACTCAACAATACATATCATATTTTGAATTATAAATAACACTCTTTAAAAAATTATATAAATATTAACTAAAATATTTATTAAGAAAAAATCATTTATTTCTTGCTGATTATTGTCCTTGTAGGGAATGGTATGTCAATCTTGTTCTTTTTGAATTCTTTGTCGATTGCTGTATTTACCTGATCTATGATTGACATCTTATCTTCTGGATGCCTTATCCACATGATTATTGCAAAGTCCAGACTTGATTCGCCGTGATTGTCAAACCTTATGTTGGGTGCAGGAGTGTCAAGTACTTTCTCTATCGAAGTTATAATATTTAAAAGAACTTTTTTCACTTTAGCAACATCTGAACCATAAGCCACACCAATCATGACCTTTACCATCATCTTCGCGTTTGGATAGTTGTAGTTTATTATCTTACTGTTTGCAATCACGCTGTTTGGTATTATTATCATGTTATTGTAGAAATTGCGTATCTTTGTGCTTCTTAATCCTACCTCATCAACAATTCCTATTTCGCCCACACCTATCTCTATCCTGTCACCTTTCTTGAAAGGTTTATCAAAATATATTGAGATACCACCAAAAAGCTGTGAGATTGCATCTTTTGCTGCAAAAGCTACAGCAAAACCTAAGACACCAGCTGATGCAAGAATAGGTGTTATATCAAAGTTCCAGACAGATTTCATAAGAATCATGATACCTATAAAAATCAATACTAGAGTAGTTATACTTTTCACTAATGGAAGAATCTCATCATCCATATCACTTTTGGTCTTTGCAGTGATTTTAGGAATTATGTTCTCAAAAAGTATCTTATTGACTTTTATTGCTGCAAAAATCCAGATAAAAATCAAAATTGAAAGCAGGATGTTGTCCATCAATACAAGACCTTTACCTGAAAAATATATGATTTCAAGAGCAATGTATGTGCCTGTAAGAAGGACTGTGTTGAAAATCGGTCTTTTTAGGGCAGAGATTAAAAGGTCATCAAATTCGAATTTTGTCTTTGCAGTAATCCTCTTAAAAATCTTCTCAAATATGAAATCAATAATCAGGGCAAGGATGAAAGATGCAAAAAGTATTATTATTGCAACAATAAATGAATATTCGATTCCAAAAGGAGATGAACCTATAACAGTTGTTATATAATTAGAAATAGTCTCGTTCAATGACATAAGGAATTATTCGCAATACAGGTATTTATGTGTTTGGGTTTTTGGAAAGAGAATAAAAAAATAAAAAAGTTGATTATGGATGTTTGTATTTATGACCTTATGCGCCAATTTTAAACATCTTTGTTCCGCAAACAGGACATGTTCCCTTTGTTGCAGGTCTTCCGTTTTTCATTGTTACTTTTTCGGAATCTTTCATTTCTCGTTTTTCTTTGCATTTCATACAATAAGCTTCTACCATAAGATATCACCTATCTGATAATGGTTTACTATGAGTATATATAGGTATAGGGGAATTTTATGAGTTATGAGATGAATATGAGGATTATAAAGATATCTGGAATTTGATATAATCCCTTTAAACTGTTTGAGAATATGAAAAACAATGAGGATGTATTGAGCACACAAAAACAGTGGCAATGTTCAGATACAGATAGTTAAGGATTGAAAAATTGAGATTAACTGAATGACCTCATTATATTTAAGAAACATTTAAATAATATATAAATAATTCTATACATCTGAACGTGACAGACTATGAAGAAACAGAAAAAAGCAATTCTTACAAAAGGACCTGTCGGAAAGACAATCGTTAATATGACGCTTGCTATGATGATTGGCATGGTTGGCATGGTCGCATTCAACATTGTAGATACATTCTTTATAGGTCAGCTCGGTATTAACGAACTTGCAGCATTAAGTTTTACATTTCCTGTAATCATGGTAGTTGTAAGTGTATCTTTAGGAATAGGCATAGGTGCATCTGCAGTCATATCAAAAGCTATCGGCAATGGAGATGAAAACACAGTCAAAAGACTCACTACGGACACACTCATACTATCTTTTTTGTTAACTATAATATTTGTAATAATTGGACTTCTCACAACTGAACTATTGTTTGGTCTGCTTGGCGCAGACCCAACTATATTGCCTCTTGTTAAGGAATACATGAATATATGGTATATTGGAGTACTTTTTGTCATAGTGCCTATGGTAGGAAACAGTGCCATACGTGCAACTGGAGATATGAAGACACCGAGCATGATAATGCTTGTGGCAGTCATTGCAAATGTAATTCTTGACCCTTTGCTTATTTTTGGTATCGGACCATTTCCGCGCCTTGAAATTGCAGGAGCTGCAATCGCCACCGTAATTGCGCGAGCAGTCACATTGATTTTTGCGTTATGGGTACTTCACTATCGTGAAAATATGATTTGTTTTAAGATACCATCGTTCAAACATATGGTTGAATCTTGGAAACAAATACTTTATATTGGGATACCTGTATCACTCACGCGCATGATAGTGCCTGTCGCACTCGGTGTTGCGACCAGCATCATCGCAACTTATGGGACTAAAGCTGTTGCAGCATTTGGTGTTGCAACACGTATTGAATTTTTTGCGCTTGCAGCACTGATGGCGCTTTCATCAGTCCTCGGACCTTTTGTCGGACAAAATTGGGCTTCTAAAAAGAAAGAAAGAGTCAGTAAAGGCATAAGTTACAGTAATCGTCTGTCTCTCTTTTGGGGAGTTCTGATGGTTGCAGTATTAGGTTTGATAGGTGGACCAATTGCTGGTATTTTCAGTAGCGACCCTGAAGTCATATCAACTATTGTGATGTTCCTTTACATATTACCTGTAAGCTATGCGTTCTATGGTGTGTTTATGATATCTACAATGACACTTAATGTGCTGAACAAACCAATGATTGCCGCTGCACTTACAGTCTTTCAGATGTTTATATTGTATGTACCTCTCGTATATATTGGGTCTTACATGTTTGAGATTCAAGGTATATTTATTGGGATGTCAATCGCGTACATAGTCTCTGGAGTTGTTGGGTATTTTGTGTTGCGTAAGTTTCTTGTGGGAAAAAAAGTTAGTTATTGATAGGTTTTATATTTTTTGTTTTAGATAAAATGTCTTTTTATCGTGAGCATAATCAAGGAAAGGGGATGCTTAGTTTTGAGTTATGATGTAATATTTTTTATCTTATTGTTTTCCAATACGGATTGTTGGTTTCATAAAATAGGATTTGTGTCTTGATTTATTTTTGAGTGGTTAAATCTTCAGTGCATAAAACATCTCAAAAAACGCAAAATAAATATAACTTTGTCAAATCAGAACAAAAATCAAAAAGATATGAGATTTTAATTTATTTGTCTCTATTTATTTTCCAGTTCAACACCGACAATCTGGGATGCGCCCTTTTGCATTGATACACCATATACTCTGAATGCGTTGTGGACCAAGACGTCATTGTGCGAGATTACTAAGAATTGTGAATTGCCTGAATATTCTTTTATCAGCTCGCCTATTGTACCTGAATTTTTTTTGTCAAGGGCTGCATCAATCTCGTCAAGGATATAGAACGGGGCAGGGCTAAATTTTTGGAGCGCGAACAAAAATGCAGTTGCAGCCATTGTCTTTTCCCCGCCTGAAAGTGAGTCTATACTCAATAGTTTCTTGTCTTTAGGCTCTGCCTCAATTATTAGTCCGGACTCTATGTCTTTGGGGTCTTCAAGACGCAAGTTGGCTTTTCCATCTGTTAAATCAGCATAGACTTGTGTGAAATCTTCTGCAACTTTCTCAAAGGCTACCCTAAATATATCTCGTCTTTTGTTCTCAATATCTTCAATCATAGATATTATTGATTTTCTTTCTTCTGCAAGCTTTTCTACTTTTTCGTTGAAATCGTCAAAGTCTTGAGCAAACACATTATATTCTTCAATCGCTTTCTGGTTGACAGGACCTAGTGCGCGCATATCACGGTCAATTTTTCTCAGTCCCATCTGAAGCACTTCTGGGTCGTCTTTTTTCAGGTCGGTACGGTCTTTGTATTTTTCATAGGCAAACAGAAGGTTCTCAAGCTCTGCATCAAGCCTGGCTTTCCTGATACGTAAGTCTTCAATCTCGCTCTGGAGCATGATGTTCTGCTCATAGATTGTCTTTCTGTTATCTTTAATCTTTGATATCTTCTCTTTCAGGTCCTGCCTTTTCTTATCTAGATTCTGTATGTCGTCGGAACTTGTATCCATGTCTTTTTTCTTGGTATTAAGAGCAATGTTTAGTTCGCCTATCTCTTCTTTGAGCATCCTTACTTCTAATTCAGCATTACCTTTTTCTTTTTCATAGTTAAGGATTGCTGACATATCAGCACCGTGTTTTTGTGTAGTACCAGAACTTTTTGTATTTCCACCGACTATCGCGCCACCCGATTCAAAAAGGTCGCCCTCTAATGTTACAAGGCGCAAACCCTTGACTTTTCTTGCAGCGTCAGATGACTCAGCAATGAGTGTGTCTTTTAACACTTCACGGAAAGCTATGTCATATTTAGGTTCATAATCAATGAGATTCAATGCGTAGTCGATTATTCCGGGCATCTTTTGCGCAATCTCTGATTTTGCTGAAGCTGTGTGTCCACGGAGCCTTGGAATAGGCAAGAACCGTACACGACCCATGTTGTTTGATTTCAGGTAACTTATGCATTGTATTGCTGTGTTTTCAGAGTCTACTATAACATCATTAACGTGACCGCCGAGAGCTATGTCGATTGCTGTCTGGTACAGACCTTCTATTGACATAAGTGTACCTATACTCCCGAAAACACCATTTATACCTGATTCTAGTATGGATTTTACTGAGCGGTTGGATACGTCTTCTGCCTTTGAACGGTTTATAGCGTCAAGACGGGATATCATGTCATTAAGACGTTCTATATCTTTATGGAACCCTTCAATCTTTGCGGCGCGTTTGATTATTCGCTCATTTATGTCTTCTATCTCTTTTCGGCATTCATTGTCCATGCTTTTTTCAAATATTTCTTTTTCTACCTTGTCTAAAGTCTGCTCAAAGCCGTCAATGTCTGTGTCAAAGTTTCCAACCTTACTGTTTGACCCGCCGTATTCAGCCACTTTTACCTTAAGGTTTTTTGTAACATTTTCAAGGACACTCTTTATGCCTTCAACTTTTGAGTGGGCAATGCTAGCAAGAAGGAAATCCTGTTTGGTTTCAAGTTCAATGAACTTTTCTGCGGCCTCTTTTTCAGTCTTCAATTTATCTATGTATACTTTTTTCTGGTCAAGGACTATCTTTGATTCGTTAAGCTTGATCTCTGCCATAGCCAGTTCGGTCAGTGCCTTGTCTTTTTTTTCGTTGTAGTCTTTTATGCCGGCAATCTCATCTATTATCTCTCTTCGCTCTTTAGGTTTCATCTGGATTACATGAGTTATGTCGCCCTGCTGAATTATGTTATGACCGTTAGGGTCAAGGTTGATGGTCTTGAATATCTCGTCAATCTCTCTCTTGTTAACCGTCTTGTCGTTTAATTTGTAGATTGAAAGACCCATACGGTTTACTTTTCTTGTGACAGTTATCGTTTCTTCTTGGTTTTCGATCTCACCGTCTGAATTGTCAAGCTCGATTGTAACTAGGGCAAAATCTGCCGGTGTTTTACCTTGACCACCATTGAAAAGTAGATGATCCATCCTACCTGCGCGCAGTTCACGGCTCCTCCGTCCCAATACAAATGTCAAGGCATCCATCACATTTGATTTTCCTGAACCGTTGGGGCCTATTACTGCATTGAAACCGGGGTATAAAGGTACGACTGTCTTTTTCTGGAATGATTTGAAACCGTGAAGAATAAGCTTTTTTATGTGCACCATTGACGTTACCTGATGATTATTGAATTGAATAGTTTAAATGTTTTAGGGATTGAAGGCACTGTTCAAAAAGTGAGTGATTTTGAATATGTTTTAAATATTGTTTGTTTATAAACTCCTGCAGAGATCTATTTAATATACACATTTCACGTCGAATTACAAAAGAAATGAAGGTATTTAATTAACTACATTTTGTTTGAAATCACTCAAAAAATGGACAGTGCCGGATTGAATGGGATTATAAATTATTATCATATGTTCAATTTTAATCAAAACATAAGTAGGGTATATATAATGAATAAGATAAATTATAATTGTCATTTTTAGACATTGATTATTTTAAAAAAATATATATATGTATATAACAAAGAATAATATCGATTGAAAAAAGATGGTGAGATAAATAGTACATAATAAAAGAAAGTTAATATCTACAAAACATATCGCAAAGGACGGATATTATATATCATTTTTATCTTTACTGGCAGGATTATTGATATATTACAGTATAAATCAGATATTTGCAATGCCATTTTTTGGGTTTTCCATCTTTTCACTTTGGTTCTTTAGAGACCCTGTAAGAAATGGATGCATTGAAAAAAATAGCATACTTGCAGCTTCAGATGGCACTATAAAGCGGATAGAGTATCTTAAGTCCACAAAATTTCTCAATGAGCCAGCAGTGCGCATTGTCGTTTTTTTATCAATACTAAATGTACATATAAATAGGGCGCCAGTTGAAGGTGTCATAACACACAAGCAATATGATCGAGGAACCTTTTTCCCTGCATATCTTAAAAAAGCAGATAAGAACCAGAAAAATCATATAATCATAAAGAACAACGATATATCAATCCATGTGATACAGATGGTAGGAAGCATTGCAAGACGTATAGTGTGCAATGTCAATATCGGAGACATAGTACCCAAAGGCGGACGTATAGGACTGATAAGGTTTGGGTCACGGACAGATGTCATAATACCCTTATCCAAGATTGAAAATATCTTAGTCAAAGAGGGTGATAAGATAAAAGGCGGGTATACTGTGCTTGCGAAAACTAAATTATTATGATTTTTATATCTTATACACCTCATCATAGATTATATCAAGGCGCTTTTTCCATTCAGGGAATGCATTTGGTGTCTTTGGATAAATCATATATAATTTTTTAATCTTGTCCATGAGACTCATTAAATGTGTGAATTTGATTAAAAGAGGTAACCTTGGAAGACTTTTTAATATTATTTTCATCTTTTGTGATAATTTTGGATTATGTGTTTGACCATAACTTACTTTTGCAAGCATTGTAACATCTAGGAAATTTTTGAATGCGAAATTTAAGGATTTGTCATTTAAATTTTTAGCAAATATCCTCAAAAGATCACTTGCTGCATTGGGTGCGCCATCATTGACATAATCATTTAACTCTTTCCATTTTATGTCTTTTCTGCCACCATACAGATAATTAAATTTCCATAAGCCCGATTCAGAAACGTCATCTTCTTTAATTGCGTGAGATGCAACATCAGCACAGATGAGACCGGCACCCATAGATAGAGCAATACCACCACCTGTCACAGGATTTATTTGTGAAGCCGCATCACCCACAAACATGAAACCGTTTGCTACAAGTGAGTCTAAATGTCTTCTTGTAGGAAGCATACCACCACCCGCACTAATAACTGTAGAATCTTTAAATATTGAGTCATTATCCATTATAGTTTTTAGCATATCTTTTAACTTGTAAGTCTCTTTATCTCGTGGTATACCGATACCTATGTTGATTATGTCTTTAGATTCTGGAAAATACCAATAATATCCACCATGCGCATAGGTTCCAGACATGAAGATTTTTGCAGTCTTTGGGTCGTCTAAAGGTTTTTTCAGTCTGCGTATCTCACGATAGGAGAAAGATTCATCAGATTCATCTATAACTGTATCTATATGAGAATTGTTCAACTTGATTTTATTTCTAAGTGCAGGTATTGCACCGCTTGCATCAACCACAATTTTTGAATTGAGAGTAGATGTTTTTCCAGTTTTAGCATCTCGTACTTTTATGCCACATACAAAATTATCATTAATTATGGGTTCAACACAGATGGTTGCATCATATAGTTTGCATCCTTCTTTTAAGGTGTCTTTTAAGAGATTCTGACCGAATCTGTGACGATTTATCATTGCGCATTTGTATTTGGTTTTCATGACAGTTTTTTTGTTAGGAGAATAAGTGTTAACGTTATCAATTATATAATTTATTGATTTGTTTTTTGAATAATCAAGGTTAAGTGTATCTTTTATCCAGGTTATAAGGTCGTAACCTATTAAGTCACCACAGACTTTATCGCCTATCTTCTTTTTTTCTTTTCGTTCAATGATTGCGACATTTAAACCTTTGCGCGCAGCACGGATTGCACAGGTACAACCTGCGGTTCCTGCACCCACAATTATTAAATCATATTCTTTTGCAATAAATTTTCACCTAAAGAAGTATAAGAATAATTCTGATTAATTCTATTTAAAGTTAATGCAAGAAAAAAATAAAAAAGATTAAGGTGTTAACCTTTTCGGATCTCTTGGGAACAGGTAGATTATACATAAATAAGAGTACCGTCATATCTGGACGCAATTTTGCGGATCTCTTGGGAACAGGTAGATTATACATAGGATACCTTTAATTTGCAAGACATAGTTAAATCCTATATAAAATCAGTATCAATCGGAGTATTTGGTTTTATAAACCAAATAAATATTACTTTTTGTGGTTTGACAGACCAAATGTTTATAAAGAATAGAAACCCAAATAAAAATATGAATAGAGAGGAATTGAAACAATTATTAATTGAACAGAATCAGATAAAAGCAACAGAGAATATAATAAAAAGAGATTTAGAAACTACTATATGTAATTATGAACAAGATAAATTTATTTTAATTATTTCAGGAATAAGACGATGTGGTAAATCTACATTGATGGAAGATATCAGAAAAAAGTATCATGCTCAGAGTTATTATGTCAACTTTGATGATGAAAGATTCATTAATTTTAATGTTGATGATTTTAAGATAATGCATGAAGTTCTTATAGAATTATATGATGAAATTGATATATTTTTCTTTGATGAGATACAGAACATAAATGGATGGGAACGTTTTGTAAGACGATTACATGATGCAGATAAAAAAATATATATCACTGGTTCAAATGCAAGCATGTTGAGTCGTGAGTTAGGGACACATCTTACGGGTAGAAATATTAATTTTACCCTTTATCCATTTTCATTTAAAGAATTCTTAAATTTTAAAAATTATCAAGTCAAAACGGATAAAATGATAACGGGGATTGACAAAAGTAATATCAAACGGTATTTTAATGAATTTATAGAAAAAGGTGGATTCCCTGAATTTGTTAAAACTGAAAAGGTCGAGTATCTTAAAGCATTATATGAAAATATATTATATCGCGACATAATCACAAGATATAACTTAAAAAATGAGAAAGCATTGAAAGAAATCATATATTTTATATCAAGCAATATAGGTAAAGAAGTAAGCTTCAACAATCTTAAAAATATGACAGGTCTTACAAGTGCAACTACAATAAAAGAATATATAGAATATATGGAAAACAGCTATCTTACATTTTTAGTTCCTCGATTTGACATATCATTAAAAAAACAGATATACGCAAATAAAAAAATATACCTTATAGATACTGCACTCGCAAATGTTTTAGGTTTTAGGACATCTCGTGATTATGGACGAATATTAGAAAATGTTGTATTCTTAGAATTAAAACGCAGAAATAAAGAGATATATTATCATAAACGTAAAAAAGAATGTGATTTTGTCATAAGGGATGGCAGATATATAACAATGGCAATTCAAGTGACACAAAATATGGACGATGAAAATACAAAAAATAGAGAGATTGACGGACTTTTAGATGCAATGAATTCTTATGATTTAAATGAAGGACTGATACTTACAGAAGATGAAGAAAAAGAAATAAAAATTAATACAAAAACAATAACAATTAAACCAATATGGAAATGGTTATTGGAATAAAAAAATAAAAAATATTAAGGTGTTAACCTTTTCGGATCTCTTGGGAACAGGCATGCTTCTCTTATGTTATCTCTATTAGTCATTAACATTGTTATTCTTTCAAGACCTATGGACCACCCTGCGTGAGGTGGTGCTCCATACCTGAAAGTGTCAATGTAGAACTTGAAGTTTTCAGAGTCCATACCTTTTGCTTTTATGCGCTCGATTAATAGTTCGGGTATGTGGATACGCTGTGCACCAGACAATAGCTCAACACCCCTAAACATCAAATCAAATGCGTGGCAGATATTTGGATTTTTTTCATCAGGCATTGAATAGAATGCGCGCACATCTGTCGGCCATTCAGTTATGTAGAATGGTGTATCCCAGCCTATTATTTCACAAATCTTCTTTTCAGCAGGCGTGGATAAATCTTCGCCCCATTTGAGGTTTATACCTTCTTTTTCAAGCATCTTTAATGTGTCTGTATATGTTACTCTTTTAAGAGGTAGTTTGGGGACATTAAAATCGGTCTCTAAAAGTTTAAGTTTGGTTTCGCAGTTTGCCTTTACATCTGAAAATATGTTAAGTATTACATTATCTAAGACATCCATCGCTTCTTTGTCGGTTGCAAAACCCATCTCTATGTCCATCTGCCTTACTTCAGATAGGTGTCTTGTAGTGTTTGATCTTTCAGCCCGCCAGACTGGAGTTATCATGGATACTTTTTCCATACCACCCATGACTGCCATTTGTTTGTATATTTGTGGACTTTGGGCGAGGAATGCTTCTTTATTGTAATAAGGTATAGGGAAAAGTTCTGCGCCACCTTCAGAGGATGCTGCAATTACACCAGGAGGTGTTATCTCTAGGAAACCTGCATCATCTAAAGTTCGTCTGAAACTGCGCATAATCTGGTTCTGGATTGAGAATATTGCTCTTACTTCAGGGCGTCTAAGGTCAAGGAATCGATTGTCAAGTCTTGTGTCAAGGTCTGACTGGACTTTTCCTGTTGATTCTATAGGTAAAGGTGATTGTGCTTCGGAGATTATTGTTATCTTTGTTGGTTTTATCTCGACACCGTTTGGTGCGCGATCATTCTGTTCTGCTGTGCCTTCAATGTCCACTACAAACTCTTTGCCTATTTTTTTTACCAGTTCAACTAGCGCATCGTCAGTCTCACCGGTTTTTGCAGTCACTTGCGAAAGACCTTCCATATCTCGAACTATGAGAAATACAAGTTTGCCTAAGTCTCTTTTTTCATGAACCCAACCAGAGAGTCGTACTTTTGCGCCTGCCTTAATGTCTGAAGAATATGTTCGTTCCATTTAAATCAATTTATAATGTTGTGTATAATTTTTTAAATGTTGGTGATGTTTTATATTATGATTTTTAGAGGAATTGTATCATTGGTATTTGTTTAGCTAATTTTTGTCTTGATTAATTTTGATTTTTTAAGAGATAACTACTATTTTTTGAAATAATTATATTTATACTTTTTTAAGTTGGGTGCAAGCTATCGATTTTATAAGAATACGATTAAATAATTTTTAAGATTTTTTAACAACACATTTTTAAGCGTTAGCTATTGATTTTGTAACAATTATAACTTATTGAAAATCATACCATAACGGCCTGAGCATATTGATTATTTTTTTGCTAAACAAGTACTATCATTGTATATCTTAAAATGTGTGATTGCTGCATTGTAAACCTTAGAAGGTACATAGTCCCAGTCTTCTATACCATCAAACTTGTATGGATATTTACCTGTGACACAACATTGTGATGGGGGTGGAAGGTTTAAATTATTAAATACTTTATTAAGACCGGCGATGCTCAAAAATCCAACACCATCTGTCTTTACAGGACCACCTAAATAGTCCATTATAACCTGCTCGTGTTCAAATGATTTTAGTGCATTTTCAAAACCTTTGTGTGCACCAGTACCATAATAATCTATACCTATAGCTTTTGCAGTGATTTTTCTTTTTGAAAGTTTTTCAATAGCTGTCACTGCAAGATCTTTTCTGTATGTGTTTATCCCACCATAGCAGGGACTTATTATTGGTGGTGTGGCAAAAAGATAATATACTTCTTCTGCGCCGGCTTTTCTTAACTTTTTGTTTAAGACGGAGGCAACATTATATCGTACCAGGCTGTCGTCAAAGATTACTACTTTTTTACCTTTGACATCAGGACTTATTATAAACTTATCGTTTGCTTTGCTTAATCTTATTTTTGGGTCATCACTTGCTATAAATGTGCGGTAATCGTAATTTGGGTTTCTTGTTATGAACTGTGTATCATCAATACCATATTTATCTTTGAATAATTTTGTATATGAAAGACCTGAATTAGGTACAGATGACAACATACAATCCTTATTATTTTTCAGAAGATTAAGAATTTCTGGATGTTCTTCGAGTGTCTGGATACCAAGAGTTGCACGGATGTCATCAACTTTAACAAGATCATAATTAATATTAGGCACAAAGGTATTTTGATTCATCAGATATGCATATTCAAAAAAACAGTCTGGTTTTGCCTCCTTTTGTTGATTGAAACTAGTTCCTAAATCTAAATCATATACACTTATGCCCCCTGATGGGAACTGCATAATGTTTTTGGCATCAAGATTAATCTCAAGATTTTGCATAATATCAGTTATTGCAGAAGATTCAGAACAAAATATCCTAAAACCATCAAGATCAAACTGATATAATGGACGGCCACCGTCGCGCATGACAACAAAATATGATTTTCCTGAGACTTTATCTTTTATTTGCCCAAGTGTTGAAAACATACCATTGTCAAAAGTTTCATCATATAAAGTATCAAGACCTGACAATAAAATGTCATGAAAACTTTTTTGAGAGGTGTTACTGTTCTCAAGGATATCAAGAAGCCGCATCCCTTTAAATGAAGTGTCATTTGTTGCGCCGTAACGATTCAACATACCGGGTTTTAGGTAACCATCCACACATTCATCGTGAATACAAATAGTGTCTGAATAAGTCTGGCCATTTTCTGCAAGAATCAGATTGTAATTGTCTGACCCTATGAAAATAGGATGTATATTGTTTGTTTCAGTACTTTTATTGTCAATTTTTGTGCCACTGCTTGTTGCATAACGTATGTGCCCTATAAAATCTTTGAGATCTATATTTTTTAAGAAATAGTCTATATCTACACCATAAGTATTTAGGAAATCTGAAACAGTTCCAGTATCTTGTTCGACGAATCTAATATCATTTGAGGATTCCATAACAAGCCCTACAGATTCGTGACCTCTGTTACTTAAACCTTTTAGAAGTTGAGAGATTATTTCTCCAGTAATTGAATTTTTGCATAACTCAGAATAAGAATGGTCCATTGGTGCTACAAGCCTAAATCCTCCAATCACACCACACATATGTTTCTTAATTATTGAAAGGTTGTGAAAGTTATTAAAGATTAAATTATTGTAACTAAACTATATATTCAAAAACCGAAACTTATATATATCCTAAAAACAATAATTATAATTGTTCAATAAAAAGCCTGATGAGAATAATCGAATAAGTTGATTTCAATCGGACTTATCGAGGCATTTATAACATGTGTGGAATGCAGGACAAACTTCACGGTAGTAATCCGTCAAACAATGCTTTGGTCCCATGCACTGCCAAACAACATAAATGACCTCAATTATTTAAATCAGGTATCATAATCTTTTTAGGGTTGATATTATGGAAGAAATAAAAAACATAGATATCAATCGTGAGGATTCATTCTCAGAACCTGAAAAATTGAGCCATGATAATATAGTTGAAAACATAAGTTCTGGCAAATGGGAAAACGTGCTCCTTGCATTGACAAGCGATATGAACCCATGGGATATTGACCTTGTAGTTCTTTCTGCGAGGTTTATGGATTACATCAAAAATACTAAGAAAGAGGACCTTAGGATACCAGCAAAAATTATACTTACAGCAGCCATACTTTACAGGATGAAGGTGGATACGTTTAAAATTGTTGAAGATGATTCGGGTGAAGGTATAAATGCTCAAGAAGAAGCATATAACCTTGAGACATGCAATGAAAAGATTGATGTGTCAGACATTAAGATTCCGCCAATTAGTGTGCCAATATTTAGAAGACCGCAAGGTAAAGTCACACTTAATGAACTTATAAATGCACTTGATAATGCGATGACTATCAAGAACCGCAGAGAAGCACGTGAGGTTTTCCAAATTGATCTTTTAGGTGAAGATATAACTGACAATATTGAAGAACTTTTTGAAAAAATCTGTGATAATATTAATGTTGACAATATTCTGAAATTCTCATCAATTGTGGATGTGTCTGACAAAAAAAAGGTCATAAGGAACTTTAATTCTATGCTTCACCTATCTAACCAGGGAAGAGTATCTATAGATCAACCTGAAATGTTTGGTGAAATATATTTAACTGTTGCTCAACAATAGTTGCAAGTAAAGGTGTTTGTTGTTGAAACAAGATAATAAAAAACTTATAGAGGCGGCTCTTTTTGTTGCAGGCAAACCTATATCTCTTGCGGAACTGTATCAGGTCGTCAAAATACCTAAACTAAAGATTAAAAAATTGATTGATGAAATGCGCGAGCAGTACGGTGAACGTGGACTTAGGATTGTTGAATTGGACGGACTTTATCAGATGAAAGTTCATTCTGATATGGAAAGTAATGTTAGCGGACTTGCACCACATAAAGATTTCCCTAAAGCTGTGCTACAGACACTTTCTTTGATTGCGTACAAGAATCCGGTCAAGCAGAGCAATGTCGTTGAGGTGCGAGGAAACAGAGCATATGATCACTTAAATGAGCTTGAGGATAAAGGTTTTATCCGGCGTGAGGCGGCAGGACACACTAATATAATACATATAACACGAAAATTTCTTGATTATTTCGGTATTGAGAGCGCAGTTGAACTTAAAGAATATTTTGGAACTACAAATATTGATGATGTCTTAAAAGATGTTGTGATTAAGGTGAAAGAGAAAAAGCCTGAGAGTAAGGAAGTGAAAGAAGAAGTCTTGGCAATTGATGCACGAGATGTGTCTTATTCTGAAGATGATGAGCTTCCAGCCAAATTGAGAGAGATTGTTGAGAGGAAGAAAGAAGTCATACTTAAAAGAAGGGATAAGACAGGGTATCTGCCTGAAGAGGCGAGGTTTGATGTTTCAAGTGTTGCTGAGAAGGTTAGAAATTTGGATGAGGAAATGGATGACGATTTGGATGTCAAAAAAGATGAAGTAGTTGTTGATAAGGTTGAAAATTCGGACGATACAAAGGATAAAGTAGTTGATGATGAGAGTGAGGACTCTTGTGATGATACAACTGATGATGATGAACATAAACCAGGGAAAAAATTTAAGAGTTCGTTTGAGGATGTGATTAAAGATTGAATATAAATATGATAACAATGAGATGATTTTATGACAAAAACAATAAACATACTTGGTGCAGGGATAAGTGGTCTTTCTTGTGCAATAATATTGGCAAAAAATGGTTATAATGTAAATGTTTATGAATCTCAGAATACTGTTGGGACAAGATTCAATGATGACTGGCAAGCTATAGAAAATTGGTCTGAAGATATTGATGTTCTTGAAGAAATACGAAGTTTTGGAATTAATACTGATTTTTATTATGAACCATTGAATACTATTGACTTTCATGTTGGTAAAATAAATAATAAATTTATTTTCAAAGATACCAACACACTTGCATACTTAATCCAAAGAGGAATGAAACCTAATTCACTTGATAATTGCTTATTAAAACAAGCTAAAAAAGTTGGTGTTAATGTATTTTTTAATATTGATAAAAATTACATTAAGGGTATAAAAATAAATATTAATGCTACAGGACCAAAAAAAATTAGTGGACTTGTAAGAGGTATTACATTCACTACAAAATCAGAAGATACATTCCACATGGCACATAATAATAAAATTGCAAAAGATTTTTACGCATATCTACTTATACGCAAAGGACATGGTACTATCGCAACTGTATTAAATAAGAAATGTGCAAAAAAATGTGATGAATATTTAGATAGGACCCTCGATTATTTCTCAGATTTTATAAACATGGATGATATCAAAAATGGTAAAAGATTCAGTGGCTTTGGTCATTTTGAAATTAAAAAAAATCTAAAAGATGATATGGGTGCATTACTTATCGGAGAGGCAGGAGGGTTTCAGGATTATCTGTGGGGATTCGGTATGAGATATGCAATTCAGACTGCAAATTATGCAGCACAAAGTTTTATTACTGATGAAAATTACGAAACAATAATTAAAAAACATCTTAACAAACAAATGAAAAAATCATTAAGAAATAGGCGAATTTATGAATTATTTGGTAAATATGCATATCTGATTATGTTTATTCTCTGTAAAAATACAAAACACCCCTTAAAAATACTAAAGAAAATATATAAATAATCATAAAGTGCGCAGACTTAAGATATTCACTTACCATACACAACATATCCATTTATATACTTCCAAAATGTATAACCTTTGTGGAATTCTAATGACTGGATACGACACTGTGCATCTTAGTAAAGGTTCAGCTGTATTTCTAAAGAAAATTGTAAGCCCACACAATGATTTCATGATACAATTTGATTCTCTTGCACGGGTGTTCTTGCGCGCTGAACATATATTTGAACTTAAAAGACTTATTGATAAACATGTTCAAGATAAATCTGTTGATTCTGCTGGAAAAAAATAAGATTAATTATTGACTATAATTTATATTGAAATTATGCAAAAAATTAATTGTGCCAAAATAAGAAGTTATATATATTAAAAAAGACCAAAATAAATTATGAATTCTGAACAGATAATCACTTTTATCAAAAACAATAAAATATTGTCTTTTGTAGGAATTATAATTATTTTTGCAGTTATTCTTCTAGTCTTAAACGTATTAATTCAGACAACTAGCATAAAATTTATGAGCCAAACAAATTCAATAAGTGATTCAGCAACAAAAGGATATAATATGGGTCTATCTGAGGAATCCAGATTTAGTGGAATGGTACAAACTAATGCACCCACAATGTCTGGCTCATATGTTGAAGTGAAAGAAGGTTCAATGACTATTGAGACTGAAAATGCAGAAACTGATGCGGAAGATATTCGTGCTCTTGCGGAATCATCTGATGGATATATAGAAGATCTTAGGAAATATGAAGACAGCTATAATACAAATATTAATATTAAAGTTAGGGTTCATGAATCTAGTTTTCAGGTATTTGTAGACAACCTAAAAGAGAGATATGATGATAAAAGCTTTTCTGTATCATTTTACAGAGTATCAACGCAAAGAGAGACAGGAGAGCTTGAAATCTTAAGTTCTGCATTCACAGACTATGAAGAATTGCGAGATAGAACCATGAAGATAGCCCTTGATGAAAACCAGATTAACTTGCTTTTTAGGATTACTGAAAAAGAGCTGGAACTTAAAAGGCTTGAGAAACAATATGCAACATCACTTTCAGGTAAGGAAGATATAAGTGAATATTCTACAATAAACATTGTGCTTCAGGAAAAAAAGATGATAACTGTAATGCCTGAAAACTTAGGAGATCAACTTAGACTTAAGGTCAAGAATTCTTTAAGCAATATTGCAAATTCACTTATGGACATAGTTACTGGAAGTATTACAGTACTTGTATCTACAACCAAATATGTGATATTTTTTATATTCTTAGCAATACCAATACTAATTGGCTTGCGTATCTTGAAACGTATATATCTAATGATATCAAAAATTTGATTTTCTAATGTTTTTTTAGGATAAGTACAGTATAGATTGTTTAATAAATAACTATTTTTTGTCGGCAGAAATCCATAATTTCTCGAAAATTAACCCATTCAAATGTGTAAGGACAGCATTCTCTATAATTATCCAGACCGTCTGATTTTTTGATATGGTCACGGCGTAACCTTATCTCCATAAGTATACAGCTCAGACCCACAATTGTTGAAATAAATAGAAGTATTGAAAAAGAATATGGTTCGACTGAAATCCCCTAAATATTTATAAAAATCTCTAAAGGATGAAGTATACCCTTGCTGGGATTTTCAGACAAATTCTGGAAATATTTAAATATCCTGATTTTTGAAATTTGAACCCAGGTTATTAGGACCGCGACCTAATGTCCTATCCAAGCTAAACTACAAGGGCACATACAATAACAGTGAAGGTTTAATATTTAAAGATTTCTACTAAAACCTATTCATCAATATAAATGGTGATTATATGGCTAAATGTATTACATGCGGAAAAGATGTTACTACAGGGATTAATTTTTCTAAGTTCAAGTGCCCAAAATGCCTTGGCGCAGAGATTGTCAGATGTGACAGTTGCAAGATACTTGTAAACGAATACAAATGCCCTAAATGTGGTTTTGTAGGACCTTAAATTAACGAGGTAGATAAAATATGGGTAAAGTTGCAACAACATTTAAGATTATGCCAGACACGGCTGAAACTGATCTTGATAAGATACAGGCAGAAATCAAAGATAAAGTTCATAATGTTGCTGATATGAAGGTTGAACCTATAGCTTTCGGTCTGAGCGCACTTCTTGTCATGGTCATTACTGAAGATTCAGAAGGTGGCATGGATGATATTGAAAACACACTTACTGCAATTGATGGTGTGGGCGATATTGAAACTATAAGCAGTACACTTGTCTGATTCTTTCTTTTTTAATTATTTTGTATATGGCTCAAATATGAGTATAGGAAGTCTATTTATGCAATTAATGGTATATTTATTACTTTAATCCTATTTACAATAATATCCTTTTTATCCTCTAGAACAGGTAATCTTAAATATATCGAGCTTTTAGTTACTATCAGTACATTTATTTTTGCAAAACTTTCAGGTTTTTAATCTTAAGATTGAGCTATAGATATGACCAAATGAGAACATTTATAGGTTTAGAAGATGCACGCTGGTTATCTTTGTATAACATGTCCAAAATTTAGGGAAAGGAATTATCAAAAAAGATAGAAGATTTTATAGATAAATATTATATCCTACGTTTGACAGTTTAATGTCTATTTTATTCTGAAAAACTATTTGACTGTTGGCAATTATTGAGCATTTTTGCTTGATTAAATTATACAATTTCTTGATTTTTTACTAAAAATAGACTCATTTTTAAATAAAAATAAGACTAAATGTCTCTTTTTTATACTTTTTCTAAATTTTAGCCAAACTGTCAAATTCATTTAGCTAATTTTGGTGAATTTTTTTGATTTTTAGTCTAAATTAAATATGAATTTCAATATAAATCAAACCATATAACTTATTTTAATTTTTGCATATAAACTGTCAAATAGAGTATTAAAAAATAAGTGAAAAAACATAATAAACGAAATCAATAGGTATACTAATGCCTGTCAGATACAGCATTTAAAAACGATAAAAAAAATAAAAAAGGTCAGAAATGTCAAAGTTGGGTTGTAACGAAAAATATAAAATAATTTTGTAATCAGGCATTATAAATCAGTTTCAGACAGACCTATATATTTTATATCTTTTTGCTCAGACCTTTCCAGAATTCGTCGCTTTCAATGTCCAGCAGATCTTTGCCCTCAACCAATGAATAGTTCTTTGCAAGCTCTTGCGCTAGATTTGCAGGCACACCTTTATCAGCTAACGCTTTTATATCTCCGTCAAAGAATGCTTCAAGAACTGACATTATATCGAAATGCTTTCTTCTGACTTCGGCAACCATGCGATCACCCTCAAACCAGATGTCGTCATATTTGTCATTAAAATTATCCCTGTTCTTTTTCGGGTCGAATATGCTTGGACCTATCATCTTTCTGAATCGTGGGACTGTCTGGTTCAACAGCTCGAAAGCGATACCGCAATTGTCGTTGCCAAATTCCCAGAAGGACAATATGACAAAACCTTCGTGTTCAAGGTAGTCAAAAATGCGCCTTCTGAATCTTCTTAATTGAGGGTATAATATATCATCTATCAAATCTGGTCTTTTGAAAGTTATTGCAATGTAGAATGTGCCACGCTCTTTTGCAGACCGTAGTATCTGTCTTTGGTCTTTTGGTTTCTCAATCTTGAAAAAATAATCAATTGATGGGTTGTCCATGAATTTGCCTGCAAAATATATGAATCGCGCAAGCTTGTCTTTTGATAGGACTGCTGCAACATTCCTATTCTTGTCGGTCGGGTCTATGAAAATCAATGGCTGGTCCTTAAATTTAATCTGCACACTCTTGTATTCTTGTTTTTTGTAACTGTTCTCAATGTCCATAATTTCTTGATAGCCCCATTTCTGTGCGTGTTTCAATAGGTTGTTGAATGTTCCACATTTTAGTATCATAAGTTCACATAAGTACCCTGAAAAACCTGTGGTCTTAAGGTCTGAACCGTAGACATCAATAGTCTTCATGAATTTTTTTAGGAGGCGCACGTCATCTTGATTTTTTAGGTGCTCTAAGACATATTTAGTGTGAAACGGTGTGCGGTCGACGGCAGACATTAGCTTTTCAGTTGATGTTATCTGGTAGGCCGGCACTATCTCAACATCAAAACTGCCAATCTTTCCTTTTGTGTAGGGGTGTTCAGCGTAACTTACCTGATGTGTGCCACCAAATTTCTTGAAAACTGTTTTACCTATAAGAAGACCTTTCACTTCTAGAACTTCTTTTTTTGTGCTTGGAGGAAAAAATATGAATATGTCAAGATCCTTGTCACCTGCAATGAATGTGTTTTTAGCAACCGAACCCATAAGAAGTGCTTCAATCTTAAATTTTTCTTTTATGAACTTTCGTATGTCATCAAACATCATCTGATTAGATATAATCTCTTCTGTGTCAGGGCGTATCTTTTTCAAGGCGTGATCAAAAATCGTTTTTATGACTTCCATGATAATATATTGGGGGGTTGTGTTTATATTTATTGGGTCAGTCTGGTTTAATTTTGAGACTTTGTTAGGCACCACTTATTATATATATAACTTGTAACCAAATAATATCAACTATCATAATTGAGGTGTTTCAGAAATGGTGACAAAAACAAAAAAGACAACAGGCATTAAGAAAAAGACTGCGGTTGCTGCTACAACAAAAACAACTGCAAGAAAGACTACTAATACAGTTGCTAAAGTAAGTGCACCTAAACCAATAGTGGTACCAAAAAAAGTCGTGACTAAAACACCAAAAGCAATAAAAAAAGTATCTTTGCCTAAAGTTAAGGTTACAAAAAATACTATAGGACAGATAATCTTTATGATTGCAACCATAATATTCCTTGCATTTATGATACTCAAATTCCACGAAATAATCTGATTGATATGTTTCTTAGAAAAAAGATGATTAAAGGCCATGAATACTGGTATCTTGTAGAAAACAAGTGGATAGACGGCAAATCTAAACAAAGAGTTGTCAGATATCTTGGTAGTCGTGGCTGTTTTGAGATGGGCGCAGTCGTAAGAGAAATTGAGAAAGATAAACAGGCAAAAAAAGATAAAAAACTTAAAACACAGGCAAAGAGTTAAATAAGTTTAGGGAACTATTTTTTCTATGAAACAAATACTCAGTCTTGTCATAGACAAGATATCTTGTGAAAAGAAAAAACAGCCATTTGGCCCAATACAGATCTCAAGCAATAATCAGATTACAGGAATTGTTAATGAAGATATGCCAGATGGAAGTTCTGGGATTTCTGTCAGATTCAAATATTATACAAAGTACTTAAACAAAGAGATTGATATAGGTAATATAGAATTGTCGGGAAAAGTCTATTATAACGGCGAAGGATATGAAAATATCATAGACTTGTGGAACAATGAAAAAAAGATGGAACCTGTAGACTCCGAAAATATAATCAATATAATACTTTCTGAAGCATCAGTTATGGCTGTCATAATTGCAAATCAGATGAGACTACCACCACCAATACCTTTGCCTCGTGCTAAGGCTACAAAAAAAGAGGCAAATACAAGTTATATTGACTGATTAGATTGTTCTACACACTTATATAGTTTAAAAGATATATTAGACTATATAGTTTTAAAAAAACGGCACTGTTCAAAAATATAGTTATTTTAAATATTTTTTAATAATTGTTCATTTTTAAACCGTATAAAATATCAGTTTAATATACTAATTTCATGATGAATTATAAAATAAATAGAAGTATTATGTTAACTACAATTTTTTTGAAATCACTTGAAAAATTAAATGTACAAAAAAACTAAACATATAAATAGGCAAGCAACAAAATAATATGAGAATAGAATAGGGTGGTAAAAATTAATAATAATAGTAGCTGTATGCCCGAATTGTTTATGCATATGAAACCTGTGCAAATACTTATTGCATTACAGTCAAATAGTGAAAATTATGCATCAACCGTGGCAAAGATTGTTGATTGTACGTATTCACACACTATGAAAATTCTTGAAGCATTTCACAATGAGGGTATAGTCTCTTTTGATAAAAAAGGCAGAGTCAAATTTGTCAGCCTGACAGAAAAAGGTAAAAATATCGCAAAAGATTTTGAAAAAATTATAAATAGACTTTAGGTTTACTTATTTTTATCGCTTATTTTCTTGAAAGAATATTGCCTACAAGTATTGCTATTTTCTTGCCGTCAAAACGGCCTTTTAGTTTCGACATAGACATACCAATCACTGCACCAATAGGAGTATTCGGATTTTCAGCAATAATTGCATCTATTATATTTTTTGCCTCAGATTCTGTCAGAGGGGCAAGATTGTAGTTGGTTATTATCTCATCTGCGAAAAGTTCAGGATGCTTGATTTTTATTTTTACAAATTGAGATATTGTGTCTTTTAGTAGCCTGCCATCTGAAACTTGCGCGAACATGTCTTCATAATCTGTTTCAGACAATCTTGAGATATCTATACTTTCTCGTTTTTTAAGGTCAGATAATGTGTTTATGAAAAAGTTTGCGATGTCTTTTGCGTCAACGTTTTTATATTTTTTTGTCAATGTCTCAAAAGTTGAAAGATAATGGGATATAGTTATAGTTGATGCAAGTTCGGCATTAAGTTTCAGCTCTTTCTCGAATCGTGACCTTTTTGATTCTAGAGTTTCAGGCATGTCTTTTCGGATCCTATCTAAGTAACCAGGTGCAATACATATAGTCTTGACGTCTGTTTCAGGATACATCCGGTGTGCGCCTGACAAAGGCCGGGCATAGCTTGAGGTTGCAGTTACATGGTTTGGTATTCGGGTCTCTTCAGGAACACCTTTAAGAACGTATTTTGTGCGCATTATAACTGCATCAATTGATTGTTCTGCAATTGTCTTTGTCTCGGCAATTATAAGTATCAGGTCATCAGGTTGTGCATTTAGTAGCTTTTTCAATAGATTAAACTCATGGGCAAGGTTGTATTTAGATAAGTCTTCATCAGTGTGTATCATGCCATTTGAACCGAATGATTTTGCATATTCTGCAAGTTCACGGCCAAATGTCTTTTTAGGGCAGACTTCACGTTGTAGGATTCCTTTGAAACCTGGAAGTACAGTTGCGAGGACTATTGCATTTTGTCTTATTAGGTCTGATATAACTCGCGATTTTGTGTGGACAAAAATATCTGTCACGTCAACCGGTTTTATATCTAATTTTTTTATACCTTTGCTTTCAAGCTCGGTTTTCAGTCCTAGTAAGAATAGATGGCGTTTTACTTCATTTTCAGTTATTAGTTTTATCCGGGACAAATCTTGCCAGCCTTTAATCTCTGTTCGTGCACCATCAAACACAGATATGTTAATATCTTGGCGTATTGTACCTATACCTCTTTTTGTTTCGGGGAAGGACCGTAAAAGGCTTCCAATCATTGCAGCTGTCTCCTTTACATGGTCTGCATCTTTTATGTCTGGCGCGGTGCCAAGTTCTATCAAAGGGATACCCAGGCGACTTAGTGAATAATGTGTCTTATTACCTTCTTTCCCCATTATCTTTGAGGCATCTTCTTCAAGAGACATGTTTTCAAGATAGACTTTGCCTTGAGTTGTATCAATATAGGACGTTTCATTTCCGGTGGCAACAAGTGCAGTCCTCTGGAAACCGCTTGTTGCGGAACCGTCTGTCACGGTCTTTCGCATCACATGGATTACGTCAGGTATATCCATATTAAGGAGCATTGCAAAAAGTAGTGCTGTCTTTTTTGCTTTTTCGTTTATGTCATGTGGTGGCTCTGCATCCATATCAACAAGGCAGGCTTCATCTTTGTAGGCATGATAGATAAAATTACGTTTCCTTAATGATTCAAAAAGTGCGGAAGCGTCAACTGTTCCGGTCTCGCCTGCAACTGGTCGTAGGTGGCGTTTAATCTCTGTAAATTCTATTTTTTCATTAAGTGCACTTGAACAGCTACAGAATAGTTTGCCAGTGTCTAGAGCTTGGTGAATCTCAAGACCGCATTTGAACCCTATTGCTTTGTAATCTATGTCCATACCTATCAACTTTTGTGTAAAACTATAATTTCAGTATTATAATAGTCTGCAAACATGTTTAAAAAATGTATCTTTTCATGGGCAAGATCAAAACCTTTTTTTGTCGCGAACCAGGTCTCCATCTGTGGAAGTATGTTTTTGTTTATCAGTTCAAGGCCGGCCTTGACACCCCAGATAGAAAATATGCGCGAGATGCCGATTGCACCAAGACGGTCTATGTGGTCTGCTTCAAATAGGATGCGCATCTCAATTGTGGGATTGTCTGGAAGCTGTTCATGAGCTGCTATTGTTCCTGATACTTTATCTATCACTTTGTCAGACATGTTTATTTTCCCAAGTATATCTTTTGCTATGATGGCAGATTCTTGCGCGTGATTTTTTAAGGTATCTGTGTTTAATTCGTGATTTGACCAGTATATGTCATGGAGCCAGGCAGACATCATAAGGACATCCATATCTACCTTTTCAGTAGCACCAATTATCTTTGAGTAGCCTGCTATGCGTCTTGTATGATCTAAAAAATCAGGTTTTTTTGAAAATGCATTAATTACATAGGACTTTATTACTGATTCCATCTATAAGACATCTCCTTGTTTTTTTGCATTGGCTATGAATTCTGTGACCATCCTGTAATCGTATTCTATCATGTTTTTTGTCTTGTCAAAAAATAGTGAGCTATACTTTTCTCTTATGAAACTCTCAATTGAAGGTATTATGTCTGAATCTTGTGTATCTTGTTCATTTAAGGAAATAATTTTTTTTATAATACCAATTGAGGATATGTCTTCAGAAGTCTTTGCATCGTAAAATATTTTTTCTTCAATTGTTTTTGGTCTTTTTGTTACATCCCAATTATTTGGGTCGCTCAATAGTATGATCTTAGTAACTTGTATCCTTAATTTATCATCACAACCAATTTTTTTAAGTAACAGGGAGGATTTATTAGGAATTGTAATTAAGGACAACTGTTTATCTTTTTGTGAGATTGTATGAAAATAAGACGCTAGAACTAATGTTGATTCTTTTACACCAAACTTTTCTGCCAAAGTTAATGCTTTTTCTTTTACACGTTCAGTATAAGGCAGACCATAAAATTTATCGGATCCAAGCTCTTTAAGTGCTATAGCCATTGCTTTTTTTATAATATCATCCATAGATAAATATAGGTATTAGATATTATAAATATTGTTTGGTTAACAAAATTATAACTGTCTTAAATTATGTTTAAAAAACTGTGTTTAATTAGGGGGTGGACGATGAGGAGAGGTTTATAGAATTGTAATTTCCCCCCCATCAAATCCAGGGTTTTAAAAACGTTTGATTATAATAGGTATAACATATATAAAAACTTAATGGTTCATTGGGGCTGTTCATTTTTAGGAGTGCTTTAACTAAATCAAAATTTAGCACAACCTAAATTATCCATAAAAACTATTTAAATGTGTATTTAATGTACATTTATGAGATTTTAATTAAATCTCAATTCCATATGACTATTAAAAATCACTCAGTTTTTAAATCGTGCCTGTTTATTTTTTAACTCAAGAACACCAAATGCATAAATATGTTTTTATCTATCATTATTTTGGTGTTTTAGACATATATAATTGGACTATTTGAACTATTCAAATTAAATGACATAAATGTGTCAGTATAAAAACGATTTTGGCACTAATTTTTCAGAAAATTCGCCTGCAAGATTGGTCAACATCAACTCTCTTATTTCAGCTTTGTCTTTTGTCCTGCCCAAAACACAGCCTAATTTGACGTAAGCAGTCTCAGGAAGCATATCTTTGGCGAATATTACGCCTAACTTGTCCATCTTGACTGCACTCCTATAAACATGGGCGTGTGTTGTGCCATAAAGTGTCTGGGATGCGCTTATTATTGTTATGCCTTTGTCAGTTGCGCGTGCAAGTACTTTTTCCCATGATAAATTTTTGTCAATTGTATCTATAGGCACATGACCTAATGCAGTCGTGTTAAGTACTATACCTTTGTAGCCTTTGTCTATGTGCCAGTCTAGGATTTCAGGATTAATACCCGGATAGATGTTTATCATTGCAATTTTTTTATCAAACCTTGTGTCTGCGACTGTCTTTTCTTTGTTATCTCGTCTTTTATAATTGTCATCTATTATGTCCAGTTTGCCACAGGTATAAATTGCGCCTATCGGCAAGGTGTTTATAGGCCTGAATGCGTCACGTCGTGACGTGTGCATCTTTCTCACTTTGGTGCCACGGTTTATCAAGCAGTAATCATCGTTCATTGTTGCGTGCATGACTATTGCAACTTCTGCAATGTTACCAGTTATGTATCTTGATGCGCAGATAAGGTTCATTGCACCGTCAAAGCTTGCACGGTCAGGGGATCTTTGGGCACCGACCAAAGCTACTGGTTTCTTTAGGCCAGGTAACATGAAAGACAATGCTGCAGCTGTGTAATGTAGGGTATCTGTGCCGTGGGTCACTATAACTCCGACTGCACCACTGTTTAATTCGTTTGCTACTAGTTCTGCAATGTTCTGCCACTCTGAAGGTGTCATGTCTTCGCTTGCAATTCTAAATGGTGATAAAATTGAGGTAAGATTGATTATGTCTTTTAGTTCGGGGGTTGTGGTAAGTATTTCTTGTGGTTCCATAAGCATGGTGACTGCGCCAGTCTTATAATCAACTCGAGAAGAGATTGTCCCGCCAGTTGCTATGAGTGATGCTTTTGGCTTTTTTTTGTCAAACACCAAGCTTTTGATGTCTCTTTTTTTTCCAAATTCGTAATTTTCTTCAGATATTAAGTCATCAGCCGTGTTATTTTTGGATTTGTTTATAATTGTGTTCTCTCTAATCTTAATACCTATATTATAACCGCTGTCAAGCTTTAAAGTGATTATATCTTTTGCGCTGTCGTCTGCGTTTGGAAGAAGAATACCTTCTATCTTTTTGTTTTCTCTTGTAACTTCGAGCCTTGTGCCTACGGATATCTTTTTAGTTTCAAGTGTGTCTTTTATCTTTTTCAGATACATAATTACCAACAAAATTATATACTACCTGTATATGATTGTCTCCTCTATAACTTGAATATACGGAAAAAAATAATATATATCTTTCTTATATTTCGTTAATATTATTGTCAATTTATTTCATATCCTTGAATTGTCACTGCTTTTGTGGGACATTCTGAAGGTATGACTCTAATTGAAGATATTTTAGGTATTGCCAAAGAATCAATCTGTTCAATAACTGGTATTTCGTCACCAGGATATACCATATATATGGATTCAAAAAGTGCGGAATTTGAATTGTTTCCAATTACACGAATGTTATTTATAGTTAAAGTTCTTGTGCCTGTGTTCTCTATTGTGAATCTGATTTTTTCTGTGCCAGAATCATTGTAATATATATTTCTCACATTTATGCTTGCATATACACAGCCTGAATCAGAGTTGTTTATTGCATTTTCTGTCTGGGATTTTGCAGTGTCAATCATCCAGGAACCTACAAAACCACCAACTATCATGGTGAATAAGACCATAAGTACCATAGCTAGGAAGGTTGACATCGCAGTTCTTTTTTTGTTTACCATAATATATCAGCTTAAATTTTGTGTATAAGTCTATTTAGGCACCAATTGTATAAATATTAAAAATGATTATTATAGTTTACAACTTCTATCTGCATGAAATCTTCGCCACCCTCTAAAGTGAAATAGATGTTATAGTCTGAGATAGACTGATTGACGTGAGCAATTATCCTGCCACGCATAAGACTTGTGCCTGTGTTCTCTGCAAGAGTGTAGCCGTTTCCGAATTCTTGATTTGGGTCATTGTCTACCAGAATAGTTAAGTTTGCAGGAAGATATGTCTCTGTGTCTTTAAGGTACATAGATTCCATAAGTCTTGATGAATTAATTGATACAAAATCAGTTATATTCCCTAGTTTTGGAAATACTATCTTTTCGTGCTCGTTCTGCATTATGAAATGAGTACCATTGTCTGTGACGTCAACGTTCGCGTTTGAGGATATGTAAAGATTTCCAATCTTGGTCTTTGTTCGGGGGGATATTATTTCGGATTTAGTCTCAATTAAGTAATAAATCCTGTCTGATTCATTGTCAATATATAACTGTCCTTTCTTTATCTGAATGGGAACCACGCGTGTGGAACCTTTTCCTTGTTCTGCAATCTCAGTTATTACTTGATCTATACTTAAAAGTGTATTTTTTGCTTGGTCAATTGCTGCTGCATCTTCCATATTTTCAATTGCAGGCATACCTATTTGCATGACAGCAATTATTGCAATATTGATTATTGCAAGATACATTACACCTGAAAGAAGAGGAGATATACCTTTTCGTATGACCATATATGTTATTTGTATAGGGGTATATATAAGATTAATTGAAAAATATACTTTGCCTTATGTTATCTCCTGATACAAAGCGTATTTTTACAGCTGAAAATAAACGACGAGTAATATTTAGCTCATCAGTATTGGTCTTTGTGGTAGAACCATCATAATAGGATATTGTATAATTTAAAAACATGTTATCAGGCACATCTTCAAATGTTATTGTTGTTGCTTCTTTATGAGGTAGAGATGCTGTTGATTTTGTGGTTCCCGCGACTGTTATCTCGGCGGAATTAATTAGTGCGTTATTATAATTTATTAAGGTCACATTTAAGTCATTGCCTACAGGGAGTGCGATTATTAAATATCCGGAATATTTTATGTTTCGCTCAAGAGCCATATAATCTAAAAATGACATATATTCAATCATACGATGCTCAATGTTATTTGATGTCGCGTTTTCTTTTGCGATTAGGTTCACTACATATTTACTTTCATATTCCATATTTGAGAACATGTCGTCTGCAAAATTACTGGAAGTTGCAATATATACGGATTTTGTGCTGATAACGGCGCCTACAATTGCGGCACATAATATTAAGGCACCAACTAAAAACATTTGACCTTTTCTATTTACCATATGTACACCCTCACATTTACTGGTAAAAATGTACTGCCTTTACCTGCAACAAAATAATTGATAGTATCTATATTTTTTTGAGATGGCGGAATTGATAGGTCCTCAGATTCCAAGATTGATAGACGGTAATCAAATGTTGAACTACCTGTGAAATTGAAAACTAATGAGTTCTCGCCAGATAAACTACTTGTCGTTAAATCTATATATTCTAAGACACCTGAGGCATCATCTGCTTGCGAATATATTATATTTCCATTAAGGTATATCGTTGGATCGGTCGCAGTATCAAAAATTAAATCTAGGGTTGCATAATCCAGTTTTGTTGTGTCTGTTGTGTAATTGAATGAATAATTACCCGAAACAGTTTTATGTGTTGCATTTAAACGTGACATGCCAACTGCAAAATTATAGGTCTCAGGGAGTAAGTTTGCAAGAGTTGTGTTTATACCTGTCAAGTTGTTTTCAGTGGCATAAGCTCTTAGGATTCCTTTAGTCTCTAAAGTTTCAAGTGTATTATAAACATAATTAGTTCTATGTCCGTTTGAGGGTGATATATCAATAGAAGGCATGACAAACAAGATAAAAGTTGAGACTATTGAAAATGCGATAAGTGCTTCAAGTGTATGTAAGGTACCTTTTCTTTTTTTAATCTTAATCACTCCATAAAAGGATATCAATTGTAGTTATGTTTGTTTTTGCAAATCTGTCTAATATGGATACTGGATATTTCATGCCGAAAACATCTGTATCTAATGGTGCATCAGGACCTAATGTGTAATTATCTATTTCTACATGGAACTCTGTGCCTTTTGAAAATTTAATTTTAAGGTCTTGGTATGATGTCTGGTTGAGTATTGAAAGACTATCTATTGATACACCAGTCTTTGATTCAGGAATTAATAATAAGGTCGTTTGAGGAGTTAAATATGTGTCTCTTTCTAAAAGTGCGTTTGTATAATCGCCATTATGAAGATATATCTCAAAATTAGTTACATCTGTCAGGGTTACTTCGAGGTATGTGTTATTGTATAAGGAGATATTTAGGTTGTTTCCGATTATTGCTATACCTTCTGTGCTGTAAAGGTCAAGGAGATCTATTGTTCCAGTGAACTGTAATCCGGATGTTGTTATTGTGTTTTGTGTACCATTATAATAATTTGAAAATGATTTTGGGAGGTATATTGTGGGACTGAATGTGTGGTTTGATTCTATAATTATTTTTGAACTGTTGCTGTATATTTTTGCAGTTATACCTAAAGGATATGTAACTTTGGACCTGTGAGGTACTGATGTTATTGTGAGTATTGTACTGGTTGTAAGATTTATACCGGGTGTCTCAAGGAAATCAGTACCTTTGAAATTTATCTGACTGATGCCTGTTGATATAAAAGTTGTGTTGATTATACTGTTGGTTATGTTATTTGCTGTTTGTGTGAGATTGGTTGAATATATCCTCTTTTCTAAATTTGTGTCTTTTGTGTATATCAAATAAAAATTATTTTGTCCTTTGATAATTTTAGTGTTGAAGATTATTGTATTGTTGACAAATGATGAATTTATTTCAGTCTGATTTTCGTCTTCAACAACTATAGAATTTAGGTCTATGTCATCATCAGGATAAAAAGTTGTTTCAATTACTGTTTGGGTGGTGTTTTGAGAAGTTAAAACTATTGGGACTAGGTAGACTTCCCAAGATAGATTATTTTCTATAAGTCTAGCAAAATCAGCTCCTGCATTATTTATTTGATTAGAATTCAGTTCAGGGCGTAAAATGTAACCGATATAATATATGGCTGTTATAAATACTAACATAAATATTACAAAACCAACCACCATATCAAGTGAAAAATATCCTTTTCTCATATGAAGATATTGTATTGTATCTTACATATATCTGTTTCTTAGAATTTGCCTCAAATTAACGTTTAATCTCAATTGAAAGTTTGTTTCCTATTACTCCTATGTTTTTAAATTCAAATTCATAAAATCCTTCATTAAGCTGGTCTTTACCATTGAAATCTATTTGATTATATTCAAGACCTATCTGTATCAGGTATTTATTTGTTATTGGGAAGCCGAAACTTGGGTTTGGCATCTTTTCAAATTCACCAGATTTTATGTGTTCGGTTCTGTCTTTGATGTCATCAGTTGTTCCTTGTGTATAAACCAGATAGGTTATTGAACCTATTGAATTTCTTAAGGTCATGCCGTTGTTATCTGAGACTCCCTTGAAGTCGCCGTCTGCATGGACAAGACCTGTGACAGTTCTCTGTGGAAGCTCGGATGCTATGTAATTGTCTTTGGTGTTTACATCAGGTAAGAAGCCCGCACCCACTAGTTTTATTAATACTGATGTAGTTGTTATGTTGAAATATATTGTAGGTGTGGTAGTTGAAAAACCTACTGTGTTTTCGCAATAGTAAGTTACATTGTGGGTACCATCTGGTAAATTATATAACAGTTTGCTGTAATAGTTTGGATCTTTTGGATTAAGAATTATGTACTCTGCGCCATCAAAAGAATAACTACACTGTGAGATTGCACTTTCGGGTTCAAATACATTAAATTGGAACCATATGTTTTTTGTTGCATATTCGGGTTTATTTGGAGATATTACTTGTATTATTGGTGGTGTGGTGTCAACTGTGAAATCTAAACTTTCGGTATAATTTAGGTTGCCGACACTGTCGTTACAGTAGATGGTCACATTGTGGGCGCCATCTGTCATTGTTGTGTTTAATGAATAATAATTGGTTATTGTATTGTTTGATAATGTGATGTTTATATTGTTGTCTAATGAATAACCGCACCAATTTACAGAGGTTGTTATATCTGATACTGTTGCGTTGAACCAGACTGAGGATATGTTGTATATTTTATTTTTAGGAGAAATCAATATTATATTTGGAGGAGTGGTGTCTACTGTGAAATATTGGGTTTTTGAATTCATATTTCCCGTGGTGTCATTGCAGTATATTGTTACAGTGTGTTTTCCATCAGTCATTGTGGAATTTTTTCCATAAAAATGTGTTCCAGTATCATTTGATAGGGTTATGTTTGAGGCATTATCTAATGAATATGAACAGGTGTCAACTCTTGTTACAATGTCTGTTGCAGTTACATTGAAATCAATTATACTTGTATTGTATGACTTATTCAATGGGGATTCAATTATTATTGAGGGGGGTAATAAATCTATAATTATTGTTCTAATTTCTGTCTGGTTGAAGTTGCCAGCGGTATCATTTATCCAGATGTAATATGTGTATGTTCCCTCAAGGAGATCTGTAATAGTTGTATAAGATTGTGACATTGTGTAATATGTGCCGTTCCAGTTTAGGCTTGTGGTATCCGGATAAAGTTCTATTGTTGACCAGTTGATTAAAGTATAATTGACTTTTAATTCTGTGTTATTGTCTTCTGTCGGAGCTACAAATTCTATTTGTGGAGGGGTTGTATCTATTGTTATTGTTCTTATCTCGGTTTTATTTGAGTTTCCAGCAGTGTCATTTGCCCAGACATAATAGGTGTAGATGCCGTCGGCCAGGTTGGTTTGGTTTGAAT
>JAHYJO010000014.1:0-10234 GCA_019429125.1 Nanobdellati archaeon | reverse complement strand
AGTCTTGCGATATTGTTTCATTTTCACCGGCCCAGTTTAAGATAGTTATGTCAGGGTTAGTGTCATTTAAAGTCCAGTTGATGTAAGTGTAGTTTTTGTTGATGTATGAATTGTTGTTTTCAGTTGGTGATGTGAATGTTAAGATTGGTAAAGTGGTGTCGACGGTGAAGGTTATGGTTGTGGAATTTAAGTTGCCTAAACTGTCGTTACAGTAAAAGATTACATTATGAATTGCGTCAGTCATGGTACTGTTGACATTGTAGAAATCGGTCTGAGTAGCATTTGATAATGTTACATTTGGTGCATTGTCTAAACTGTAACCGCACCAGTTTACATCACTTAAAATGTCAGTTGTGGTTACATTGAACCAGAGGGTTGCAATTGGGTAGGTTATGTTTTCTGGGGATTGTATTGTTATTGTTGGTGGGGTGGTATCAACTGTGAAGGTGATGCTTGTGCTATTTATGTTGCCGACTGTGTCATTTGCCCAAAGGATTAAAGTTGATTGCTGGTTGTCTAGTGCGGTGAAAGTTATGTTGCCAGGTAGAGTTGTGTTTGCACCGTCGTACTGGTACCATGAGGTGTCTAAGTTTGTGTCTGTAGCTGTGTAATTTAAGTCAAGGGAGACTGTGTTGTAACTTGTATTTTCAGGTGTGTATATTGTTACAAATGGATCTATATTATCGGCTGTGATAGTTGTTGTGTAACCTGTTGAATTGTCGTGACTATCTGTCATATTACAATATATTGTGTGCTCTGTGTTGTCTGACCAAGGTGATGTAAAGTCACAGGTTCTTTCTCCTGTTCCTGCAGAACCAATACATAAATTCCAGTTATTTGGAGTTTCACCGCAACCTAAAAGGTAAGTGTCAACTGTGTCAATGTCGGTGGCTCCTGTGGTTGTAATTTGGATTGAGTCGCCTAATTGTACTAATGAGATATTGCTCGCAATTGAGGTTAAAGTTGGGACATTATTAATTCTAAATATTGCTGTACCATCCATGGTATTTAATGGATAATCAGTTGCATTTACATAGACTGTGAAGTTGCCGGTGTTCCAACTTGATATGTTAATATTATAGGTCATGTTATACCATTCAAGAACTGGTGTATCTGCTAAAAGACCGCTGTCGTTGTCGTGCATCAATGTACCTGTTGAATTTTTTATGCTCAAATATACATATTTTAGGTGGTCGTTTTCGGCACGAACATCTAAGTTTAGGTAAGTCTCAAATCGTGGGATTACTGTTGTATTGTCTGCTTCAGGGGTGTAGAAATGTGAGACAGGATTGACATTATCTACATAAACTGTTAGTTGGGTTGACTGGTTTTCTGCACTGCTTAAATCTGTACAGTTGACGTACCAATCAATGGTTTCTACTTGTTCAGTTGGTAAAGTTGCTATGGTATAGGATACGTTATTTGTTGGTTGCGGACTTGTATTATTATTGTGTAAAGTCCAGCCGGTATTGTCTACATTTTTCCAGAGTTCGCAATAGTTGACATCCGCTATTTCGTCGGTGTCGGTGACTGTGTAAGTAAAGTTGAAAGTCTGGCGTTTGTAGTCTGAGTCGGCAGGGGATGTTAATGTTATCTGAGGTATTGAGTTTTGGATTGTTGCAGTATTGCTGGAATTGACCCAAGTTGAATTATCATAACCGTCAGAAACTCGGAGTGAACAGATGATGGTGTCGCCCTTGTTAAGACCGGTGAGAGTTAGGTCTAAGGTCTGGGAGATTTCGCCTGCGATTTCTATGTTGGTGTCGTACCATTTATATTGTCTTGATTGTTCTGAGTCTTCGGCGTCAAGGTCTCCGAAAGTTCCGCCAGTACAGTTTAATGTGTCATTTGTTTTTGGTGTGGTACTGTTTAAAGTTGGAGCGTTAACTGTTGGGATTTGATTGGCGACGGTGAAGGTCTGGATGGCGGAGGAGTTTAAGTTACCAGCACTGTCATTTGACCACCAACTATAATTTATCTGGTCGTGGGCAGTGTAGTTGCCAATCTGGATTGTGTAGTAAAATTCGTTGCCGGCGGTAGTTGTGATTGTGTAATTAGTTGAACCGGAATTGTTGTCAAACTGGAGCCAGATTGTGTCTTTATTGATTTCTGTTATTGTGACATTTAACTGGACTGATTCGTTCTCGTTTGGTGTGGAGGGAGTTGTGATGTGAGTGCTGAATTGTGGGTAAGTTGTGTCGATTGTGACTGTTCTTATCTCGGTTTTATTTGAGTTTCCAGCAGTGTCATTTGCCCAGACATAATAGGTGTAGATGCCGTCGACCAGGTTGGTTTGGTTTGAATAGTCTTGCGATATTGTTTCATTTTCACCGGCCCAGTTTAAGATAGTTATGTCAGGGTTAGTGTCATTTAAAGTCCAGTTGATGTAAGTGTAGTTTTTGTTGATGTATGAATTGTTGTTTTCAGTTGGATTGACAAAGTAGATGTTTGGATCTGTTGAATCAGACTTTGTTGTCAGTGGTAGATAATCTATGTTCCCTGAAACAATTGTATATGAACTTTCGCAGATATAGTCCTCAGTTGTATCCCAGCAAGTGTCGGAAATGCCGGTTGTATCAGGAGTACCCCAATAGTTCCCACCGATATAAGTTTTTCCAACAATGTTTGTCCCTAATTGTTTTGTGGTGTTCCAGTTTGTATTTGTTCCTGCAGAACCTACGTTGTTTGTATTGTTGAAAATATTGTTGTAAAATGTGTTTTGTGAACCTACTACATCAATCCCATTTGTTCCTGAATTTGATATTATCATATTTGATATTGTGTTGTTATCAGCACTTGATATCCTAATGCCATATTCTCCACTTGCATTTATAACTGCGTCAGTGATGTTGTTATTATCTGATCCATCTAACATGATACCCCAGCTACTACTTAATTCAGATGTGATGTCGGTAATCTGATTATATCCTGTATTTATAGCAAGATAAAATCCTATCGAATTAGAATTTAAACTGATATTTGAAAAATGGTTATATGATGAGTATTCATTTAGGTAAATTGCACGCCAGTTTGAATTTGCAGTTATATTTTTAACCGTGTTATTGTTTGCGTTTTTTAATTGTATACCAAAAGCCATATTGTTCCAATCTGTGATAATGCAGTTCTTTATTGTTACGTTTGTGTCTGTTGATGAACTTCGGATTACGCCTATCCCAATATCTCCCGCAACACCTACTGCATCTATTGTATGACCTTGGCAATCTAATGTTACGTCATTTGCGGAAATATTCATACAGAGGTCAGAAAAAGAATCTATTATGTCTGTTATAAGTGTGTATGTTGCTCCTGCAAGGTCTAGGGTTTTGCAAGAATCTATATCATAAGTTATTGCTTTTATTTGTGTGTTTCCGTTTAAGCTAATAGAAAAACTTGGTAGGATTCCATCTGAATCTGCTGTTAAGTATTGTGTTGTTGTTTGAGAGTTTGATGTGTTTGTTATTGTGTATTTGAAGTTTGGGATTAGTCCAGTTAGGTTGTATGTGCTGATAATTCCTGCTGTGTTGTTTGTGTCATTCCATTGCATATTGGATTGTGACCAAGTCTCTAGACTTCTTTGAATCTCTCCTTGTTGTGAAACTGTTGTTTTTAATTGGATGTTGCCGTCGGTCTGATTGTTGTAGTTGAATGAAGTTGTTGTGTCATAGAAGTAAATTTTTCTTGGAGCTGTGAAATTGGTGTTTGTAAAGTTGTTGTTGGTGTTTGAGTCTCTTAGGTAATAATTATAACTTGATGATGATAAGATTGAGCCCCCAGTTATGTTGTTGTTGGATGATGAGTGTAGATATATGCCGTATGCGTTTTGGCCTGAGGTTGTTATTGTGCTGTTTAAAATGATGTTGTTGTTTGAATAGTTAAGGTAAAGGCCTATGTAACTGTCTTTTATTGTGCTGTTTGTTATGTAGATATTATCTGTTTCAATGAAGAGACCTTTATGATTCTCGGAGCCATCGTATCCGACCTTGCTAAGATAAGAATCGTTCATGCTGAAATTGCTGCCGGCGTTCACGATGAAGAAGAAATGAGCAGTTTCATTGCCACCTATGACATCTGCGCCATTTGTGATGTTTGAGTTGTTGATGATGTATAGGGATCCGGTTGAGGTTAGATTTATTCCAATATTGCCGTCTGAGGTGCCGTTAATCTTATAGGTTGTTGAGTTTATCCATAGGGTTCCTGCAACTGTCAGGTTGCCGTTTTGGATGACTGTATTTTTTGAGTTTTCGATTTTTAGGGTTGCACCTTGTTCTACAACTAATCTTTCTATATTAAAAGATACGTTTGTGAATGTGATTGATGCAGATGAACCTAAATTTAAATTTACTTTCTGAAAGGACTGTATATCCATACATGAAATTGTATCATTTATCTGCCAATCTGTTAAAGGTACACAGGAATCAGTATCGTATTCTAACGTAATATCATGGAATTTTGGGGATATTTTTGAGTCATTTGTTGATATGCTTATTCTAAATATAAGTTCGTTTCCGGCACCTATACTTCCACCAGTTGTATGATTTGTATTATTTGTAGCAATTAACCACGTTGTGCCATTGTCTGCGGATATTTCAACAGTTATGTTCTTGTTTGCATCTTGCTCAGTTGAGTTCCATATAGGTTTTATTCTTGTTATTGCATATTGAGAAGTTATCAAATTTGATGTGTACTGACCAGTATACAGAGTCTGTTCTGCACCGAATGAAATTACAGGAATATTTTGAATATATTTATGAATATACAAATCATCAAACCAACTATAACCATAAGAACAATCAACAGGTCTATTTGATATTGATATTTTTTGTGTTCCAGAAACACTAGTGAAATTAAATGAATCTTTAGTCGAATCACAAATCACATAAGTACAATCAGTATTACATTTACGAGAATAATAATTAACATCATTAATATATACCATAGAAAAACTACCATAACCAGTACCATGCCCACAATACCCCCATTGAGATGTACCGATACGTTCTATAAATCCCATTATATATTCTCCACCTTCAAAAGTTATTGTTTTTGACATACGTGTCTCCCCACCCGAATAAGGATAATTATAACAATCTCCCTTATTATATATCTTGTGACTATAATCAGGACTATTATAATATGATGTGTCAGCAGAGAAAGAACTGCCCACTGTCAAGTAATATGTTGTCTTTGCCCAGTCAGATATATCACCATCATCAAAATCATCAAAAAATACAAATACATCACTGCCATTGCTCTCGCTTGTCGCAGTTGCATTCCCATAATACATATAAACTGTATTGTCACCAGATGTCTTATTTGTCTTTATCCAGACAGTTGCATTGTCTTGTGAGTAGTTTAATTCAATCCAGTATGGTAATTCTATCTCAGTTGCATTTGTTATATTGTAATATGTAAATCTTAGGTCTTCAAAGTTGTCCTGCATGTCTGAATCCCAGATTACTGAAATGTTTATCTGATAATCTGTAAGTGCAGATGTTGATGATACATTTATTGCTTTCCTGTAATTCCAATTACAGTAAAGACCACCATCCCAACATAAACCGAAACTATTTGATTCTGATGATATGTTTACCCGTGTACCCTCATTCCAATCTGCATCCGTAGTCCAGGTCAGGGTGTTGAATGCGCCTGAAAAATGATTGACGTAAATTATTGTTTTTCCACTGTCATATTTGTAACATGGTTTTTGGGAGGTTGCGCAAGAGTCAATCTCAAAACAATCTGGATTGTCAATTGTGCCATCACATTTGAAAGTTTTTTGGCCTATTGATGAAAGGATTATTTTTCCACCTGTTGATTCTGGGACAAAATTATCTGTCTCAACCCAGATAAAATCATTTATTTTCAGATTTGTTGTCTTTTCAATCTTTTGTTTTAGGTTGGGGGTTGTGACAAGAGTTGGTGTCTTTTTGATGTTGATTGTTTTTGATTGAACTTCATCAAAAGTTGCATAACTTTTTGAGTCACCGACTTTAATATTTATTTTTTCTGGAAAATTGTCAGTATTTTTTATTGAAGCGGAATCTATTAATCTTGATGTGTCTATATTTTTAGATGTTGCTTCTTGATTTTCTGTAGGATTTAAATTAATAAAACTTACAAACATTAAAGAAATAATAAATAAAATGAATGAAAATTTTATAACTTTTGAGGTCTGGGTGTTTGTTTTTTCGTTTCCAGATACCTTATATATTTGTGTATTATCGGAATTGTCTTTTGGCTTAAAGTCGAGACTATAAGAGACTATATCTGAAACTATTTTACTCGAACTAACTATACCAGATTCCAAACGATTCAACCACACAAATTTGTCATACAATTCTAATTCAAAATATACATCAGCCAGATTTTAAAATTATTATTTATATTTTAGTGTTGGGGGTATATATAATATCTTAAAAACAGTGCTTTGGGAGCTGTTACCACAGTAAAAACCTAATATATTTATGGACAAAAAGTTAACTTTAAAAAATAGATATTTCAATAATTAAAATTAATTACTTTTTACGTCAATAATAGTTTGGTCACCAAATTTACCCAAATTTTTAATTATTAAATCATTAAAACCAGTACTAAAAGTTTCTTTGCTGAATAAATCTATATGTTCATAATATAACTCGATAGAGATTGTGTGTTTTTTTGATATTGGAAAACCAAAACTTGGGTTTGGCATCTTTTCAAAGTCACCAGACTGTAACTGTTTTATTTTTGAGTTAATATCATACCTGTCACCTTTTGTGTATACAAGATATGTTTTTGAACCAATTTTGTTTTGTAAAGCCATGCTATTTGAACCTGTAACTACACTTGTAAAGTCTCCAGATACATGGACAAGACCTATAAGCGTATCAGGAAGATAGTCTGAGGTGACATAATTGTCATCAGCATCAGATTTTGAAAATAAACCAGAACCATCAAGACGGATCAATACATCCACTTGTTGTTCTGGTGTTGCATAGATTACAGAAATAGAACTGATAAGAATAGTTACAATAAATAAATAGAAATATACTTTATTTTCAGCCATGACTATATTTGTTAGGGTCTAATATATACAAGTTTTGTCATAACAGGCTGTGGGACAAAATTCATTATCCTATCCAGAATAGATTGTGCCATGCAATTATTGCAAAATAAGCTAGATCTGCTCGATTCGGTAATTTTTGAGGAATTCGCCAACCTAATCTTCGTTTATCTTCAGAAAAACCGCTCTCAGACTGATTTCTCTTGAAATAGTCACCTAAATAATTTTGTGTGTCATTAATAAACTATTCCAACATTCGTTTCCAATCAAAATTTCCTTTAACGGTAACATTTTTTTTAGGTATCAAATAACATTTTATGTCTTCGAATTGTTCTGTAAAGAACTTTACTGTACTTTGTCCGCTGTAATATCTATCTAAACGAATAGAGTTTAAGTCAATATCCAAATGATTAAGCATTTCAATTGCTTGATTATATGCATCTTTTTCACTTTTGAAGCTGGTTACCTATGTGATATATAATCTTTTTTCGACATCCATTAAAGCAAATGTAAAAAATACTTTTCGTTTTTTTGTAGTTTTTTTACCATCTTCTTTTAACTTTTGTGCCGATGAAGCATAATGTTCTTTAATAGTTAGAACCCAACTTTGACATTTCTGACATTTTTGTACTTGTTTAGCACAAAAATAATCAATATGCTCCGGCCGTTATGGTGTGATTCTTAATAAGTTATAATTGTTACAAAATCAATAGCTAACGCTTAAAAATGTGTTGTTAAAAAATCTTAAAAATTATTTAATTATATTTTTATAAAATCGATAGCTTGCACCCAACTTAAAAAAGTGTAAATATAATTATTTCAAAAAATAGTAGTTATCTCTTAAAAAATTAAAATTAAGCAAGACAAAAATTAGCTAAACAAATACACATTTTTTATTTTTTTAGTGTTTTTTAAATACTGTATTTGACAGGCATTAGTATACCTATTGATTTCGTTTATTATGTTTTTTCACTTATTTTTTAATACTCTATTTGACAGTTTATATGCCAAAATTAAAATAAGTTATATGGTTTGATTTATATTGAAATTCAGATTTAATTTAGAATAAAAATTAAAAAATTCACCAAAATTAGCCAAATGAATTTGACAGTTGGGCTATAATTTAGAAAAATTATAAAAAAAGAGAAATTTAGTCTTATTTTTATTCCAAAATGAATCTAGTTTAGTAAAAAATCAAGAAATTACTCAACTTTTGCGGTTTTTAGGAAAATAGTAAATAGTGTTGCGTCCAAATAGTTTTGAGACACATGAAAACAACACTATCTAACATAGATTTATGGCATTCAGACTTAAATGCTTTTCGACCAAATTTTTACAAAAGAAGTTTTGGACTTTTTGAAAGATACATAACGGGTCTTATTATTTCCGATAACAAGACCGTTGATGGAATAACAAATCAGTATTTAGAAAAGACAGATCAATCAAATCAAAATCGATTTCTTACAGAATATCCGTGGTTAAAAGATGATTTTACAGATGGTACAAAAACATTATTGAAAAAAAAGAAGTTGCTAAATAAATTTTGTTTTTTTGTAGTAGATGATAGTCTTTTGAAAAAATATGGAAAATATATTTCTTCTTCTGGAAAACATTATGATCACTCGACAAATACATATCTATTTGGTCAACAGATTATAACTTCTGGATATGTCCTGAACAATCAGTTTTATTCATTTATGACTGATATTTATACAAAAGAAGAAAATTGTAACGATGAATTAAAATTTAAAACAAAGATTGATCTCGCTATTGAAATATTAGATAAAGCATTCAAATATCATAAACCTAGCATAGTCTTAATTGATAGTTGGTATTGTAGTAAAGAAATTTTAAATTTTATTGAAAAACATGGAGTAAAATATATTATTGCAACAAAATCTAACCGAAAATTTGTGTTTGAAGGAGAAATTTCGAATGTAAATGAATTTACAAAAACAATTAAAGATACAATTGATTTTTCAATTGAGGATTATAAATATCAAACAAAATCGATACTTGTAAACATAAAGTCTGTTGGAGATAAACGATTATTGTTTAATCGAAGAAAACATAAAAATAAACGGGAATGGGAAGACTGGAATTGTGTTATTACAAATATTATTGATGTTTCAAATGACACACTTCTCAAACAGTATCAAAAACGATTTAGTATCGAGCAATTTCATAAAGATACTAAAAATTGTTTAGGTTTAGGCAAATTGCAGTTAAGAAAACGCCGAGGAGTAGTTAGACACCTACACCTGGTTTCTCTTGCATACAATTTGCTAAAAATGAATAATTGTCTGAAAGATAATTGCTCCAAAAGGTATTTATCGATTGCGAAAATGTGTTTGAAAATAAAAGAATTTTTTGAAAGAAAAACAATAGAATTGATTATGAACAAAAATATATCGATTAATCAATTATTTGATAATTAACGCAAAAGTTGAGTAAATATATAATCCCTAAATAGGGATTATGGAAGACTGGGCAAAAACGTGGTTGGATGGACAAAGGCAACAGGGTAAACAGTGTCTTGAAATAAAACTAATTGGCAAAAATTATTATGTTTATAATTCTACAACCCAGTGGGATAAAACGGATAAAAAAACAAAAAAAGTCTCAAAATATGTAGGTAAATTAGATAAGTATAAAGGACTATTGATAGCGAATAAACAAAAAGAGATTACCTCATCAGATATAAGAACAATAAAAGAATATGGTAATTCTATGTTATTACATAGAGCGATAGAACCATTAAAACCAGTACTTAAAGATGCATTTCCTGATTGCTGGGAAGAAATCTATTCTTTAGCTATGCTTCGTGTAAATGGTTACATGCCAATAAAACGAGCAAATGATTCCTGGGATAAATTATATAATCTAGAACACATCAATCCAAAATTAAATCCAAAAAATATATCAAAGATATTACATCGGATTGGTATTGATCGTGGAGCTCAAAGCTTAATATTTAAAAAGCTCACAGATGAAAGTAATCAATTGATATATGACCTTAGTTCTATGTTTTCACATTCTATGAATATTAATCAAGCTGAAAAAGGGGCTGTGGGACAAAATAGGAGGATTACTCCTCCAAAATTAAAACATATGTCCTTTTGCCTAAATATTTCTTAGGCACATCTAATTTTGCAGAAGTTCCAAAAGGTTTTACTGTTCTTTCTAACACTT
>JAHYJO010000013.1 GCA_019429125.1 Nanobdellati archaeon | reverse complement strand
ATATTTTTAGTAAATATTATCTTATGATTTGCATTATGCAGCTTATATGCCCTCGGATTTGTAAATACCTTGCCACAAATGTGACATACATATTCATTTTCAAGACCTAACAATTTCTTGATAATACTCATAATATTTTTTTGCATTTATCTTGTATATATATCTTTATCCCTCAAATCATTATCATGTTTGACATAATCATATTTATCATATCTCTTCTAGCAGTAATAAAAGGTGCAGATATCACAACAGAGAGCGCCATAAAAATAGCAAAAAAGTATAACATTTCAGAATTCCTTATAGGGCTGACAATCGTTGCAATAGGCACAAGCCTACCCGAACTGGCATCATCATTGACTGCAGTCTATTACAGAACCCCCGAGATTGCAGTATCAAACATAATCGGATCAAACATAGCAAACATAGGCCTGGTATTAGGCATAACTACAATCTTATATTCCAAATACATAAGGTGTAATGTAAAAAAACAAGACATTTATTTTCTCATGTTTTCAATCATGGCCACAATAATAGCATTTGCAGATTATGTGTTGACATTTATGGAAGGAATATTTTTCATAGGTGCATATACTATATACCTAACATGGTCTGTCAAGTTGCACAAGAAACAAAAGATACCGCAAACTGAAGATAACATAAAAAACATAGAGTTTATTTTGTTAGGCGTAGGTCTTGTCGCACTTACAGTTGGCGCAAACTACCTAATCTCATCAGGAATTGGTATATTGACAGCCTTAGGGATGTCAAAAAGCGCATTCGGTTTCATATTCATAGCCATCGGCACAAGTCTTCCCGAACTTACAGCCTCACTTATTGCAATGCGAAAGAAACATCATGGTCTTGCAGTAGGAAACATAATAGGTTCAAACCTTTTCAATACTTTAATTGTGTTGGGGGCAATGACGACTATGGCAACAATCCCTATTATCAAATCCTTTTATATAACAACCATGCCAATTCTAATCATATTGACCTTACTTCTGTACATGGTGACAGTACGGCGCAAATTGACGCAATTTGACGGCGTGATATTTTTAGTATTATATATAGTGTCTATTGTACGTGTAATCTAAATGTGTATCTTATCAAAAAATTTTAGAATAGTGGTTAATATTTATAGGAATTTCTACATTCATATATAAACATCAAAACTCTAATTAACTTTTATGTTATGGATTGATATTTTCACAAATCTAGGATTTGTTGGTTTCTACACCCTCTGGGCATTTCTAGTCGGTGGTATCGCAGTATTTGGTGTACTTAGCAATTTCGGCAAGAAAGGTCTGATACGAGATATCATGTTTTCATGGGTAGTAGGTATTGTTCTTGTAAGCATAAGCTCAACTGGTGCAATAATATTTGCAGTCATATTGCGCATATTCATAATAGGCCTGTCAAAGAGCATAGGTCTAGATAATCTAGCATCTATGATGACTGAAGACGCATCAAAAATAAAACTAAAAAAGCCAAAGGCACATATAATAACTGCTCTGGTATTGATACTGTTTTTCCTTAACATATTTGCAACAATCTTTGCACCGCCTATGGAAGTAGGCTGGTATGACATGGATAATGCTGAGATAGTAATAGTAAGTCCAGAAACAGACACAGGTGTACAAGACATAGAATGGGACAACATAAAAAATATGCGTCTTGTATCCCAAGAATATGCACTCCAGATACCAAAGACTATGGTCACAGAGACCGGCTGGAAACTCTCAGGAGATTGGGATGGCATCTATCCGATAGACAATACTCTAAATTGGGTAATAGGTTATGAACCCACAAGACTTGTCAACATGGGCAACCCATCACCTGCATACATATTGGTAGATGCGCAGAACCCATCAAAAAGGACAAAGATAAAGACAACGATGGAATACTCAGAAGAAAGAAAAGGCCTAATACCTCTCGCATACCAGATAATATTCTCAGGAAAGATAAGGGATGTAAACATAAATTACTGGTTAAGCTACCCATATTTCAATTTTGGAGACACCGTATTGAGCCATGATGATAACAGTGAACCTGTATGGTTCGCACCCGTAAAGCTTGAGATACCTACAATATTTATCACAAAATTCTATACAAAGCAGGTTGGTATTGTTGCACTTTATAATGACGGAACAAAAGCATTTTACAGTGAAAATGACATAACTTCAGGCAATGCACCTGCGTGGCTTCTTGACAACCAGGCATTGATTGATGAAGATTATTCAATGAAACGAACAATTATTTGGGCAAGATACGCAAGCTGGAAAGGTTTCATAAACTATTATCTCCAACATGAGAATGTCTATGAGATTGCAAAAGAATTCTATTTCCAGTATGATAAAGAAGATGACCGCCTGTTCGGACTGATACAATTAGAGCCTGAAGGCAACACACGAAAAGCAATCACTCACTATATAGATATTGAGGCAGAAGGCACAGAATACGGAAAAGTCACAATCTATGACACAAGAGCTATGGGTCTAATAGGTCCCGAACGTGCCCTTGACGGTGCAAGAGGTGAAATCAGCCTTTATTCAGACTGGTACCCGCTTCAGCCGCTATTCAAGAGGATTGACAATGGATATTTCTATGTGATACCTATCTATTCGGGATTCTATGAGGCGATGGTACTCAAAGCTGTCGCAGTTGTAGATGCAAAGACAGAACAAGTAAAACTGTTCCAGTGGCATGACCTTGATACCGATGGTAAAGGTGTTACCGTAACAGATACAACTATTGACAAAAAATCAACACAGAATAATGATAGTATTACTGGTGATTTTTCAGACTGTAGTATCCTTTCAAGTGAAAAAGTTTACGGCAAACTTGTAATGACAATTGAATGTGAGTAATCCTAAAAATTTTTTCTTTTTTCTTTTCAATTCTTTTTTTGTAAATATTTATAAACCCTAGACACAAATATAATACTATGGCAGGATATAATTTCACACCAAAAGAGAATAAGACACAAAGACCTAAATCAAATACTTGTAAAAACATCGCAGATAAAAAAACAAATCATACTATAAATACTACTAATGCGCCTATTATAAAAATTATTGACAAAGTAAAGAAACCATTATTTATCTCAGTAACACTTATTCTTGTTCTATTACTAATTGGATCGAAAATTACAGGGAACCTAACTTTAAGTCAAGAAGACAAAGCTATTTCTCAAAACTCAGACTTTCCAGACTTATCAAAATTTGAAGCAAACAAGCAATTTTATCTGTGCCAGAACCAATTAAATACCGATTCCGGAAAATTGTCTCAGTACCAGATAGAACTTGAAAGCAAATCAACAACTGCCGAAGCATGCATCCAACAGAAAAACACTTTATCTTCACAATACATTACATGTTCAAATGAACTTACATCCATCAAAACAAATTTTAACTACTGCAACACTTCCAAAACAACCTTATCAAATGAATTAGAACTGTACAAAAATGATTTAGATTTAAAGAAACAAAAATATTCAGAACTTGAACTTGATAACTATGCATTACAGAACAACTACGCAAATTATTACTGTTGTAATTACAGAAAAGTTCTTGAAAACACAAATTTAAAATATTATAAGATAGTAAGCAACAAAGTCAGATGCACAGAAGATACAGATGACACAGAATTTGAATGGGAAAACTGTTGATTTAAAACTCACAGAGCCCTTTATCAATTCCTCTTAATTTCTTTTTTCGTCACACTTTTTTTACCAATCTTCTTAGTCTTGTCCTTCTTACCTTTATCAGACACACCCGCTCTCTTAATTGCATAACTTGCAGGATTCGTAATCTTTGGACAGAATCCGTTCGGCACACATACCTTCATATCCATATAATACCCCTTATTCTGGCAATTGGGTGGCATGATTGGTTTCTCTCTCTGTAAAGCATAATTGAGCTGTGTTGATATATATACAGTCTTTATAGGATCTGGATTTCTCTTGTTCCATTCAAGAAGTTCGTCTTCAATCTCTTTTAACTCCCATCCGCAAGTCATAAAAAAATTAATAAGCACAAATATTGCCCTTTTTCGTCCATCAAGAACACCGTTAAGCATATTTATGATACAAGGCGGGAAATATGTATCTTCAATCTTTTTCAGAGGTCCATCAAACCGTTTCCCATCATATGCAGACTTTTTGTTCTTTTGTAATTTCTCATTAATCTCATCCTGTTCTTCCGCCCAATCCATAGTCTCAAGAACAAGAGTTGATGCCTCATCTGCTTCCCAGGTCTCAAGGAACCCTATATCTCCTTTAACCTTATCATATCGCGCATCATCATACCTAAAATCGATTATCTTATCTTTTAGAATCGGCTTGCTCACAAGCCACGTTTTCTCATTAAAAGAATATGGGAATCTAAACAGGTGCCTAACTCCCCAATTTTCTTCAACATCGATAATATTATATGGATTAGGTTCAAGAGAACCTTCTTCTTTAAGAAGTGGCTGTACAGATGCATCAATCTCAATGAATTTTTCAACAAGCCTTTTCTTAATAAAAGCTCTCAAAAACCCCACCATATTTCTAGGAAGTTCAGGATACATACGACTTATTGGCACTCCATTTATAGTTTCAGGAAAAGATTTATGTGACACTGCGACATGAATACCACGACTGCCACTAAATTTTGCAGAGATATTCTTGATTCCGAATGTCTCAAGAGCTGACACAAGAAGCATTGCAGTTGTGCGCGCATACTCAAAACCTAAATCACAATCTATGTCAAGTATAAAGTCCCAGCCAGAACGCAAAGAATTAAGTTCAATCTTATTGAGTTCGCTTGAAAGTGCCATGGGATTTTTCCACAGTTCAACCGACCCGTGAAACGATGTAGCCTTCTGTTTCACCATATATTCAAGGTCACCTAAAAACGGTGCAGAAGCCGGTCTTTTACCATAATAGGACGCATCAAACCGTGGCGCAATTTCTTTATTATAACATATTGAAAACATATGTTTCAATATCTCAGGACGAAGGTAATACTGCTGTATCTGTTCCGGTGTTGGTCTGTCCATTATAGGCACAGTCTTTTTATCCATAACAATTATTAGATACAAATTTTTATTAAACATAACTGAAAAAAACCAAAATTATTCAAAAACCCCAAAAAACATACAAAAACCAAATAATGTCAAATAAATAACATATTTAAAGTTAAATAATACTAATTTATACTATAGGTCATTATTATGTCAGATAGTTGTGCCTCCTGCAGTGGTAGTTCATGTAGTTCTACTTATTCATCATTAAGTACAACTTCTGCAGACAGTAAAAGCATAAACTACGATTCTATTTCAACCAGTTCAATCTATTCAGATATAAAATCTGCAGGTGGATTAGATGCTGCAATTAATATATATGGTGTTAAAGACATAGCAGAACAAATTTATCTTGACAATTCCTCAAATCCTGACAAAATAGCAGACATTTTCAATGACACAAACGTATACGGTGTTGATAATTTACCTTACGGTGTTGCAGGCATGATTAAATCAAGTATAGGATATGATTCAACAGGTGAAATGATTATAGATGCAGACATATTTTATAATAACAATCTTTCTGCAAACGATACACTTTACACTACACTTCATGAATTAGCGCATCGAGAACAATTAGAATATTCAACAAACATGCTTCGCTCTTTCGGGGAAGGTGACGCAGAATTGACTGCAGAGTATATGATAAATGAATATATGAATCAACTTGAGAAACAATATAATGCACATCTAAATACTTCAGACCCTGTATATGATAAATGTAAAGGTATAGTTGAAAACATATATTATGTACTTGGTAAAGGCAACATAGAAGAAGGACAAGAAACATTCTACAACGCTCTTGAAACTTATGGCGACTTCTTTAAAGCTATGGACTCTTTTAATTCAGTCTTTGCAGAATTGGATATAGACCTTGCAAAAGTTTACAATGCTTTAGAAATGCTTGACAGAGAGCTTGAGACTAAGATGTATAATCCCGAAAATAGTTCATCAACACCTATATCACCAATACAGATACCCTACACAGACACAATGCCACAAGGAACTTTTGGCACAGCAGGTATAGCCGGATTTTATTCTGATATCACCTCACAATTTGATACTACAAATTTCCAGCTTGCAGACATATTCTCTTCAAATATAACAAATATTTGGGATTTATTGAGAAAACAAGAAGAAATTCATGAAAGATATTTAAGAAATCTATATCATTAATTTCAATAAAAGTTGATTTTTATGTCAATGAACAGTTTAGCTCTCTATTTGTATGATATACTATACATAATAGATGAATATTTTATAGATAAACAAAATTATCCTATAGATATCGAACATTTCAAAAAAATAGTAAAAGAAGAAGGCTATAAAAGTGCATCTTTCTAAAATCAATCCTCTATATATATAAACATCCTTGAAAAATATTTAATATCCTAATGAGTTGTTCTTATGGAAACTAAAGATTTTGCGCCAAATCAAAAAAAAGAGAATAAACTGCAACAAAAATTAAGGACACTTATTAAAAATGAATTCCTAGGAGACATATTATACATATTCTTAGGAATCTTCTTCGCGCTCTTCATTTACACTGGACTAAAATTTGTCCTCGCAACCCCAGACCCTATAGTGACAGTAGTCTCAGGATCAATGATACCCACATTACAAATTGGCGACATGTTATTCCTGAAAGGGATTGACCCAGAAACCATAGTTAACGGTGACATAATAGTGTACTATTACCCCCCAATGGGAAAACTAATAATCCACCGCGTCTTTGAGATATATGATGACGGTTCTTTCAAGACAAAAGGCGACAACACAATCACAAACTCAAAAGCTGACCCATGGGTAGTACAACCTGAATGGGTTCACGGAACACCACTTTTAAGAATTCCATATTTAGGTTATCCAAGAATACTTCTTGAGAAAGCTATAAATCTGATAATATGATGAAAGTCAACATTAAACGATATACCTTATACCTTGCAAGGTGGCAGTTGAGCACACCCATACTTGCACTTGTTCTGATATGGTTATCTACAACAGATAGGTGGACAGCAACAATTATAGCCAACCTTATAGGTGGACTAATATTTTTCTGGGTAGATAGATACATATTTACGACAGATGACCTTGCAACACGATGGGAAATCAAAGAAAAGATTAAATGCACAGACTGCAACAAAGTCTCGAGAGGTTACCGTCTTGTAAAGTCTGAAAATTATGACAGGACAGATGACAAAAAACCAGAATTCAGATGCGAGAGATGCTCAAAGAAAAAGGCAGATATGCTGAAAAAGAAAGGTATAAGAATAAAATAAAAATACAGTGTATCTATTTTATATTAATTGTTAAAAATTTTATTGGATAATCAATCATTATACAAAATATTATAGGTATCACATTTTATAACTTCTAAATGATAACTTTTATAAATCTATATCCATTAAATAATATTCATGCCTGAAAAATATAACTTTTGGAAACCTCTACCAAAACAAATAATACCTAATTTAATCACAGAACTAAGACCTGCCTTTGATAAAATGAAAATATCCGATAATGATATAAATGATATCTTAATATATAAAAATTCAAAAAGAGATGAAAAATCAGATGATAATGTTCACCAATTTAAACATTATGGTAGATTAAATAAACATGATAAGAACTATAATTGGTTATATACCAACAATTATGATCTGGTTTTTTTGATTAAAGATAAAGACGAGACCCCGCAATATATAATAAAATATGCCCAAACTAAACAAGAATGTAATATTATAGAACAATTGAAAGACTCAAGTTTCATGCCAAAATTAAAGTGCTGCATTAATTCAGGTAACGAACATATCATCTCAGAAGAATACATACCTTATATGCCAGCATATCACAATAATTTTAGATTCTTAAAACGACACCAGACCATATACGCAAAAATAGTTGCAGATATCTTTTCAGAGATGCATCAGAAAAGTGTCATATATAATGAAGAAATACCACATCACCTTATGATTGATACCGTGACAAAACATGCAAAATTATTAGATTTTGGCAATGCCTATTTTGTGACAAATGATGGTTCTTATGAAGGTGAAATAATTCGTATAGTAGCACATATGCAGAAACATGATATCCTTAAAAAAAACATTGAACGATTTTTAAATAATTATAGGCACAATATAGAATATAATGGTGACGATTCCTCAAAATATTTATACTCTGACAATAATCACATAATAAAATCTGCGAGAAGTTTGTTAAAAAATAAACCGAGACGATTAAGGCTATGAGAACAAGGATAATATATAATTGTTAGATTAATAATAATCTAACCCAGAAAGCCCCCACAAAGATACATGTTCATCATCTAAAAGAAACCCTAAGACAAGATCAGTCCCTGCCTTACTTTCTGTGACACCTTTAATTTTTTTCCCAGAAACCTCACTAAAATACATAAAATCAACAGAAGAATATGTATTCTGAAGCTCTTCCGGAAGTTCAGTGACTGTAATAAATGATGCTATACCAACTGTCTCATCTGTCATATTATATCTTTCAGTAGTTACAAGATTCCCTTCAACACGGTCTAAAAAAGATGGACCTAAAGAATCTATAAAATAGCAAGACACATTTATCTCATCATAGATATAGCTTGCCCAAACTTCATCATCAGTCATTACAATTATTGGTTCAAAAACAAGCCCAGACATATTAAAAATAACTGAAGTTGCGCCAAATATATAATTATCAATACCTGTCGCGTCATCAGATACATTCTCGCTTACCACTCCCAAAAAATCATCTGCATTGTTAGGTCCAGCAGGGATGTCAGATATTACAAGTATCTTAAGAGCAGGGTCAGGATCATCAATATCAAAACTCAATCTCCCGCTTGTCCAGTTATCAACAGCAGAATAACTAAATATACCAGTATCAGATATTTTTTGCGCATGATATGGATAAAGAGTATCATTGCATCTATTTACAATCTGCCTAAGATACCCATAACTTTCAATAGATATGAGCGGGTCTTCAACAGCTTCAATCCCAATCTTATTTTCAGAATATATCTTATCTTTGAACAGTATACCAAAAATGTCTCCAAGCACAGAGATATTGACATAATTTGACATTTTCAAGGAATACGCATCATTATATTCAACAGTCGTATTTATCACATCAATTGATACTGAAATCCGATGCAACTGACCAAGATAACTTATGCTTTCCGACCAGTCAACAATTGTAGAATTTACCATGATTGTAGATGTCATATTACCATAATTGCCATTCAAAGAAAAAGCTTCGATAATATCATCAGAATAGCCAGTTGTATAATTACCATCACGCAATATTTTATCAACCAAAGCAATAACTGCTCTTTTCCCTGAAATGTATGAACTGCGGCTAAAATCCTGTTTTGCCCCTTCTTTGAAATAGAACAGTTCATCAGTGCGTAATTTTTCATCAATGTTAATCTTAAGATCACGGTTCATGTCACTGTTTGAGCTTATTGAAATCATACCTAAGATAGTCACAATTACAAGTACTGAAAATAATGAATAGACAAAACCTTTCCGTCGTGTAATAAATATTTCAATCATATCATCAAATCCTATTTCCATATCTCAAAAGTAAGATATACAGGTCCCCACATCCAAGGTACCTGCGACATAGATATAGCTTCATTATCAATAGCTGTAGCTTCAGCATATTCACCTAATATGTCATCAAGCCGTGAGTTTGCATCAGTTATTGCATCTTCACGAGTAGGAAAATTATCACCGTAACCAACCATAGAGGGCACAAGTATGCTGAACTCAAAAGTTGATTCAGGAAGTATAGTATTGTCGCTACTCCCACCCAAAAAACCATCACGCACCTTTATCCAGTTGACTTCTCCCTTATTCAGCCTGTCAAGTGGTACATAGATATCTGTTGGCACCGCACGACCGGTTGGTGACTTAAATATCTGATACTCTTCCCACTCATTACCTCGCCATGAGGGTTCATCTTCATCTTCGTTCCATACAGCAATTGCAACCATCCAACTGTAATATTGTGCAAGATGAATAAACGCTTTTGTTATATCACGATCAGGCAGAGTAAAATTAGATTTTTTGATAAGTTCAGGTCCACCATTATTGAATTCCTCAACACCTGTAACTTCTATCATACCGTATCTAAGTATCCCACCAGTAACAGTATATTCCAATTCAATATACGACTCATTTGATATCTCACATTCCCCTGAACCCCCCGTAACTGGCTGATTACCCATTGGATTGATATCAAGATATACTGCAAGCGTATTAGTCTCACCAGTACTGTAATATGAACCACTGGAAGAGGTTGCATGTATATCATTAATTATCTCTGAAAACGTAAAATTAAGATTGACATTTGATGAAGATGGATTTACAACAGAATATATCTCATTATCATTCACCCATATGCTGATTTTCTTGTCTACATGATGGCCTTCAATATGTAAGGTAGCATTTGTTATATTAGCATCTTTTGGTATATGGAACGCCTGTACTTGCCATGCTGCAGCAGCCCCCACCATATTATCCAAACTAAATCTTTTTTGAATTGGTTCATAAAGCAGATCAGACTGATACTGTACCTTAAGATACATACCAGGGTGCACATGCGAATTATATTCTCCATTTTTTAATATAAGCCTTATATGATTGTCCTCTTCAGAAATGCTATCTTTGAGTCTTGTTGAGTTTATTGTACCGTAAGCACCGTAACCTGCCCCAGAATCATACTCATAATATATCCAATTGATATCACTTTCATCAAAAGATTCACCATTGACCAATATTTCCTCAATGTCAGGGTAATAATGAAATGAAAAAACAAATGTAGCCTCACTAATGGTTGTATTTTGAGGCAACGTGAAATATTTATCAACTGTAAAATTTTCACCGCCCCAACCACCCCCCCCAAGATTGAAAGGGAAAATCTTAGTTGAATTTTTTCGTGCTTCAACAGCCCAGGCAGAAGCCACAAAACTTTCAGAAGGTATATCTTCCTCATACCCAGAAATTATCCTATAGCTTGATACTGAAAATTTGCTTACCTCAATATCTGGACGTAAACCAGATGATGCATATATCAAAGTATCATCTACAACGCCTTTTATCTTGACAGAATAACCATAATGCGCAGGTATTATATTTTCAAAGAACTGTTCAACTATAAGTGATGCATAACCAGTATCATTATATGCCCACAGTTTTCCTATGATATCTGGCAAAGTCTTGTTGATATCGTAAGAACCCACTTCAGTATTCTCCAAGATATGTTCCCTCAGGGTCTGATTTATATTATCAAACACAGTCTTTGAAAATATGTTCATCCCATCTACAGCAGTAAAATGTAACTGCTGATAATTAGTCTTCTGCTGCAATGGACTAGAATTATAATCCATAACAAAAACATATACCCCCATGACTAAGATAAGAGCTATCAACGCATCCAATGTAAATATAAGTCCTGTACGTTTTGTCATAATATTCATATTTTCCACAATGTATATTTCAAATATCCCTTATCTATTGTCCCATTACCATAATCAATAAGCACAACCCGTTCAATAGGTGTTATATATCGTGCATTATTATCGATTGATTTACCTATGGTCTCATATGTAGTTTCGCCAGAGATTGTAAGATTAAAGTCATAGTCACTAATCCCCCATAAAAATGTCATACCACCATAGCTGACATTTTGAAGTTCAAGAAATTTACTGTAATTAATCATATTGGAACTGTCTGAAAGTCCTATAAGTTCCACAGTTGTGCTATTCCACCCGTAAGGATATCCAGGTGTCCTTGCAATCATATCAGTTATATAAAATACTTTTTTCTGCATATAGTCCGTCTCAAAATCAGAACCTATGTCTTGTGCACTATTCCATGCTAGATAACTTACATTTAATATAAATATGAATATGATTGCACTCACAAAAAAGTCAGGTGTAAATGTCTGCCCTTTTCTTTTAGTCCATCTTATCATACATAATTCACCCTATATATTCTTCTACCATCCCAAAAGAAATAGCAGGCTGGTTAGTCCTCTCAAAAAGAAGTTTCCATATATATCGTTCAAGTATATCCGAAGACGCACTAGGATATGCACTTGTCTCTGATGAAGTTGATGGATAATTATTGAGGCTTATAGCACCACCATAATAATCACAATAGCTAATCATCACTTGATTGTCTCCCTCATCAGCTTCAACGCAAGATTGAGTATGTATTCCTGGTGATCCCAGATTGAGATATCCATAGTTCATAGAGTTCCTACTTAATTCAGTCTCTATATGCTCTGTATATGCAGTTGTCGCAAGTTCACCATATTTCTCATGATTGCTTGAGCTATATCCTGATATGGGCAAGTCAGTAGTTAGGTCTTTGCTCGGAGAAAATATGATAAGTGTATTATTTTTTTGTATCCATGAGCTGAGAGTGAATGTAGGGCTGTCAGACTGGCCCAATATGACAACATTTACATCAGGATCAATGGTGGATACTTTTATGTTAGGTGAGACAGTTCCAGTATTTGTACGTATCCACGAAGTAATCCACCTGTCAGTCATGAGTGCATCAAGAGCAGTTTCCATCTTGCTAGCATTAGTATAATAATAACCTATATGGAAATATTCAACATCATAATCCATTGTGATAATAGATGCAGGTTTAGACACATTATCTGACCCGAAATATAAATAATAATTACGTATCTCACCGACTTCTGTGGTTCCTTCAAGCTTAAAATATACATCAAGAGTTGCATTTTGTGCATTATTATAAGTTGATGTCTCTTTTTTAATCATAAGTTCAACATTATCAAAATATGCACCCAGGCCTTCAGAAGTACTATGCCCGTTCGAATCAGAATCCATCCAGTCCACCTTCCCCCCGAAGTCAAGATAATACCATCCAGCACTAGTAATATATCTGCTAACATCCTCCTTAAACACACCAGCCACAAGGTCATCCCACCCATTGTTTGGGTTATCTACAGATGCCCATATTTCTAAAGTATTATCCGAATATGGATGTCCAGTGTCAAGGTCTGAACCAAGATAATTCATCACAGTAGAATCGCCGAACCGTGCCTTTATCCATGCGCCCTCTTCAAGATCATCATCAAGGTCATCAGCATAATAGTCAAAAGAAAAATATGCCTTACCTCCCGCCTCAATTGCAGAATACATTTCAGCATCAATATAAAATTTAGTTCCCCAGGCACCGCTGTCAAGTATATCATCACCCGTATTAACATCATCTAACCTGTTACCTATTATGACTGCAAGATATTTTGAATCTGAAGGAAGATCAGGTTTTAATGCCCCTGAACCATCATCCGTATCAAAGTCAGAGTAACCATCAGGGTCACCAAAATACGCAAAATAATCCGCTTGAGCATCATTATGTCCATAAGGCGCTAGAATTGCTGAATCTGTCCAGTCCCAGCCATCATCATCCCCTGTAACACCAAATGTATTTCCTGTCTGGTTAACACCGTTTGTGAAATCAACCCGCGTAGTGCCAGTATCAATTGTCATGTCCCAAAGGTCAGGATAATACTTGTCAATCTTAATTATTTCCTTATAGTTAACAGGAGACTCTATATTGACCTCTAAACCACTATCCCATTCAACAATCCGAATAGAATTATTGTCAAAACTAAAACCGTCACCAAGATTGATAAGCTGTTGAGTGAAATTTATACGCAATCTAACAGGATAATTATATCTTTGGTAATCATCAACTGTGATATTGATTGGAATTCTATATTTCCAATCACTGTTCCACCACCCAGACCCAGAAGCGGATACCCTAAATGTAACCTCATCCATACTCATAAATCCGTCAGTGTCATTGCATCTCGCATAATATGTATATGTTGAACTTGACATATTACCTAAATTTATGCTTGCACTTTCAATAGGCGCATTATATGTGCCGTCAATAGCTGCCAAATCCGTCCATATCACTTCGTCATCAGAAAGATAGCACCCATAAATGTTCTTATTACCATTATACACATCATCAGCAGATATCTGGATAATTACATCATCTTCAGGTCTTGGATATTTTGGTATGTAAGACATAATTATAGACGGTGACTGTGTATATGCAGGATTGAGAGATATGACACCATCATCATTTTCAATGTAATTATACCCTTTAAGAAACATACCTGAAAAATTACTTGTTACGATATGTGACGCCTGAGAATTACCCACCCAATCTACAAATACTGATCTTCTTGAAAATGTTATGTTGTAATCATATCCATAAATATCATAAGGTATAAAAAACATCTTAAGGTATCCAGAGCCTGAAGTCACGGCCATATTTGTCTCATAAGCAATCTTTTCAGAAATAGATGTGGCAAGGTAATTTCTCTTATAATCGAGAACATCCACACCATTCTTATTTATAATTGAGTAACTTGAAGTAAAAAGGACAAGTAGAAAAATAGAAAGCATCATAAACTCCAGCCCACTTTGACCTTTTTTTCCAAAATAGACCATATTTTCATCAATCCTCATATATTAAAAAAGAACTATTCGCCTGTTATGTTTACCCAGGTGACTCCTAATATCTTTATAGCCTGTATTGTTATATCATAATATCCATTGTGTTGTGGAAGTGTACCCGTAACATTAAATTCGAAATGATTGACAATGTCCGTCATACCTCCATAGGAATTAAGGCGTATCATGACTTCTCTCTGCCCTACCACAGATTGATTGATATTTTCAGGGAACTTTGAACGAATTGTTATTTTTGCAGGTTCACCTTGCGCAAATACAGACTCGGCAGCATCACTGATACTATTAATAGTATTTTTTGCTTGCATGACATTAATTTCCATTTTCATATCTGATAAGAGTGTAGTACCTTTCTGTATTGCCGGAGTCATAAGAAGCATTGCGATGATGACAATCATCATATATTCCAGACCAGATTGTCCGCGCCTTTCCATATCATTTAAATTAGTGTTTAGTCCTATAAATAAGTGTAGTTTAACAGCCACAATATCAAAAAGATATATTAACACCCTCAATACAAATATCAAGAAGTGGTAACAGATGGAAGATTGGAAAGACACAATATTACTAACAGGCATAGACAAACTTCTTGAAGTTATAAGTTCTGAAGGTCAGACAACACTTGGTGAAGCCTCCAGAGAACTAAACATAAAACCTTCAATAATAGAATCTTGGGCAAACGCACTTTCAGAATCAAAAATGATAACTACAAGTTATAATAGTCAAGGAGAACTTGTATTCAAATCAACAAAAAAGAATCTAAAAGTCAAGACAGGAAAAATTGAAGATCTCAAAAGAGATGTAGATAATGCAATTGAATCTGTTGAATCTGATCTTGATACTGAAGAAAAAATGCTTAATGTTTCAAAAGGTCACATACGTTCATTTGAGCATGTACTGAATTCAGATATAAATCACATAGAATTGTTCAATAAAGACCTAAAAAATTATGACCATAAAAAAGATGAACTGGTAACTCTTGTTAAAAAACTAAAAAGTGAAGAGTCAACACTTGAAAAACAAATAGATATGATTGAAGGTAGAGAAAAGAAAATAAAGATAGAGTCCGATAAGATAAAGACAATTGTTGACACAAAAGTAGCAGAAATAACAAAAAGCAAAGACAAAATATATAATATTGAAAAATCAAAGACTGAATTAAAACGTGACTTTGAGATTTTAAAAAGGATATCAAGATCGATTAAGATGGCACATCCTGAAGATATAGCAGCAAAAATTGATGAAGTAGAAAAAAGAACACAAAATCTAAAAACCCACAATTCTTTAGTCAAGCAGAAATTTGAAAAACTTTCAGATATCCTAAAACATCTTTTCAGTTAAAACCTAAGTTTGACTGTTTAACCGAAGTTTGACAGTTTAATCTCTATTTCATTCTGAAAACCTATTTGACATAAGTCAATTTTGAGCAATTTCTTTCATAATTTTTGTAAATTTTAGCCCAACTGTCAAATTCAAGTATTAAAAAAACACTAAAAAACAAAAAAGATCCGAAATGTCAAAGTTGGGTTAAAAAAGAAAAAAAATAGTAGGTTGTGGTTTGAATATTATCTTGTTTTATTTATCCTTTCTGAATTTTTCTTATCAAAAAATTTCCGTGTCTCTTTTTCAGCAGATTCCATTGCATTTGTAACTGCATCAATTACCGAAAACTCAATATTTCCAGATTTAAATGACTTTTTAGGTGTATCAACAGTGACATTAACTTCATATTTTGCACTACCCGTAACAGTTTCATGAAGTCTCTTGAAATATACTTTAAGTTTTGTTCGGTCATCAATTTTTTGTATTTTTTCAAAATGTTTTAATATTTCATCTTTAATAAATTCTGTATCAAGTTCGTCCCCAATCTTTGCTAAATCCACAAGCTGAATATTTTCATTCATAACATCACCAAAAATATATTGGTAACAAAAAGATATATATGTTATTGTGTAGATATTTACAATAAAATTTTTAGTTAAGTTCAATCAGATAGCCTTTAAGATTATCGCAATCATAATAACTGTCAGAAGTAACCAGATTTTTATAAAAATCAATGATTGAATCTATATATAATACCAAAAAAATAAATAAGAATAAAAATTAACAAAAAAATCAATACTCATCTTCGCCGTAACCTTTAGGTGGTGTTGTGAAAAGATACCATTTAGCATCACCTTCAAGTTCCTCAATTATCCTTTTTACAACTGATTTTTTTGGATTTGGAAGAAGTTTGACTCGAGTCTTTATATCCTCAAACGAAGTGAAAGGTCCTTTTTTTCGTTCATCAAGTATTTCCCACATATGTTTCTTACCAATCCCAGGCAAAAGCTCAAGCTGATGTTGCCTTGTGGTCAATGGTCCTGATTTATTGAAAAATTCAATGAATCTGCTCTGTTTTTGATCAATAATTATATTTAGTGCATCTTCAATCTCATTTTGAGCGTTTCCAGTAAGGTCATTATATATAAGCTTTTTCTTTATAGATTTGACTATATCACGTTTTTCTGTACCTATATACACACTTTCAAGAGGCTTAATAGTATGACCATCCTTAAGCTCAACCTCTAATAGATTAAAATTAGCATCGCCTATAACTTGTGCAATTGGTGTGGCTCTCCTATCTACAGAGTGCCCACTATGAAGAAAATCCAATACAATTCCATATTCATCTTTCATAATATTGCACCTTAATATCTAATCTAATTAATTAAATCAGTTATCTATTTATAGACCTTTCTCTTTTGATTCTTTTTTTGTTTTTTTAGCTGCAACTTTTTCAGACTTATCTTCAGAAGGTTCTTCAGTTTTTGTCTCCACAGACTTTATCTTTTCTTCTTTAACAACTGCCTTGACAACTTTTTTAGGTTTTACTTTCACTATTATGTCTACAATTTTTTTAGTCTGGTCTATATCTAGTTTTATTCGCTCTTTTGCAAATATTAATTCAACATCATCAGCACAATCAGGAAGAAGATTTACAAGCATCATTACCTGATGATCTTTAAGTATAGGTACTGCTTCAATAAGTTCTTTTGATGTCTCTTTTGCAACATTTATATCAAGTACAGCAATTGTCCTTAAATATTCAAGAGTAATCCTTTGTTCATGACCTAATTCTTTGTCATTTTCATGCAACATTATTTCTTTTGCTTCAAGCATACTTTTTGCTTCTGCAAATGTTACAGGAGTCTCTGAAAGTGTCTTTAACATTTCAATCACCACTCACAATTTCCTTATATGTTCAGGTCGTGCAATAAGACTCTTATCTTTGTTACCATCTTTTATAGCAACACGATATGAAAGTCCTCGTTTTTCAACAACATTACCTACACGTCCATAAAATTTTGGATGTGGCATACCGCTCTGGACTGATGCATCATGTTTAATCAATACTTTCTCACCGATTTCAAAAGTTCTAAGTGTTTTAGTTATAGTCCTTCTAACTGATCTTCCAATATATAATAGACGTCGTGTCCCGCTTCTGAATCCTCTTGATCGTTTCATATTTTTTCACCGTTTTTATACGTAACTCTAACAAAATCATAAGATTTATGATAATTATTGACATATTGTTTTTATAAAGTTTTGGGATAATCAGGTTGTAGCAAATGCAAATATTCACTCAATATCAACAACATCAAGAGCAGTTACTGTCGCACCAACACCCAATAAAGCGCTCACAGATGGTTTAGTTCGGCCGTTATCAGATGATATAAGCTCTTTTATGTAAAGTCCTGCTTCCCCTTTAACTTTAATCCTTATATTTTTAGAATCAATAAATTCGCAACTGATATCAATTACTTTTCGCTCCCGTGTAATGTCAGCTCTTCTATGCGTAACCCGTTCAGGAGTCTCTTGCTTTATAATCTTACCTTTAAGAACATCAATCTTTTTGATGTCGGCTTCAGTTATGGGTGCATCAAGCTCAACTACTGCAAAGTATGTCTTGTCAGCTTTTTTCTCTTTAAGGTCAACCACAGTTTTCTTATCAGAAAAAGCAAGTTCTGAGACTGAAACTTTATCTTTATTAATCTTGTTTATCTCTTTCTCAAGTTTTACAAGGTCAATGGACCGTTTTACTGGTTCCTGTATTTCAAGGACAAATTCCCTGCCACAAAGATTAAGCGCATCAATGTCTTCACGTCCAGCGCCATGGAATTTAGAATTGATACCTTCGGTCTCTTCAAGAACAGGTGCAGCAATCAACTCTTCAACTGTCTCTTTGTACTGTTTACCCGTCCAGTCACAAGAATCGCAACCGAGACCCCTGCATTTAGAGCATGGCCATTTAGTCTGTGGGATACCGCGCATAAATTTCTTATATTTACCATAAATAAATAGAGAACCTATACCTATCTCAAAATCATTTTCCTCAAAATCATAAACGACTGTAATCTGTGGATTTGCGCGATCAAGATCTTTCTTGATTTTTGTAGTGATAAACTGTCCCATAAATCTTGATAGTTCCATCTTGATAGACTCACAGAATTCAGTACCGACAGATTCCCAAAGTTGTTCTTCGTTATCTATAAGTCTTCCCGAAAGCCGAGCACCCACAAGTATTGTATCAAATTCTGAGTCTTTAATGTTTTCTATTACCCGTTCACTTTTTTCAGGAACTTGAAGAAATATATTATCACAAACTTTGCAGACTGGAACTTGCATCTTTTTAATCTTGTAGGTCCTGAATTTAATATCTTGTAAGTTGACAGGATCTATTTTGATAGTGTCGCCTGAATCAAGCGCAAAAGCAACAGCATTGCGGACTATATTACCACGATCCTTATTGCTGTACCCTGAAAGGAGCTTTGCAAACTGCCGCCCGAGACAGTGGTCACATACATATCCATCTGCAAGGATTTTAGAAGCTAAGTCAATAATTATCATAAGATTAATATTGAGGACATTATTTTTATAAAAGGATTGTGTAAAAAATACGAAAAAGAATCCAAATACATAAAATCTATAAAAAATTAATAAATGTTTATACTAAATAAATCTATGTAACAAGTTAGCACATATAAATTTATAACATATAAGTGATGATATATATGAGATATCCGACTGATTTAGATCAAAGGACAAATGGATTATATGAATTTTTTAACCCTTTTCAAATTAATACAAGATTTGATATTAGTAATCAATACACACCAATGCCTGATCTTGATTTAGACCCTCCAGAATTTAGACATAGACATTATCCACAAAATAATACACAAAATCTAAAAGCGTACCAATTAGATATTTCGAAGGAGGACAGAATTAAATTTTTGGAGTATTATTCTTCTAGTTCAAAAAATATATCTGAGTTAAGTATTAATCCTACTCAGTATCTTGAATTATTTCTGATTACAAATATTGAGAATCCATTTGATAACAAAAAAGAACAACTAGATGATAACAAGGCGCAATTTTTTAAATGGGTTTATGACAACAGACATACTATTGACAAAAATAAGATATCTGATGATATTTTCACATACATCAAAAATGAAAGTCATGACATTTGGAATAAAAAAACAGATATGATTACTCCTGAAAAAATATATACATTTATAACAGGAATTAATTTACTCTGTGAAATAATTAATCAACTTGATACGCAAATAAGGACTAACGGTGCATCACATGATTTTTCATTTACATATATGAATAAATCAATTAAGAACTACATAAAACAAGATATAGAGACAATATTCCCCCCTACAAAAATGTTCAATCTATTGAAGCAGAAATACCTAAACAAATACGCACCACCTACCCTAATAGAATTTGTAAAGGTCTCAAACAATCTTGATTCTATCGCTATTCATACTGATAATATTTTAGAATTGATAGAACATTATTCAAAAGAATATAATAATAGAATAATTAAAGGTCAACTTAATGACTATAAGTTAGATTTTCAAGAGATATATAACGATTTAGGTGGTAAAATAAAAAAAGAACTTTTTCCAAACCATATTACTATTGCAAAAAGAATCAAAAATAAAAAAGGAAAATCTGGGAATTCAAAAATAAAATAAATATAAAATCCAATCAATCAACAGACTTCTTTTCAGTAGCCCTATCAAGATACACATTCAAGAATCCTATGCAATGACTAGACAGATACGGCACCTTTCCAAGTGACACTTTTTTAGCGCCATACTTCTCACAAACTGCAATTTCTTCAGCCGTTAAATCCTCTTTATCTCCAAGGATAAAGAACGCATTGTCTGATATCCCAACGTCAGAAATGTCAGCGCCCCCCTCAGACAACAGATAAAAGTCACAATCCTTATGTTTTTCTATCATCTCGTCAAAAGTACGCCTGCCAGAATAGATACCAGGTGTAGTCTGTGTAAATCTTCCTTCATTGAATCTTTCAATTGCTTTCTTGATAAAAATTGTGATATTTCTTTCATCCGGCTGGACTTTGCGCACTTTATCGCCAACAATTTCGATATATATGGGTGGGTTTGGTTCACCAAAAAGGATTGTGTGAAAATTTACATCGCGCCTGAGCGAATGTGACAGCCACAGCGCAGAATTGATAGAGCGCGCAATAATATCAAGCCGTCCTGCACCGCCTGCTGTATCATTAAGATTGAAATCCCCGCAAGTCTTGCCTATTGTAGATTTCACATAAAAATGTCTCATGCAAAAATTTATTAAGAGAGTTTTATAAATAACACTCATGTACCAATTAAACATCCTAGTCACAGGAAAAGTGCAGAGGGTAAGCTACAGGCGCTTCGCCAAGACCTGGGCAGATAATTTTAAGATTATGGGCTGGTGCAGAAATCTTGACACAGGACAGGTTGAGATTACAGTTGAAGGTTCAAAAGAAAATATAGACAATTTTGTCAAAAAACTAAAAGAAGGCCCGCCAGAATCAAAAGTAGATGACATAAAGATAACCCGCCTACCACTAATATCCGGTTTTTCGTCATTCACCATTAAATACAAACATTTCTAAAAAACTATATATGTCTCATATAACAATAATTGAGTATGGCATTCTCCATTTTCAACAAACTAAAAACAAAAGACACAAAATCCAGAAAGCATAACCTAAATATAGATTGCATCAATCCGATAACAAATGCTATGAACAAGAATTTAGAACATCTTCAGACACTTAAAGGCAAAAAAGTTACAATTGAAGTAAAATCCTTGTATGACCAAGTCTCAAATCAATTGATAATAAATGAATATGTCTCAGGCAAAGTCTTAAATGTTGACAATTATGGTATTACTCTTATTGAGACAGTCCGAAAAAAATATGTCAACAACAAATATCAGGGAGAAATGCACACACCGGCACCCAAATGTATTGTCTATCACAAAATCATAAGTTACATTTACATAAATGAACCTGTACAAGTCTTCAAAGAAATTAATAACAATTAAATCTGATAATTGAATTTAATCAGATTTCATCAATATTTTCAACCTAATGAGTAATAATGATTAATTATATATATCTGTTTCTCGCAAACATAACTCATGGTACAAAAGAAAAATAAAAAAACTGTTAAAAAAGACAACTACAAGGTAGATAACAGTAAAAAATACATGATGGTTGCAGTAGTTTTATTGATTCTTATTGCAATACTATTAGCTCTAAAAAACCCCGCAATGAATACTCCTGCCCAATATGATGACTTCGCAAAATGTTTAACAGATAAAGGCGTAAAAATGTATGGCGCAGAATGGTGTTCTCATTGCAAGAACCAGAAAAAAGCGTTTGGCAAGTCATTTGACTATGTTGACTACGTTGAATGCCCAGACAACGAATTTGAGTGCAAGAACGCTGGCGTGACTGGATATCCCACCTGGTTTATAGATGGCTCAAATTATCCAGGCGAACAGACATTTGCAAAACTTTCAGAGCTTAGTGGCTGTCCTTTGCCCGTTTGAGATTAACTTTTTTTGAATTTTTATTTCTGTCTTTTCATATTTTTCATATATATCTACTTTTTAAAAATATATCTGAATAAGAAATCAAAAAAAGAAAAGAAAAAGTCCTTCAAGGACCATATATAGCTTGAAGCCCTGTGATATCTGGTTGTTCAAGAGTCTGTTTATTAGTTTCACCATAACTAGAATAACCATACATAGTAACTGCTGAACAAGACATTGTATAAATATCTGCAAGCCCAAAAGCATGTCCTATCTCATGAATCGCTATATTCTCAAGGTCCATGACTTCTGGCATCTCTGATGCATTCCCCCATACATAATCTGTATTGAATTTCATGTCAAACTCTAAAATCTGCTTTCCACGCCGTGTATACCAGACAGTTGTCACAGCTATTGTATTTGAATCAAGACCATTACCAAATACGACACTATTCTTATAATCTTGAACACCATAAGTAGCAGAATAATCAATTGTATATGACTCGCTGAAGATTTCAGCTGTTGTCTCAGAGTCCCAGATTTCTGCAGATTTTGAGATGGCGCCAGTTATAAATTCCGGAGTAAGGTTGTATGGATTTACAGGGTTAATTGTATATGATACTGGAAGAGTTTTCCATTTTATTCCCATCAGCTTGTAGCATAAATCCTGTCCTGAAGGCTTGCCAGGTTTTGAAGGTTTTGCATCAAAATTATGTACAAACTCTATCTTTTCAATATCCCAATATTCATCTATGACTGGTGACATTTCCGGAGCCTTTGCCTTGCTCTTAGCCATGTCTGATGCAGGAATTATCCAATATGCTGCAACAGTTGCTGATATCAACAATAGCGTGATTACCAGTACTGAAAATAGAATTGTCTTGTTTTTCATAAGAACACCTATTATAATAATATGCTCTTATTCTTATATATTAGATCATTTGGTATCAGCCAAACCTAAAAGTTTATAAAGGTATCAATAATAATATAAAGAATTCACTTCAAAAACACATATCTATGTGGGCTCGTAGCTCAGTCTGGCTAGAGCACCGGACTTTTAATCCGGGTGTCGAGGGTTCAAATCCCTTCGGGCTCACTCTTTTTTTTCTTAAATAAAGATGGCATTTAAATAATTTCTTCAATTAAATTAAACCATGGAAAATAAAAAATTTATTTTGCTTACAGACCCAATTGATAAAAATGATAATCGTAAACCAGTAATTGATTATATCCAAAAGTGTTTGGAAAAACAGGGATATGAAGTGATAAATAAAGTTATGTATGTTAATTCAGAAGAATTGGAAAAATATAACAAAACATTACAGACATGGAACAATAAATATCTCGAATGGGATAATAAAACATTCAATGACTCTTTTGAATATCTAGATAAAATAGATAAAAAAATACTGTTAAAATATAGTACTGATAATGTGGAATTTCATGATTCGATAGTTACCCTTGGTGACTATTCCAAAAAAGATAATACTCCAAAAAAAGCATATAAGACTCTATTATGGAATAATTATGTTAAAAATTCACAATCACCTGAGGCACTACATTTCATGGTTGAAAAAAAATTATGGAAAGAAGAAAAAGAGCAAAATCCCGAATGTAATATATTAATGGTTTTACTCAATCACCATACAGTTTCTCCACGCCTTCATCCTTCATAATACGGATATTTTAGATTATCATTTTGTTGGACGGGGCTTTTTTGGTTATGGGTCTCATGCTGAATTTGAGGATAAAAGGCATCAGTTAACTATTTCATTGGTAAATTTTAAAGATAAAACTATCGATACACAAAAATCAGTTGCTATGCAGACATTATCACACGAATTTGGTCATATGGACTATAATTTACCTGATGACTTTGAGAATGAAGATAGTATCATGCATCCTAGAAAAACTAAAGATGAAATATTGGATTATTCACATAAGGTTAATAAACCATTTGATAGGCTACAAGAAGAAGTTAGTCAAAATAAAAACACCACCCTTACAGACCTACAAAGAGATATCGAAACAAAACATAGCAAACTTTAACATTTATAACCTTTCTACATAAATATTATACATCCTTTAAGGCGATATCTATGGAAGACAAAAATCAATCTCCAAAAAATGAAGAGCTCATTCACTGGGCTGATCAGGTTGCAGACCAGATAATAACTGAAAAAGGAGACAAAAAAAAGTATGTATGTGCATCTGGCATTACACCATCAGGAACAGTCCATATAGGCAACTTCAGAGAGATAATAACAACAGACCTCATAGTAAAAGCTATGGAATACCGTGGTAAAAAGATAAGATTCATATATTCCTGGGATGACTACGACCGATTCAGAAAAGTCCCAAAAAACCTACCCGAACAAGAAAGACTTGTACAGTTTATAGGACACCCAGTGTCCTCAGTCCCAGACCCTTACGGTTGCCACGATTCATATGCTGATCATTTTGAAAAAGAACTTGAAGAATCATTAAAAGACCTTGACTTAAACATTGAGTTCATAAGGCAGAACGAAAAATTCAAGTCGTGCACATATGCAGAAAACATAAGAATTGCCCTTAAAGCCCGAGCACGGTTAAAAAAAATACTTGACAAGTTCAGAAAAGAAGATCATGTCAAAGACTGGATACCTCTTGAAGTCTACTGCGAGAAATGTGGCACAGACTTCACAAAAGTAACAGGTTATGACGAAGAATACGAAATCTCATACGAATGCAAGTGCGGAAACAAAAATAAAATTGACTTTCGAAAAGTAGGTATAGTAAAACCACTATGGCGAGTGGACTGGCCTATGAGATGGAATGTTGAAAATGTAGACTTTGAACCCGGTGGCAAAGAACATTCAAGCGCAGGCGGTTCAAGAGACACAGCAAAAGTAATTATCAAACACATATTTTTAACTGAACCTCCAATATACAAAATGTATGATTACATAATCTTAAAAGGCATAGGCGGCAAAATGTCCGGGTCATTAGGGAATGTATTCTCAGTACAGGATGTCTTAGATGTATACTTACCAGAAATATTAAGATTCCTATTCGCAGGCACAAAACCAAACAAGGAATTCGCAATCGCCTTTGATGATGAATTGTTCAAGGTTTATGACGATTTCTACAAGACAGAACGCGCATATTTCTTAGAAGACGAAAATAACCTAAAAAAACTAGCGCATCTAAAAAGAGTTTACAGACTATCAATACCTTTTATAATCCCCAAAAAATTGCCTATACAACCCGCATTTCGTACAGTCTGTGACACATTACAGGCCACACAGAATAAAGATCGCACAAAACAAATTATTCTTGAAGATTTCAAAGACCCACTGCCTTTTGATGTCATGCGTGTAGAAAAGATAATTGAATGCGCAGACAAATGGCTTGACAAATATGCAACAGAACAGTTCAAGATAAAAATAAACAATAAAATCCCAAAAGACATAATCCGCAAACTTTCCGATGCGCAAATAAAATCATTAAAACTAGTGGCAAAAAATCTAAAAGCTAAAAGTTATAGTGAAGACGACCTTTTCGGCATGTTCAAAGAGACTGTAGAAAAAGAGAATCTTGAAATGAAAAACTTCTTCAAAGGGTTCTATCTTGCGCTGATTGGACAAGAGCGCGGACCAAGACTTACAGGATTTATAAAAGCGATTGGTGAAAAGAGAGTTGTAGAGATATTGGACAGTTTGAAATGATGTTTATAATGATAGACAATAATGTAATCTGGTATTCTGGAGAAAACTAGGGATGAATTTTTAGAAAATTTGTACTTTAAAACCCAAGTTTGACAGTTTGTTAACTATTTCATTCAGAATATCTATTTGACAGTTGGCTATTGTTAGTACTTTTACTTCTATTTTTCATATAATTTTCTTGCTTTTGGACTAAAAATAAGTTAATTTATGGTAAAAAATAAGAATAAATATCGTATTTGTTTCATAATTTTTGTGAATTTTCTTAATTTTTACTAGATTAAATCTGAATTTCAATATAGATCAATCTATAATAACCTATTTTGATTTATGAATACAAATTGTCAAATTGGGTATTAAAAAATAAGTTAAAAAATATAAAAAACGCAATCAATTAACATACTAATCTCTGTCAAATTCAGGTATTAAAAAAACTCAAAAAAAACAAAAAAGTCCTAAATGTCAAAGTTAGGTTAAAACTATTAAGTATTAGGTTATAATCTAAATAAATAATATATAATTTCAGGAATAGTTTTTCAGAACGAAATAGATATTAAACAGTTAAACTTAGTATATAATTATAGTCACAATATTTTAAATATCTCTTAGATAACCATTAATTACAACTGTAAATACATTCGCAGTAACGTTCTGACCTTCACCTACAATGATTGGTTGTGCAAGACTCAAACCCTCCATATTAAACGTACCATAAAGAATTGCTTTATCATCTATGTAAATTCTATTCCTATTGCCTAGTATATGAGTACTTGTAATATACAAATTTTTTCCAGCAGGAACTGTATAACGAGCGGTATCCAAATTACTCACAGTTATTGGAACAACTGTTGAATCTACCAAAAAACCATTAATTACAACTGTAAATACATTCGCAGTAACGTTCTGACCTTCACCTACAATGATTGGTTGTGCAAGACTCAAACCCTCCATATTAAACGTACCATAAAGAATTGCTTTATTATCTATGTAAAGTCTATTAGTGCCCATTATTTGAGGATTTGTAATATACAAATTTTTTCCAGCAGGAACTGTATAACGAGTGGTATCCAAATTACTCACAGTTATTGGAATTATATTATTATGTCCATCTGGATAAGAAATATCAAAACTCACGGATTGTATTATTAATTCCTCATTTATTGCACTTGTCTGTATAGTATTATCCGAAAAAATGATACCATTACCAGAACCCGTTATTGTTATATTCCCAGAACCAATAATCTTATTACCATTTAAGTCAAAATCATCATTAACAAAGAGTTCAGAGATAGAATGGCCTACAGCTGGCATTGTTGTTGCAGCAAAAATATTGCTGATAGCAATCAACAAAAAAGGTATAGCAATAATTAAACCTGCTATCAAGAAATGTTTCTTTTCAAAAGTGATTGTAACTGCCATATTATATTATAATTGGACAAGATATATATATATATATCAATATGTCCCATTCCAGACATCATCACCTACGAAATGTATGTTCTTTGCAACCTTTCCTTTGTCAAGTGCGCGCATATCCAACGAATCATAATCCGAAATCCCACAAGCCAACGGTTTATTGAACCTATCATCAGTTATAACAATAAAGTCACCTTTATTGATATCATCATCAATTTTTGTAACGCCCGGTCTCATGACATCTGCGCCCTTGGTCATAAACCTAATCGCACCCGCATCAACAAAAATCTGTTTGAATTTGTCAACACCTTCTTTTAGAACAAGTTTAAGTGATGGGTAAACTTTACCAGAATAAACTATATAATCAAGATTTCCATTAACAATAAGTATATGATTATCTAGTTTTTCAACTTTATCTTTTTTGGAAAAAGTACAAACTAATCCTGTCTCATCAAGCCAGTCTATAATATCTTTCAGATTTTTTTTGTTCAACTGTTCTTTTTTCATATCAACTCAAAAATAAAAACCCGCATTATTTTGTTGTGGTGGAGCCCCTACAGGTAGTGTTGCTGCCTGAACTCCAGATTGCAATGCTGAAAATATAGAATCCGTCATAAATTCAGGAACTTTTGCATGTTGCAATATGCTCATTACAGGCAAATCAGGTGATGGTCCGTATGTAGGAATCAGATGCACAGCATAATGTGACATAACTTGGCCTGCACTCACACCATTAGGATTGATAGTTATGTACCCTGTAGCCTTAAGATTAGTCATCATCTTCTGTGATATGATATCAATCAACCTCTGTACACTTGCCTTTTGTGTCTCGCTTAATTCTGAACTCATGCCTATGTGTGCTTTTGTGACAATTATAGTATGTCCTGGTGATTTTGGCTGTATATCCAAAAAAGCAATGCTATCATTATTATGTGCTATTATCTTTGCAGGAATCTCGCCTTTTGCAATCTTACAAAATATACATTCCTGTGGCTGTTGTGGTGCCTGTTCTATACCACTTTGAGCTGCAAGTTTCTGTTCTACCTGCGCTCTCTGATCTGGTGAAAGCTGCTGCAGTTGTGCCATCTGTTCAGGAGTAAGTTGTACCATAATATAAATAAACAATTCATATATTTATAAGTTTAATTGATTAGCAATCTAAAGCGAGATATTACTCTTAAATATTTAAAAAATACATATAGTCAATTAATGCAAATAAGCATCATACAATTACCAATAAGACTATTTCATACGCACCTTCTCATTGCCCAAAAAGGTTGTACTATTATAAGCAGACCCAGTAATGGTCATATTATCTCAAAAATCATAAGTCTGTGAATCAATATCTATATTAAGTACAACATAATCTGTAAATGCAGGAGGTAATAAAAAACATAGATGCAACAAAAATTACAAAGAATGATGTGCTTGTTTTCAAATCTATAGAACCCCTATTTATTTTGGATATAAAATAAACTTGGTAAAATATAATAAAAATGGATAATATTAACTATATATATTACTATTCATTTGTAGTACTGGTATCATTAACATATTAAAAATTCAATTCAAAAAATGGATGATTTTTTATTTCTTAGAGGTTGTTTATTTTTATAAATATTCCAAATATATGTGTTAAATATCTATTTTATATATATAAACAAAACTACCAAAATTAAATATCAACCCTATTTCTTTGAAATCACTCAAAATACTAACAGTTCCATACGACCGTTTCCTATATATATACATTACACACAATTAAAAATTAATAAATGGTAGATTATTATGAATCGGCTCGGATTAAATCTTTTTGATAACAGACACATAAAAAACAGTATATTTGTACTTTTTGCAATAATTGCAATATATACTTTATCATCTCTAGTCTTAGCAGACAATATAGTATTAAACATAGGTGTAGATGCATCCAACTATATTGGAGGTAATAATATCAAAGTATATGGTTTTGCATTCCAGAGCATGTCTTTTATAAGTTATGCTAATGTATCGGTAAAACTTATAAATTCAGAAGGGATTACAGTCTTTGAAACTACAGAGGTTTCAGATAGATTCAGTTTCTTTGCCTCAACATTTCCCGCACCATATATTGCAGGACAATATGATGTTGTAGTTACAATCCTTGAAACAAGTGCCACAAAATCCATATCAATTACAGTCCCTTTACCAGTCCAAAATATTGCAGCAATGCAAGTAGAACTTGTAGAAGACTCTTTTGTAATTTCATCATTCAATGCACCCGAAGACTATTCAATAATTGTAAATCCAGCTATGATGGATACGAAAGCCACAGTATACACCCAAAACACTAAACAGTATTATATATTACTCGAAAACACAACAGGCAGATATGACAGATTATATATTGACGAGGATTCTGATTTCACATCAAATACAAATTATCTTGAAGAAGGTTCAAGTGTTAAGATTGCAGATGAAAAATATTCAATATGGTACATAGACCCAAAAGGTAATTTTGTCATATTTGCAAAACGAATCAAACACGTTTTTGAACCACCACAGACCCAATCTGAACTTTTAGTCCTTGCATTAGACTCTGAAGCTGACCCTATACTTCACAAAAATATTGTCATGAACTTAATAGACTCCGAAGGTAATATTGAACAATCAAACATATTATTAGGTCAGACAGGGCAATTTGGACTCTTAAGCACCACATTACAATTATCACAATCTCCAGGAACACACACGATGGTATTCAATGATAATCTTGCAACAGAATCATACCGCATAGAGCTTTTTGGCCTTAAAGTATCTGTTGTCGACGCATCTGGAAACCCAGTATTTAAAGTATATCCCGGTGACACAATATTTATGAAAGCTTCAGTATTTAGTTCAGACGACACTCTTATCACAGAAGATCTTGAAAAAACCGAAGCAAAGATTTCAGGCCACAAGACTCTAGAGAAATTTATCCTTAATCCATACATAGATGGCATCTTCACAGGAAGTTATACAATCCCAACAGATATAAAAGGTAAATTTTTAGTCCAGTTCAAATTCAAATATCAAGATACACAAGAAGTCCGAAAGATAAATTTTGAAATTGAAGAGTATGACCTATCAGCATATCCAATATCTGCAGACTTTAGTACAGCAAACATTTTTGCACCAGGCCAGGAAAATGCAATTATAATCTCTGGCAAAGGTACAAAAGACAAGAAACGTATTAAACTTGAAGATATGACAGATGATTGCGACATATCAAACATAATTGTTAAAGCACTATATGATAAAAATAATATAGATATTTTTCAAGAGGAGATATACCGCACATTAAGCATTTCAGATTATATTTTTGAAAAGAACATCCCAAACACAATACGTAACCACCTCAAGAAAGATTACGGTGACAAGTCATGTGTAATTATTTTCAACACACCCGACACAGGTGGTATTTATAGATTGGTTGCATCCGTAAATATTGACGATGAAATCAAGACAATATCCACATCGTTCAAAGTTGATGACATGTATCTTGACATCAAGCAGATATCTTTTGATGAAAATAATAATATTATAGTTCCTGGTTCACGTGTCTATTTTGAAGTCACAGCAACTGATGCTTTGACTGGTGTTATTATTCCTTCAGAAGATATAATCTCAGCAGACATAATTAAAACAACAATCCACGACTCAAAATATATAGTTACGGAAAATATGGTTGACATTGAGATTAATAGTTCATATTCAGAGAATACTACATTAGTCTCATTCATAGCAAATGACTCAGTTACAGGATATCATTCAGTCGAATTTAGGATATACGCAGAGGTCACCCATAATGATGGTGATTATATAGTTGATGCAACAGGATATGGTCAGTTCCGAGAACAGATGCATACTATAAAAGTAACTCTTGAAGATCCTGACAAGATTTATGCCAATACGAAAGATGATGTTAACATGATTGTAGAAATATTTGGACTCTCAAATAATAAGGGAGAAAGTCTTGAAGTATCAATTAAAAAAATCATAAACAAAATGACAGGTAAAAAGATTACTAGCAATTCATCTTGTACAATGATAGAGACCAATTGCACAATTGTAATTGAAAGTCCATATTCAGGTTGGTCCAATGGTGGCTATTATGTAACTATTGACATTGATGGCGATGATGAATATACATATGGATGGTTCAAGTAAGGTGTTATATATGTCAGATAAAAGATTAATTTTAGGGTTTACAACATATCTTATGATATTAGTATTTATGGTCTGCACAGTATTTGCAGCAAACTTAGAGGCAGATATAGGTGAATATGAAACAGGGATCTATAGGGATTCAGCATTCATAGTGCCAGTATCAGTTACAGTTGATAAAGCAGGTACAGCTTCTGTCACACTTTATCCGGCAGACGGTTTAAGTTGTGATATCTGTGTAGAACAATTAGTATTTGATACACCAAGCACAAAAGAAATATTTTTCACAGTTACAGCAGACAATACAGGCATTTATGAAAACCCTTTTGACATAGAAGTGTCTATGGCAGATTCGGTTTTGGTCACTGCTACATCTCCAAGCATAATTACTGTTAATATAGCACCTATCATGATCCTTGAATTTTCATCAGACAAATACAATGTATCATACAGTGACACAACAATCTTGACATTAAGTATTTCAGTCACAGGCCCCATTGATGGTATTTTTGTATATTTAGATTATCATTCAGATAATTGGACTATGCTATCAGGCAATAATACCTATGATATAGGAACGATTACAGGTGAATATGATTTGTCTTGGATACTCAGTGCAGACACTCCCTACCCATCAAATGATTTCACAATAACAGTGACATCAACAGACCCGCAAGAACATATTACACGAACCCTTTCAATACTAAAGATATCAGAACCTGATACTTCTGCAACAGATGGAGGAGGTAATAACGAGAAAGCCAATAATAATACGACTAACACCACCGATAATGATTATAATAATAAAAAAAAGACAGATGATAATACCTCCATAAACAATAACACCACTATAGATAACATAACAATGGACTATCCAAACAACACAATTATGTCAGCTACAAAAAAAGAAGCCACACACAGACAAGTTCTTGTAGCAGGAACAGGCCTTAATGAAAACATAAGACTTCAAACCGCCCTTGAAACTGCGCTTGGAAAAGATATAATGGCACAAGATATAATTAATGACATGATGCGTATCTCAGAATCAATAACTACTCAAATTGACATGAACAGACAGATTAATGTAGGCAGTAGCCAATCAAATATGCAGACCTCTATAAAATATAAAGGCAAAGAAAAGATGACTAATTTTATTTTATATGACGTAGTGCCTAAATCATTTGCTTTATCTGCAAAAGACATCAAAGTCACAGCCCCTGGCGCAAGAGTCGAGATTGTTGAAGATGACCCTGAGTTTGCAATAATCTTTGATACAGTAAGTCCTGGAGATATTTTAATAATTGATTATGAAGTTGCTGCCGCGGTTGATGCAGATATTGTATCATCTTTTACTTCTGAAGTTTATGGAATCAATTTTGAAGAGACAGACATGTGCGCACAAGTCATGACAACAGCTATAAATACTGAAACATACGAGTGTATAATTTATCCGACACCTTGTGATATCCCTGAAGGCTGGGATATTATAGAATCCTGTCCTGTTAAATCAGTTGTCACAAACGATAGTTCTGAAAAAGAACCAGTAAATAATATATCTAAATATATGATTATAGTATCTTTATTAGGAATAGTAGGTATTATTATGGTCTTGCACAAAAATAAGCCGAAAAAGCATTCTTATTGATATTTTTATACAGAGTACTTTTTTCTCTGTAATTTTTATTTTTTATAAAATGTATATTAGAAGTGTTATTTCTCTTGTTTGTTATATTCAATCGTAACAAAATGACCTTATTTGTTACAGTCAATCGTAACAAAAGTATATAATTTGTTACAGTCAACCGTAACACATATATAATTCATCAAAAAATAATATAATATGGACATAACATCACTATTAGAATGGAATCCATGGTGGGAAGAGTTATCAAGAATTGATAATCTTAAAGGAATAGAAAGAAAATGACATAAGGATATTATTGATTCTGTTGATATAAAAGAAGTGACAGTCATAAGTGGAATAAGACGATGTGGAAAAAGTACATTGATGTATCAGATGATAGCCCGATTATTTAAAAAAGGCATAAAGCCAGAACAGATACTTTTTATAAATTTTGATGATATGACTCTTGAAAAATTTTCAATTGAGGATATATACAAAACATACCGTTTAAATATTAATCCACAGCAAAAAGCATACATATTTTTTGATGAAATACACAAAAAAGATGGTTGGGAATCTTGGATACGAAAAAAATATGATATAAGTTCAAATGAAAAATTCATAGTATCGGGCTCCTGCTCACATCTCCTAAAAAAAGAATATAGTACACTCCTTACTGGAAGAAATATAACTTTTGAAATGTACCCCTTAAGTTTTCAGGAATATTTAACCTTCATTGGTCAAAAAATAGATTAAGAAAAGATAAGTAAAGGCATAATTACTGAAAAAACAAGAATTAATTTACTTAATACTTTATCTCGTTACACAAAAGAAGGGGGATTTCCAGAAATAACTCTTAAAGATGAGAATTTCAAGATGAAAATACTTAAGCAATATTTTGAAGACATACTTTTCAAAGATATACTTACAAGACATAACATAAATATACAAAAAGCTCTTGGTCTTGCAAAATTGTTTATGACTGAAATAACAAAACCTATATCACTTAGAAAAACAAGGGAGACCATAGGTTTATCATATGATACAATAAATGAATATTTATCTCATTTTATAGATGCATACTTATTCTTCAAGATGGATTATTTTTCATATTCTTTTAGGGAACAAAAACATCTTCCATCAAAAATTTATTGCATTGACAATGGATTAAGAAACGCTGTTGCATTTAGTTTTTCAAAAGATGAAGGGAAACTTGCAGAGAATTTAGTTATGACAGAATTAAAAAGACGAAATAAAGATTGTTATTATTGGAAAAATGAAAAAGGTCACGAAGTTGATTTTGTAATTAAAGAAATAGATAATAGTTTCACTGCAATTAATGTAACCTATGCTGATGATATAGCAGAACGTGAAACAAGAGCACTAAAAAGTTTTAATGAAATTATAGATAAACCTGTAAAGATGATTTTAATAACAAAAGATTTAGAAGTTGAAAAAGATAACATACAATTCATACCCTTATGGAAATATCTATTACAATCAACCGTGATAAAATAGGCTTAAATGCATAAATGTTACATTCAAAGGTAACATGCCTATCCAAAATAGTAGTGGAATGTTTTTAAGAAAGATCCATTTTTTCAAAAAGATTTAGATATACAGACCTGTATACCTTTAAGTTTTAAGCATAACTAATCAATAAATTGCAATCACAAATATTAAGATTGATTGAATTTCACATTCTAAAAAACACACATTTATATAGTTTCACACACAAATAAACCTATTGTTGTTGTTACTAATAAATGATTTATTGTTAACTAGTGAACAAAAACGCCAAGCAGAGTTAAATAATTATGTCAGAAACGAGATCAAAACGATTTAATTTCATACGAGCTTACAAACATATACTCTTAGTCATCTTTATCTTTATTTCTATCAGCGCAGTGCCTGTTTTTGCAATTGATGAGACCGCGCCAACAACAACAGATAATTCTACATCTACATGGACGAATTACAATCAGACCATACTTTTGACTGCAACAGATGACGATACAGGTGTAAATACGACAAAATACTGTATTGGCGCCAATACTTGTGCACCCAATCAGATTGGAACTGTAGTTGATATAACTTGTAATCCTGATATAGTTTGTCAGGTGTATGTAAGATATCAGTCAACAGACAATGCAGGAAACAATGAAACAATAAAGACTTCAAATCTAATTCAGATTGACAAGATAAAACCTATAATCTCAGATGATTATAGTCTAAAAGATAATATTTGGCAAAATAACAGCCAAACTATAAACCTAGAGGTTAGTGATATAGGTTCACTAACAGATAGAACCTTTACTAAATACTGTATTAGCACAAATTCTTGTTATCCATCAATTATTTATGGTGGAAAAATGATATTCTCCGACGAGGGCATAACATACTTAATGTATACAACTGCAGATAAAGCTAGGAATATACCTGAACCCGAAACATCCACAACAATCATAAAAATAGACAAGACAGGCCCAACAGTTGATGCTGGAACAGATAAGACAACAAATACAGAAATATTGCAGACTGCAACAGCCACAGACACATATTCAGGAGTTGCATCTTACAACTGGACAAATGTCTCAGGTCCAGGAATAATAACTTTTGGAGCACCAACTGAAGAGACAACAACAATCTCCGCAGATACAGATGGTACATACACAATAAGATTAACAGTCACAGACAATGTAGGAAACACAGGTTATGACGAAATGACATTAGTATGGGATGAAACTTTACCCAATGCACCTAATATAACCTTACTTGATCCGATAATTCCTGCAAATGAGATGGCCATAACAATCACAGGCACTGGCGAACCAAATGCAATTATCAATTATCTAATTTTTGATAGTCTTTTAAACAACATAACCGGAAATTCAACCGTCAAAATTTCAGGAAACATAAATATCACAGACATAGATGTTTCAACTCTCGCAGACGGAACTTTAACAGTTTCAGTAATACTAACAGATATAGTAGGAAACATAGGTCTTGCAAGAACTGACAATGCAACAAAAGACACAACAGCCCCAACTGCACCAAACATAACCTTACTTAATCCTATAACATTTGCAAACAAAGAATCAGTAACAATTACAGGTACAGGTGAACCAAACGCAATTATTAATTATCTAATTATAGATAGTATTTCAAATAACCTAACAGGAACTTCAACAGTCAACATTTCAGGTAACATAAATATCACAGACATAGATGTTTCAAATTTATCAGACGGAACTTTGAATGTCTCAGTCATATTAACAGATTCATTTGGAAACATAGGTCTTACGGGAACTGACACAGCAACAAAAGACACATATGTTGCACCAATTGAAGAACCAACTACACCTTCAAGAGGTAGTAGACACATAATACAATCCTATTGTGGAGACAACATCTGTCAGTCAACAGAGACCTATTATGATCCTAGGACAGACATTGGATGTGAAGCAGACTGTGGTATATTAGAATACTGTGGTGACAACATCTGCCAGACAAATGAAAACTATAATGAATGTTCATTAGATTGTGTAGATAATAAAATTAAAAAGACCTATGTGGAGTCAATACCTGATCAAATTATAGAACCAACAGTTCCTAGTGAGACAGATACATCAACAATAGATACTACAACTTCAACAGATACAACTACAGATGCGCAAGTATCACCATTAACAGGTTTTGTCACAGCTAATATTGAGAGATTAAACGATTCAAAAACATCAATATTTATTTTAATTGTCTTATTTATTATAGGTTTGTATTTACTTAAAAAAAGAAACAAACCCAAAACCGAGAAATATGAATACACAAAAAATAATAACATAGAAAATCAAGAATCTATAGAGGAATCTAAAACAGAAGATAAAAAACCAACTAAAAAAAGTAACTCATTTTCTTAATTACTCAAACTTATATTTTTAGAACTGAGTGATTACACTAAAATTCCTAAAATTAGAATCAAACTAAATAATCTACAAAAAAAGCAATTAGTTTAATCAAATCATATGGAGAAATAACGAGAAAAGAATATATGCAAATTAATAAACTCTCCAATAAAACAGCATATATGGATTTAAGTATTTTTATTAAATAAAATTTAAGATGTCATCAGGTGCACATGTATATTATATCTTTAAACCGAACGATAAAAAATAAATAAGACTTATTATATACAAATAGTTTAGAAAAATCATGCAAAATACGTGCTACAAGATATATCACTTTAGATATATAAAATTAAACAAAAAGGGTTATGAACCCAATCAAAAACCTAAAGTTTTCTTAATCAAATGTATTCCACTAATAAATTTACGGTCCAAAAACAAAACACCCACACTAAAAAAATTAAGACACACTAAACCTAATAGATACCTATTTTTTGTATTAAATATATCTTTTAATTTCATAAATCCCATCCCCCCGAATGTATAGTTAATATACACAAATGAGTATATATTGATTTCGGTTGTAAAAACATTAAATATCCAAAATTTTAGAAATCCCTTTCTTAGAAGAATTAAAATACAACAGAGCCCCAGAATCTATATCCTTCTCAAACACATACAACAATCCACTAATATCCTTATTCTCTGGAAACTTAACACTCATATTCTTAATATAATGATAAAGCATATCTTTAACACGCAATGATTCAGGAACTGAAGGTAATGCACCAACCTTATTATCATATTCAATTATAGATTGTATAACTGACTTAACATCAAAGGATTCACCAATAGCAGCATTTAAGAGCGCATCCTTCATCTTTTCAGACCAACCTCTATGGAATCTACAGATACCTAAATTATCAGTCTGAAACTCCTCTATGAACCTAAGAGCGCTCTTTACACCCAATTGTTCTGGCATAAGAAAATCAGACCCGTAATAAGTCAAGAATTTACCTTGAATCGGTAAAGGAATAAAAAATCCAGGAACCCAATATTGATTAGGCACAATCTCACCATCAGTTCCATTTGCAACATAAACCGCAATATCATTAAAACTGACATCCTTAACCCGAGACGAAAAAACCACATCCAACTCCTTTGAACCGGCACGAAGTCCATGCCGTAAAACGCCACCAATACCAACCCCATCAATAACCATCTTAATAACCGTGGCGCCAAATTTAGCATTTGTATCATCAGTCGGATTGGCCATCACATCATTAAGAGATGAAACCTTACCTTTAACCTCAGCATCAGTCAAAAGCCCAATAGACTTAGCCTCAATCACAAAACTAATCACCGACCCCATATGAATTGCATCAAACCCATTCTCATCACATAACCTTACAAGACTCTCAACAGCTTTAAGATCAAATATACCACAATTAGGACCATTAGCCTCATAAGGTTCATAATCAATCTTGTGAATACCATCTATCTTCTTACACATTGCAGGACAAACTTCACCACAAGTCTTCCATGACTTTGTCTTTATGACCCGTTCATTAAACTGGAGAAGATAACCAGAAGATACAAGATCATTATAAATTTTCTTCCGTTTACTTTCCGAAAACCCGACAGAACTCCAGTTATAAGACAACATAGACTCGCCCAGGCTACTAAAATTAACACCAAAAGTCCCACCACTCTTGACTTTTTCAACATACCGATACTTAGAAGTGGCATCCATCATAGCTTTACCAACACCATCCCCCATCTCTTTATTAAAAATCGTATTAACAACAGACAAATCCTTCAAATCTAAAGAGAATACACGCTTATCAGCATTACCACCGATAACAACTGCAACAACATTATATGCTTGAAACATTAATGACCCGAACCCACCTCGACCAGCCCAATCCTCACGCCCTACCTCAAATTCACCTTTTTTATTAATGTAAGTACTCAAGATACCAGAAAAATCAGTTACCTCCGCAGCAGGACCAACAGCCATAGACCTAACCGGCACAAACCCCGTTGAAATCTTAAAATTATTCTTAAAAATATCAAATGCAAACCTTTCAAGTGCATAAGTCCCTTTAACACCTTTATACCCTGAAAAGATAGAAGACAATTTCTTAGAAGTAATAGATAAAAACTCAATCTTATCAACACCATCAACTGAGCTTACAGAAATAATAGTCGGCTTTTCAGCCCGACCGCGAAGCATAAAAAAATCAAACCCAGACCCGTAAAGCGCAATCCCTGTCCCACCCATATTAGATGAGAAAAGACCTTTCCATACCGGAGACCGCGCAAAAAATGTCGCCCGATACACTCCACCAATCTTAGCTCCTGCAAAAGGCCCGCAACCAAAAATCAGCGCATTGTCCGGGTCATAGACACCTTTAAAATAACTTTTAAGAACATTAAGATGATAATGAGTTGACACATCAATTGGACCCACAGACCCAGATGGCACTGTTTCAACCTTAAAAGAACTATCACTTGCATCAAGAATCAGAATATTTTTATCAGCCACCATACAATAAATATTATCATCGACGGTTTATATTATTATACTTTCGGCACTGTTCAAAAAGTGAGTGATTTTGAATATTTTTTAAATATTGTTTGTTTATAAACTCCTGCAGAAATCCATTCAATATAGACATTTCACGCCGAATTAAAAAAGAAATGAAGGTATTTAATTAACTACATTTTGTTTGAAATCACTCCAAAAATGAACTGTGCCATACTTTCAGAAAACTTATTTATTATAATAACCAAATTTTTTATTGTATTTATCATGATCAATAACATCAATAACAAATGCTATTATTTTCATTTTGGATTCTCCATCTGTTAATGTATAAAGCATTCTCCAAAAATTAGGTAATTCTATTCTAAATAGATTTTTGATACCATACTTTTCAATATATTCTTTAGGTATACATTTTTTGAAATAGGATTTCCATAATGGAGATTAGCTTTTATGAACTCTATTTTTTTATTAATCGCATTCAATATACTTTTATCAGTTTTAGATTTAGATGCTTTTTTATTTAATTGTTCATATACTTCTTCTGCCTGAGGGGATAAAATAACTTTAATAACCTTCATAATTCAAGACCTGTAGAAATCTCTTTATTCAATTTAGGATTAACATTATGTATCCAAGTTATACCCTTCAAGCTAACAGCAATCTTATTACTTTCTTCAAGATATACCAATATTACCTTTAATGTATTATGATTAACTTGTTTAGGTAAAATTTTTTTTAGACCTGCAACAGTTATGATACTTTCATCCATATTTTTTAAAGTATCTTCAATCATAAACACCGTATTCAATGTAGGGTAGTGTTCTATTTCAGTATCCTTATATCCTTTCGCAACAGTCATATTAATCACAATCTGTTATTAACTGATAACTATTTAGTACATAATAATATATAAATATATCTATTTATTAAAAATCAAAAAAGAATTTTCCACCTATAAAGTAATCTTACCTTTTTTCTTAAGCTGTTCAAGAAGATTGTCATAAGACTCATCAATTGCGCGAGTCTCCTTGACCTTAGCCTCTTTTTTCTGTTCAATCATAATTTTCTGTCTTTCGTCTCTCTCTTTATTTCTTTGTTTATCCTTTTTATCCTTTTCAATTCTATTACCTTTAATCAATAAAATAAGTTTTTTATGAGCAACATTAGCTTTTCTTTTAGTCTCATTGATGTCCTTATTGATTTTACCTATAGCAAGATGTTCTTTTTTTAGCGTGCGCATAGTCTTAAACATCTCACTCTGCAACTTAAACTTTTTATCAAGAATATCACTAATGACATCAGCATGCATATCCGAAATATAACGCAAGTCATCCATCTTATCATGCAACGAATCAATCTCAGACTTGACAGCCATATACTGTTCACTTTGCCTGAGCTGTTTTTCAAGCGCAATAACTTTCCGACTCAGAATATCTTCTTTTTTACCTGATAAAACTTCAGTCTGCACTATCCAATCTAATCTTTGTATCTCTGCAATCAATTTTTCAGGTTCAAAAGATTCACCTTTATACATCTTTTTAAGATTAGATGATATATCTGAAGCTTTCTTTGCAAATTGTTTCTTATCATTCTTCAATATTTTAAGGTGTTTTTGCAATGACAACGCAATAGAATTAAGACTTTTCTCTTTTTCTTTAAGAGGCAAAATAGCATCGTGCAACTCACTTAATTTAAGGGATACTTCTTGACTTTTAAGAATTAGTTCTTTGACTTGAGAATTTAAGCTATCACGTTCTTCTTTAAGGGTTTCAGAAGTCTCTTTTTTCGCTACAACGTCAATCATTATTATCGTCCAAAACAATTATATCAGAAATTAGAGCAGATAGATCTATAAAACATGTCTTCGGTAACTTCTTCAATATGTTGTGCTTGGACAATTGAAATAAATAATGTCTGATCCCCAATAGATATTTTATGGTCTGAATCTTTAGGAATTTTAGCCTCTACAGGAAGTATGACTGCTCCACCGCAGGTTGTACACACACGAAAATCTTTACCCTCTCGCATTATAATGTCTCTGACTCTCTCATCAACTTTGATTTCCATATTAATTACCTTTTTAATCTTATAGAAAACACTTACAAATAATATATAATATATAGCGAGATAGCTTTATATACATTTATATACAGTAGAATACAGTTTTTTCACAAAAATAAGAACTCATAAACCAAATAGATACTATATATACCTATGATTTTTACAGCACCAAAAATAAGTTCTTTATCTAAAAAAAAGTATCATTCAAATAATTATCATCAACAACAGGTATAACAACAAGTTAGAAAAAAATATTTATAAAAATAAATTTTTACCAGAACTCTTTCATCTTTTCAAAAAACCCAGTTTCAGTCCCATGTATATTCTCATCAGATGCATCAGCAAGGTCAAATATTGCCTTTTTCTGTGCACTAGTTAATTTTTCAGGTGTCAGTATAACAACTTTTATCATAAGATTACCCACACCACGCCCGTGAACATCAGGCATGCCTTCGCCTTTCAATCTAAATACAGTATGGCTCTGTGTACCAGCAGGAATCTTAAGCTTTGCATTTTTACCACCAATTGTAGGGATATCAATCTTGTCACCTAAAGCAGCCTGAGAAAAACTGATAGAAGTCTTACAAAATAGGTCATTTCCGTGCCGTTCAAAAATTGTATGAGGTTTGATATGAATTATAAGATAAAGATCACCACTAGGCCCACCTTTAATCCCTGCATCTCCTTCACCTTCAACCCGAAGATGATGCCCTGAATCAATTCCTTTAGGGACCTGAATTTCAATAGACCTCTTATTTCGTGTAATGCCTTTACCAGAACATTGAGAACAAGGCGTATCAATTCGTTTACCGCGACCATCGCAAGCATCACAGACACCAATAGTCACAACTTGACCCATAAATGTACGTCTAATCTGCCTTACCTCACCAGTACCATTACATTTACTGCAAGTCTCAGAACTAGTGCCCGGTTTTGCGCCCGTGCCATCACAGGTCTTACAAGTCTCAAGTCTAGGCACTTCAATCTTTGTCACAAGCCCATTATAAGATTCTTCTAAAGTTATATCAAGATCATATTTAAGGTCAGCACCTGCCTGAGGACCATTCCTGCTCCTAGACCTCTGACCTCCAGAAAAAATATCAAAGATGTCCCCAAAACCAGAAAAGATATCTTCAAAAGATGAACCCTGACCACCCCCACTAAAACCGCCATGACTATCAAATGCTGCCGAGCCGAACTGATCATACTGTGCCTTCTTCTGTGGGTTGCCAAGGATTTCAAAAGCCTCATTTATCTCTTTGAATTTAGCTTCAGAACTAGGATCACCCTGATTCACATCAGGATGATACTTCCGTGCAAGAGTTCTGAATGCTTTCTTGATTTCGTCAGGAGACGCATCTTTTGAGACATTGAGAGTCCCATAATAATCTTTCTTAGACATGCTCACTTCTTCTCTTTACCTTTTTCAGCTTTTGTATCTTTAGCGTCAATATTTTCTTTCTCATCTTCAACCTTAAATTCAGCATCGACAACTTTTCCATCATCTTTTGTCTTGTCATCAGCATCCGATGATTGAGAACCTGCCTCAGCTTCAGCCTGTGTAGCTTCATACATCTTAGTTGTGAACTCATATACTACAGCATTCAAAGCTTCAGTCTTTTCCTTAATAGTATCAGTTCCAGCATTTGTATCTGCAATAACATCCTTAAGAGTTTTAATGGCTGTCTCAATCTTAGCCCTTAAATTCTTGTCAACCTTGTCACCACCTTCTTTCAATGCTTTCTCAGATGCATTAATTATGGAATCTGCCTCATTTCGTGTATCTATTGCTTCTTTGATCTTCTTGTCTTCATCCGCATGAGATTCAGCATCTTTTACCATCTTTTCGACATCTTCTTCAGAAAGACCAGATGATGATTTGATTGATATCTTCTGTTCTTTACCAGTACCCATATCTTTTGCAGACACATGAATTATTCCATTTGCATCAATATCGAAAGTTACCTCAATCTGTGGTATACCTCTTGGTGCTGGTGGAATACCTACAAGATCAAATCGTCCAAGTGGATGATTGTCAACAGCCATGACACGTTCACCCTGAAGCACGTTTATAGTGACTGCAGTCTGACTGTCAGCAGCAGTTGAGAACACCTGTGATTTTTTAGTAGGGATAGTTGTATTTTTCTCTATTAGTTTTGTAAATACACTGCCTAAAGTTTCAATACCCAACGATAATGGCGTAACATCTAAAAGAAGTACATCTTTGACTTCACCACCAAGTACACCCGCCTGAATAGCAGCACCCATAGCAACAACTTCATCAGGGTTTACGCTCTTGTTAGGTTCCTTACCGAAAAGTTTCTTGACAGTCTCAACAACTAAAGGCATTCTGGTCTGTCCTCCAACAAGTATAACTTCATCAATGTCGGAGGTATTAAGTCCTGCATCTTTAAGTGCAGACTTGCATGGTCCAATTGTACTATCTACAAGATCACCTGTAATCTTTTCAAGTTGAGCTCGTGTAAGCGTCATGACAAGATGTTTTGGTCCCGTACTGTCTGAAGTGATGTAAGGGATATTTATTTCAGTAGTTGTAGCGCTTGAAAGTTCAATCTTTGCCTTTTCAGCAGCTTCTTTAAGTCTCTGAAGTGCATTCTTGTCTGTTGTAAGATCCATACCCTGATCTTTCTTATATTCAGTAATCAAGTAATCAATTATAAGCTGATCAAAGTCATCACCACCAAGATGAGTGTCACCATTAGTTGATTTTACTTCAAATATACCATCACCAAGTTCAAGGATAGATATGTCAAAAGTACCGCCACCAAGATCATAGATTGCGACTTTCTCATTCTTTTTTTTATCAATACCATACGCAAGTGAAGCAGCTGTAGGTTCATTTATAATTCTTAATACCTCAAGACCTGCAATTTTACCTGCATCTTTCGTTGCCTGCCTCTGTGAATCATTAAAGTATGCAGGAACAGTTATGACTGCCTTATCGACAGTCTCGCCAAGATAAGCTTCAGCATCGGCTTTAAGCTTCTGTAATATGATAGCTGATATTTCTGGAGGAGACATCTGTTTTGAATCTTTTCCGCTGACAGTCACATCACCATTTGCAGACTTGCCTAATATATAAGGCACAAGCTTTTTGTCTTTTGCAACTTCCTTATCCTCAAGTTTACGGCCCATAAACCTTTTTATAGAGAATATTGTATGTTCAGGATTAGTTATTGCCTGTCTTTTAGCAATCTGCCCGACGACACGCTCACTATCTTTTGTAAATGCAACAACTGAAGGTGTTGTCCTGTTACCTTCTGCATTTGGTATAACTGTAGCTTTTCCGCCTTCCATCACAGCCATACAAGAATTTGTAGTACCCAAATCAATTCCGATTGTTTTTGCCATATGTTATTCACCTTTTTTAATATAATTTTTAATTTATTTATTATTCTTTTATACTCAATCATTTTTCACAACTTTTACTTTTGTAGGTCTTATGACCTTTTCATTAAATATATATCCTTTTTGAAGCTCTTCAAATATAATATTATCCTCATGCTCATCAGATTTAGTTGTAAGTAGTGCCTCATGTTTTTCAGGATTAAATTTTTCACCGACACAGACAATTTCTGAAAGACCTTCCTTTGCGAGCGTATCTTTGAGCTGTTTAAGTGTAAGTTCCACACCTTTTTTAAGTGCTGCTGCATCCTCACATTTATTTGCAGATTTTATTGCTCTCTCAAGATTGTCTATCACCTCTAAAATAGGCAGTATCATCTGTCCTTTAGTTTGGTTTCCTATCTCAAGTTTTTCCTTTTGGACACGTTTCCTATAATTATCAAAATCTGCCTGAAGTCTCTGCAACTGACTGAACGCCAGTATATATTTATCTTTATATTCATCAACATCTGCAACATTATCAGATTGGATATTAGTTTTATCAGATTGAACATTATCTTTATCAGATTGAACATTATCTTTATCAGATTGAATATCTTTATCAGATTCGTTACCTATATCTTTTTTAGAAGTATTTTTCTTATCTGCCATACATATCAACCCTATTTGAACATCTGAACGTGAGCAAAGGCGTAAAGAAACATATTTTACAAAACCTTTATGTTCATGTAAGTATACACCTTATTAAAAACCATAGCAATCTTTAAATAGTTTTTGATTGATATGCATAGATAGGCATATAAAATAATACTGAATAATTACTAGTCAATAGTGATATATAATAGATCTAGACATAATCAAAGAATATAACTTAAATACAAAAGAAGATGTAGAAGCATGGATTCAAGATTTTTCTAAAACTTGTTATGATTACATTATAAATAAAGTAGATCTTGATATAAATGAAA
>JAHYJO010000012.1 GCA_019429125.1 Nanobdellati archaeon | reverse complement strand
TATATTAGAAGTCAAACGAAAACCAGTAGGTACTGTACGAGAACTTAAATCTTTCCTACCTAAAGCACCACTATAACCACAAGTACCAGTACAATATGAAGCTGAAACTGCAGGAGGTAAACCACCTAATACATTAAATTTCTCAGAACTTATAGCTATTGAATCATCATTAAATAAATCTATAGCGCCACCAGCACCACCGTTACCACAAACACAAGATGGACCTTTATTACATCTAGAACTAGCATCACCAACACCACCATTTACACGCACAACTGAATCAATCCGTGATACAAGCAACGAATCAGAATTATAAATATCAATATTGCCCCCAGCACCACCTGAACCACCAGATGAACATGCACCACCATTACCACCATTACCTCCGATAGCTTGAATTTCTTGTGTAGTTGTAAGGATATCAGATACAATCCTTATGTACCCACCTACGCCACCAGTTGCTCCCCTATCTGTCCAGTCATCTGCACTCCCACCAACACCACCATTAGCGCGTACCAAACCATTGACTCTTATCTCTTCAGCAGTAAGATATATCTTCCCGCCAGGACCACCAGGTTGTCCATCACTATCATCTTTATACCCTCCAGAACCACCATAAGTATCTATTGTTGAATTTACAGTCAATATACCTTTAGTTTCTACAACAACTGTGCCCCCAGGACCACCAGTATAAACACCATATCTCCAATCATCAGATCCACCAGCACCACCATTAGCAGATATAGAACTCAAGACAAGGTCGCCTTTAGAATAAATTTCAACAGTACCACCAATCAAACCATACTGATCCCTACCCCGTGAAGTACTTGCTGAAATTGTACCAATACCATCAATATAATCAGCCTTTAAAATCAGATTCCCTCCAACACCACCATAATTTTGTCCAGTACCACCATTAAGATTGATATTTCCCAATTCAACATAAGTACTTAGTATATCTATCTGCCCACCAGCACCACCAGAACGATATTTAGTACGACCATCCTTACCTTGAGCATCAATATTATTAATTTTTATAGTATCAGAAACCGCAGTTATTAATCCACCCGCGCCACCACCAGACCCATAAGAACCATAAATATTAATATCTGTCATATTTATTGTATTATTTGCAACAATATACACACTACCCCCATTCCCACCACGACCACCACCAACACAACTTGAAGTAGGGCCACCATAACTATTTATAACCCCCGTTAACACAACATCCTTTTCAGATATAAGTTCAACATTGCCACCATAACCACCATCACGACAATATGTATCTCGAGAACCACTATAACAACTATAAGAATAACAGTAAGTACCATAATTATGCAAAGAACCATCAATCGTAATATTTCCAGCATCTATCTTTATTGACCCGCCATCATGCCCTGGATCTTTATCCGCACCACCACCAAGAGCAAAAATACTTTTAGATACAAAATTATTTTTAGTAGTAAAAATTATATTTGTAGAATATACCCCCGATGTAGGCAGACTGATAGAATTTGCAATATTAATATTATCCCAAACATTACCACTTGCATCAACAGAACAATTATATGTGCGCGTACCAGAAACATAATTACAATTATCAGTAATATTCTGAAATGTAGTTACAGTTAGGTCACTCGCATTCGCAACCCCAAAAAAGCATAACATACTAATCAAAGTAAAAAATACAAATACATGTCTTCTAAAACTCATACAAATCATACAAATCATTAATAATATTGGGCACACTATATATATATATATATCATTTACGGGGCACTGTCCAAAAATCGAGTGATTTTGAATATTTTTTAAATATTTTTTATTTATAAACCCCGTCAAAAATCAGTTTAATATTCATTTATAACACAAACCCTAATTAATTCTATTTGATTCCGTTCATTCAACAGATTTTGACTACTCAGACTCAAAGGATTATCACCTATAATTAAAACATTCAATTTTGAAAAAATTGGAGATGTTGAATCTCCTAATAAAACAAGTTGAATTTGTAAAATCTCTGTTTGAGTTTAAGAAACATTAAGCAGGTCACTTGAAATATCTGTTTACACAAAAACAGTAATTGCTGTAACTATTAACATAATTACTGAAACGATTTAACATCTTATTTAATCCCTATTAGCACCATCATTTAGACTATATCAAAAATCCAATAGTTTTATTAATTTTTTATCTGGTACAACTACCATAATCTTAACCCCTTCCCCTCTGCCCACCATAGACTAAAGAGATCTCATCAATACTTGATGCATCCTCAGGACTCCTATCATCTCTTATACGCACAAATCTAGGAAACCTCAATGCAAACCCAGAACTGTACGTCAATGACTTCTGTATCTCTTCAAAATGTACCTCAATAACAACTGTAGGTTTAAGAGTTACAATTTTTCCTTTATCCTCAAGTATATGAGGTTTTAAAAGATCCGTAAGTTCCAGAAATGAGGTACCACCTTCATCAGATTTTTCTTTTATCCCAGTCCCAAGTTTTCCAATCGTAAGATATTCACCAGAATCAGAATCATAACATGCAAGATTAAAACTGCTGAACCATCCTGCCCGTTTACCTTCACCATATTCTGCACCCACAATCACAAGATCAAGTGAATCCATTGTAGGTTTTATCTTTATCCCGTAACCCACCCTACTCCCTGGCTTGTAAGGTGCTGACATATTTTTCATCATTATGCCTTCATTTCCTCTGAAAAGCGATTCATCATAAAAATTCTTAACAACATACACATCAGAAGTCACTATATGTTTTGCCACCATGACCGTCTCATCACAAGAAACTATTGATTCCAGAAGTTTCCTACGCTCAGAATAAGGTGTATCAATAAGATTTTTTCCATCAACCATCATCGCATCAAAGAAATGTACAGTAACAGGTATCTCTTTGACAATATCATCAATATCATATTTTCGTTTTATCCTGCGCGATATCTTCTGGAAAGGAAGACATTTGCCAGTATTTTTATCAATGCCAACAACTTCACAATCAAGTATAAATGACCAGCTACCTACATTTTTAGAGACCGCCGACACAACATCTGGAAACTGATTAGTCACTTCTTCAAGCCGTCTTGTAAATAGATGTATCCCCTCTTGAGTCTTATGTATCTGAAGCCTGAATCCATCATATTTATATTCAATTGCAGCCGGTTCACCCACAATATTAAATGCATCTTCAATCGTCAATGCTTTCTGGTACAGCATGACTTTTATCGGATGGTTTGCAGTCAGATGAAGTTTATGGAGACCTGAAATCCCCTCATCACGCGCAGCTTGAGCCACAACTGAAAAATCATTAGTCATATTATAAGCATGCTCGACAGATGATATTATCTTTGATTTAGTTTCATTTCCTATAAAACAGTCATCAAAAAATACATAGTCAACACCTGATTTCTTCTTCGATAAATAATCATCGCCAATCACACCAACATCACGCACAATAACCTCATTTAAAGAGTTAAGTTCAGTATAAACTTCTTCATATTTTTTCAGAAGATACACATCAAGCTTAATGTCCACAACAATCTTTTTACCAATAGCATATTTTGCTACCAACTCAAACTTAGTCATACTATTGACTTTCTGGTCAAGAGTCTCTTTAGAATATATATTTGAGAAAAATGCACCTACAATAGCATCACGCAATATCCCTTCTGCAACACCGATACGAAGGTCACCTATGACTGTGCGCACAAGATATCGTGCCTCAAAAGGATTAGACACAGAACCTAAAAGTTCAGAGACAAGCGCTAACTTTTTATCTTGTGACCGCATCCCGCCCAAGTCACCAATCTTTCTGAGGTTATTAAACACTTTACTTAAAGTAAGAGTCCTTGAAAACAGTGTAGACTGTTTTTTCTGTACAGAATATTTTTCAGCCACCAGCCCAAGATCGCCAAGTATCTTCCATCCATCTTCAATATCTTCCACAGTGACACCATAACCTCTTGATATTGCTTTTATCATAAGGTTTGAAGAAAGTCCCAATTCCGACGATGACCAGCCAGGATAAACCCTACCATTTAGAAGATAAATGACCATAGATAACTCTTCTTTTTTAAGATCAGAAAGAAACTCAGATATTATCTCAGCCTTCTCAAGCTTGAGTGTTGTAGATTCAAGTTTATTGTAGACTTCAGCCAACAGTTTATACTCCATGTTCTAAATTAACATCACAATAATAAAAAAGTTAATATCAAAAATAACAAAAAATTATCAAGATTAATAAAAAATGAAGATATTATATTAAAAATATTAAAAATATTAAAAATATTAAAAAATAAAATAAAAAATTAAAGGATAAATCATAATTGCATAATATCCACAATCACATCCCTACTTCAAACAACTTTGGCACAACCTGCACATCTTTTGCTTTGACCAACGCATATGAATATGCATCATTGCCCACAAGATTCAAAGGATTCTGATTCCGAATCTTTATGACTGCGCACGCATCAAGCCCTATATTCCCATACATATATATCCACCCCTGGATTAAGATATAAACAATTATGTCTCCCGAAAAAAAGTAGATAGCTTTGAATCACTGAGATTCAATAAGCCCCTATTAACTCCACCCCGGAAAAGACAACTATATCTAATTCCAAAAGATAATTTATTACGAAAGATATATATACCTTCAAATTAGGACCTTATTAATGCTTTCGGTTAAGGAATTTAAAAAAAGAAGGTGCACCCTGAAAAAACACAAGGCACACCTATGGGAGGGAGTTATATATATAAAAAATAAAAAAACTAGTAAAAATCACTAGTATATACACTTTATACCAAGTTCATGTTGCATTTGCTTAACAGGCTGAGTACTAGGTTCTTGACGTAAATGTTTAGGACCCAAGACATATTCAGACTGAACACCTGTAATTATTGTTATCACGCGAATCTTGCCATGCATATTCTCATCCACTCTTGCACCCCATATAGTTGATGCATCTGAATCGAGATGTTTTGAGACAAATTCACCAATTTCACCAATCTCGCTCAACTTCATGTCAGGACCACCGCAGATATGTATAAGAGCACCTGCTGCACCTTGGTAATCAACATCTAAAAGAGGATTAGACATTGCTTCTTCAACTGCTTCTCTAGCTCTTGCTGCAGAACTGCTTTCACCCACACCAATCACTGCCACACCACCATTGTTCATGACAGATTTTACATCCGCATAATCAAGGTTTACAATAGATGGTGTTGATATTGTCTCAGTTATACCTTTAATCATAGTAACAATTATTTCGTCAGCCACTGCAAATGCCTGCTGTAATGGCATTTCTCCTGCAACCTCCAAAAGTTTATCATTCTCAATCACAATGACAGTATCGCAAGTTTTCCTAAGTTCCATAAGTCCTTCTTGAGCTTTAGGTATTCGTCCACCTTCAATCCTAAAAGGCATTGTGACCACACCTATTACTATAGCACCCTGTTTCTTTGCAATCTTTGCAACAACCGGTGCGCATCCAGTACCTGTACCTCCACCCATCCCAGCTATAAGAAAAACAAGATCACTTGAAGCTACAGCATCTTTAATATCATTGACTGATTCTTCAGCTGCCTGCCTACCCACTGTAGGATAACCACCAGCACCAAGACCACGAGTAACATCACGACCTATAAGTATTTTTTTATCAGCTTTGATCGACAGAAGATGTTGTTTATCAGTATTTATTGAAACAGTATCCGCACCAGAAATACCTAATGTATGCAGTCTGCTTATAGCATTATTGCCCATACCACCAGCACCGATTACAGTGATTTTTGCATCTTTTACATCTACAAAATCAAAATCATCTTGCTGTGTTACAGGAGTTTCCTGCGAAATACCAGTCATGCTGGCGCCCAGATTTACATTATCTATTATTTGTCTCATATTAATTCCCCCAAATAAAAAATATATATTCAAATACATATATTACGAACTATATATTCAACCACCATAATATATATTTATTCTGAAATACACTTTACTTGTAGAGATTTTGCCTAATTGTCTCTGACACAAATAAAACTAACAGTAACCCAAAGAAGATTTTTGCCCAACATATTTGAATGCCCAAATTCAAATAAATCATTTTTAATCGGTCACAAACGCCCAAATTTGTCGACCATACTAACTTTTATTTTACATTAATAGTATATATAGTTTACTATTCTATAGAATATATATTAAACATCACATATACTACATACAAAAAATAACAGAGCTATTGATGCCGTTTTTTGAAACATTAAAAACAAAAAATCAAAACTGATAATATAGTGCTATAACAATACAAAACCACAAAATACCCACACAACCTTCATTTCTTGTGGAACCCAAAGACTAAAAACACCAAAAATATAAAAGTTAAAGTAAAAAATATTAATCAGAAGTGAACAAGATGACAGAACGAATTGAAAAAGTCGCTAACATTGCACGGCTTGAACTGACTGCTGAAGAAAAAAAGAATTTTGAAAAAGATCTTGATAACATCCTTGATAGTTTCAAAAAGCTTGAAAAAATAGACACAACCAATACAGAACCCACTTTCCAGCCTGTAGAAGTCAAAAACATCATGCGCAAAGATAAGATAGAAACAAGCCTAAAACAGAAAGACGCACTTAAAAACGCAAAAGATATAGAAGAGGGATATTTCAAAGGACCAAAAGCAATTTAGGAAAAAAACTATAGATAAATAAAATAATATAATAAATAAGATATTAATAGGTAATAATTATGCAATACTCAAAGATGTCAGTATCGGATTTCATAAAAGAATCAAAAGACGGAAACATAGACACAAAAGATTTTTACTCTAAATTCTTTGAAGAGACTGAAAACATCCAAAAAAAATATAACTACTTCGTTACCATATCAAAAAAAGACGCTGAAAAAGAAATAGACAAACTCGACAGGAAAACAAGGTTGTCAGGTTTACCAGTATCAGTAAAAGATAACATATGCACCAAAGGAATCAAGTCAACTGCAGGATCAAAAATACTCAAAAATTATATACCTCCTTTTGATGCAACCGCCATTTCGCGTGGAAAACAAAACGGTAGCATAATAATTGGAAAAACGGTACAAGACGAATTCGGTTTTGGAACATTCTCAACATATTCAGCATATGGTATCCCAAAAAATCCAATTGACACAACAAGGAGCTGTGGCGGTTCGTCAGGTGGTGCCGGAGGGTTTACAAAAACAATAAATATGCCACACATAGCAATTGGAGAATCAACAGGAGGCTCTATTTCCTGCCCAGCAGCATTCTGTGGAGTTGTAGGCCTCACTCCCACATACGGAAGAGTCTCAAGATACGGCCTTATAGACTATGCAAATTCCCTTGATAAGATAGGTCCCATATCAAAGACTGTCAAAGACTCAGCACTTATGTTATCCCTCATTGCAGGAAAAGATCCACTTGACCAGACAAGCATACAAGAAGATACCTATGATTTCACAAAGTATACAGGAAAAGACATAAAAGGCATGAAGATAGGTATACCAAACGAATATTTTAATAATATAGACAAAGATGTAGAAAAAAAAGTAAGAAATGCAATATCACAGCTTGAAGAATTAGGCGCAAAAACATTGGACATAACACTTCCCACAACAGAATATGCAATACCTGCATATTACATAATCGCAACTGTCGAAGCATCAACAAATCTCGCAAAATACTGCGGTATGCGCTACGGTGCACAAGACGAAATAAAAGGACATTTCACTGAATATTTCTCAACGACCAGAGGTAAATATTTAGGTGATGAAGCAAAAAGACGAGTTATCTTGGGCACTTATGCAAGAATGGCAGGATACCGAGACCAATATTATCTTAAAGCGCTTAAAGTGAGGACAAAGATTATTGAAGACTTCAAGAAAGCATTCAATAAGGTAGACGTTCTTGCAACACCAACAATGCCCATGATTGCACCAAAATTTTCAGAAATAGAAAAACTCACACCTGTTGAGACATATGCAATGGATATTTTGACAGTCGGACCCAATCTTGCAGGGATACCCATGATTTCTGTACCTTGCGGGACTTCAAAAGAAATGCCAGTAGGACTTCATCTTTTAGGCAATCACAAAGAAGAAGGAAAAATTATCCAGATTGCAGATGCATTTGAGAGACTATAAAGTCCAGACATAAACAGTATAACAATATATACTGTAGACACACAATTATTCTTGAGTTAATATGAAATCTAATAGCAATAATTATTCAGATATATTCTCAGAATTCTTCAGCAAAAAAAATAGTAAAAACAAACCTATCAAAAAAACAAAAAAAATAAATAAAAACGACATCAAAGACAAACTAAATAAAATTAAAACAAACGCACAGAAAAAAGATACAGATAAACATACAAAAACGAACAAAGAACATCAAGAAATAAAAAATAAGATTACTGACTCATTTAAACATTCAAAAGATATAATTGATACTTCCCAAAAAAATAGAACGAATAATAATAATAATAATAATAATAAACAAGACAAAAAGAACCCAATAGACAAAATACTATCATTTAAAACTAAAACAGATGATGATAATAAAGATAATATTGAACAACCAGACAAAGAACAAAAAGATAACGAAGGGCAAACAGAAAACAAACAAAAAAATGAAATGAAAGAAAAACCTATTGAAAATAAACCTAAAGAGCAAATAAAAACAGAACATAAAGAAAATAACAAAAAACATACAGAAATCAAAAACAAAGAACCAAAAACAAATATAAACAAAACATCAAATACAAATGATAAAATACTCTTAGAATATGAAATAACTTCCGATAACCTTACTGCACAAATTACAATCTTAGAGAATGAAGACGAATACATACCCATTTATTCTGTTGAACAACCAAAACTTCACGAAGCCACACATGCAATATTAAATCATGTAAGGGAAGAAGTCATATCGATGGTACAACTGACAACTTCAGAATTCATAGATCCTAAAACATATACAGAAGTTAAAGAAAAATTCATGGTTAAAGCTATGGATATATTAGGACAACTCCTACCAGAATCGAGTGAAAATGAAAAAAAGATACTTGTTGGTATACTTATCCATGAAATGCTCGGTCTTGGAGATATAGAAATTCTTTTAAATGATAACTATCTTGAAGAGATTGTCATAAATAACTGTGAAGAACCTGTATGGGTCTATCACAAAAAATTCGGTTGGGTAAAGACCACAATCACTTTCAAAAATGAAGAGACTATATACAATTACATGGCAGCCATAGGTAGAAAAGTCGGACGACAGATAACAAATGTCCACCCACTGATGGATGCGCACTTATCAACTGGAGACAGAGTCAATGCGACACTGTTCCCAATATCAACTAAAGGTAACACAATAACGATTAGACGGTTCTCAAGATCTCCATGGACAATAATAAACATGATTGACCCAAAAATAAAAACTTTATCTATTGAAGTTGCAGCAATCATATGGCTTTCAATGCAATTCGAACTAAATATACTTGTCGTTGGAGGTACTGCCTCAGGAAAGACATCGCTACTAAATGCACTAATCCCATTCATACCCCCCAACCAAAGAATATTGTCAATTGAGGATACCCGAGAAATACAATTACCTAAATACCTGCACTGGATACCATTCTCATCAAGAGAACCAAATCCAGAAGGACAAGGTGGCGTAAGTATGCTTGACCTTCTTGCAAATGCACTCCGTATGCGTCCAGACAGAATCATTGTAGGAGAAATACGACGAGCAAAAGAAGCAGAAGTAATGTTTGAAGCAATCAGAACAGGACACTCAGCATATGCAACATTCCACTCAGACACAGCAGATCAAGCATACAAAAGACTTACCAACCCCCCAATAGACTTACCAGAACCACTAATCAGTGCACTTCATTTGATGCTTATCCAATACAGACACAGAAGAAAAGGCATAAGGCGAAATCTTGAACTTGCAGAAATAATACCTCTTGAAGATTTATCAAATAAGGTTAATGTCATATACAAATGGAATGCAAGAGATGATACTTTTGAAAAAGTTGGACGATTTATACGACTCTTGAACGAAATTCATCTATTAACTGGAATGAACGAAATTGAAGTTGAAGAAGATCTAAAAAATAAACAGACAATACTGCAATGGATGTTAGATTATAACATAAAAAGTGTAAATGCAGTAGGAAAAGTCTTTGCAGAATATTATAGAAATGAAACAAAGATTGTAGATCTAGCAAAACAAAATGCAGACCCATCCGAACTGTTAGGACCAGAACTAATGGCAGAAACAAAAATAATAGACTAAAATATGAAGGCGATATCTCTTATGAAAAATAAAAAAATCAAAATAGAACCGCCAAAAAAATTCCTAAGTTTTGCAGAACATCTATCAACCCTTTTTCCAGACATAAATACAGATCTTGCTCAATCAGGAAATAAAATAGACCCAAAAACACACATTGCAATATGCCTCTACAAATCAGCAAACACATCAGCCATGATGGGTGCAATGTTTGTAATACTTTCAATATTCACAAAAAACATTAGTCTTTTAGCACTAGGTGCAATAATAATACCTATTATGTTCATATTTAGCTTTTATTCAGGACTTTACGCCCCAAAAACAAAAGCACTAAAAGATGCAAGAATGATTGATGCTGAACTACCATACGCACTAAGACACCTACTCATAGAAGTCAAATCCGGTATACCCATTTACCAATCACTTGTTACAATATCAGACGGCTACGGAAAAGTCTCAGAAAATATAAAAAAAATGCTTCAACAGATTAACGGTGGTAAATCCGAAATTGAAGCGCTTGAAGAAAACATAATACAGAACCCATCATTCACATACCGAAAATCATTCTGGCAGATACTCAACTCACTAAAGACCGGAACAGCACTTGAAAAAACACTTCAATCAACAGTAGACAACATAATCAAAGATCAGATACTCTCAATCAAAAGATACGGCCAGGAATTAAATCCGTACACACTTATGTACATGATGATAGGTGTCATCGTACCATCTTTAGGAATCACATTCTTGATGTTACTTTCAAGTTTCACAGGCATGATTATAGGAAAAACACTATTTTATGGAATACTGGTAGGTTTATTATTATTTCAATTATTATTTTTAAATATCGTAAAGACCAAAAGACCCTTGGTGAAACTTTGATGAAAAAAGAAAGACTAAAAGAAAACAAAAAAAAGACACAAGATAAAAATAAAGCGATAGCCAGACCAAAAAAAGATTATGCAAAAATAATATACGGCAACTTACCCAACAAATATAGGCAAAAACTTGAAATGGAAGCCATATATGCAGGAATCGAACTGCCTATTTATAGATATATCACAAGCACCATCAAGACAACATACATAATTTTATTCACAATATTTGCAATTGCATATCTATCAATAAACATGAACATAATTGTTGCCTCAATCATTATTGGTATAATTCTTATAGCAGGAATAATCATGCCATATATAATATTCACAGTTACAGCAGAAAAAAGAACAAAAAATATAGAAAAAGTATTGCCAGACCTTTTAATCCTTGCAGCATCAAACATAAAATCAGGACTTACTATAGACAAGGCACTCCTATTTGCAGCAAGAGATGAATTTGGTACATTATCAAATGAAATCAAAAAGACCGCATTCAAGATATATGGAGGTATAGAAATAACCGAAGCATTCAATAGTATGACTGAAAGAATAAATTCAGGTCACCTTAAACGAACCGTTACTTTACTTATGGAAGGCATAAGGTCTGGTGGAAATACTGCAACACTTCTTGAAGAAAGCGCAAAAGACATAGAGACAAGCAAGACTCTCCAGAAAGAGATAAACACAAGTGTACAGATGTACATAATTTTCATAATATTGGCAGGAGTCATCGCAGCGCCCGTCATGTTTGCAATATCAAATTATCTTATTGAAAGCACATCAAATATGTGGGGTGATGTTGATACCAATAGCGATGCAGACATAGGTGCAGGAATCCTGAAAATCACACCTAGCAGTTCAGAGGTGGACTCAGTATTTTTTACATTCTTTGCAGCAGCAGCCCTTGCAATAACGACAATATTCGGTGGCATGCTGATATCACTGATAAAATTCGGCAACATAAAACACTCAGTAAAATATAGCCCAGGTTTCACCGTGGTAGCCTTAAGCTTGTTCTTCATTTCAAGAGCACTTGTAGCTGCTGCAATGGGTGGACTTGCTTAAAAAAGTGAACAACATTATATAACGATATAATTACTCAGTAACTAATATGGCATCTAAAATAAATAAAAACTTACCATTAACACCTTATCTTCAAGCATCATTCAATTACGTGAAAGATCTCACTGACACATACGAACAGTATAAAATGATAATAGATAGATTATATTGGTTAGAATTGTGCTCAGAATATTTAAATGAGATTACAAAAAACAAAAAAGAATACTTCTTTAATCAAGTACAAATTATAGATAACAATCAAGGTTATATTCCTTCAAACTTAAACACTAAAAAACTATTTAGTTTAATACACATGAACCCTGAAATAGATGAAACTATAACGATATTAAAAATAAATACAAAAGCATTATATGAAAGAATCGAAGATTTCAAAACATATATTTCAAACAACTTTACTCCAAATTATAATCCACAAAAACCTAAAAACTATGATTACATACAACCCAACAAAAAACCAACACTCAATCAAGTCATATCACATTTAATCTCAAGTCTCGATACAGACAATACATATAAAAACAATTAATAAACAAGAACAACTACTTATTAGATATGCAAGAACGTTTCTATGAGATTGACGCACTAAGAGGCATAGCTATAATCTTTATGATATTTTATCACACACTATATGACCTCAACTATTTTACATATATAAATTTTAATCTATGGTCCGGACCATTCTGGTTCATAGGACGAACATCAGCCACAATATTTATATTGCTTGTAGGCATTTCATTGACGATAAGCTTTTCAAAGATACGAAATAAATACAATAAGACCAAAATTCTACAAAAATACATACTAAGAGGCGCAAAAATATTTTCATTAGGTCTCATGATTACAGCAATGACATATCTTTTTCTAGACAAAGGCACTATTTATTTCGGTATACTTCATTTCATAGGACTCTCAATAATTATTATATACCCATTCTTAAAGCTAAAAAATGCGAACCTCATACTTGGTTCAGCAATAATCGCCACGGGATTATATTTAAAGACATTTACAATAAACATACCATACTTCCTATTTTTAGGACTGAGACCAGAATCATTTTATACACTTGACTACTTTCCACTGTTACCCTGGTTCGGTATAATCCTTATAGGAATCTATTTTGGACACACATTTTATCCAGACGGAAAAAGAAAGATAAAAATTCCAAAAATACAAAAATATGTAAAACCTCTGACTACACTAGGGCAAAAATCACTCATTATATACATTATACACCAACCAATATTGATTTTCATAATATACATACTATTATAGACAAAAATTCAGACTATGGACACCTCAATTCCAAAACCGAAAGTTATATAAACTAATTAAATCAATTCATATTACCATTAAATTTATGGAGGTTGTACAAATGAAAATATTTAAAAAAAGAATGGGACAATCCGCTACAGAATACCTAATGACATATGGTTGGGCTATTTTAGCAATAGTTGTTGTTGCAGGAGTTCTTTGGAATATGGGTCTTTTCGGAGGCGGTAGCTGTGGTAACTCAGTAACGGGTTTTGCAGGAACACAAGTTAGTGTAAAAGATTGGGCATTAACTGATACTGGTGTTTTGACACTTAACTTGCGAAATGCTGCTGGTGAAAACATAGAATTGACAAGTGTTAGTGTAGATGCGGGAGCAATTAATCAAGGTACAAATGATTGGAACTTAAGTACTGCAGGTGTAGTCATAAGTGGAACAGCAGGTCCTACTGGAACACCAGGTGCATGTTATTCATATGATCTTGGAATTGCTTATACTACTAAAGATGGTGTGCCTCACACAGCTCGTGGTAAGATAAACGGTGCATACGAATAGATTATAACATCTATTCTTTTTTCTTTCTTTTTTTCTTATTTCTATATAAAAACATTAATATAATTTATAACATAACAAATAATAATTATTAATAGAATAATACAGGTTAATATAATGATAAAAATCGAACAATTAGGCTTTAATACAAAAGAGATAAAAGATATAATCATCTCAACTTTAGCCTTAGCATTCATCTTCTTCTATGGGCAATACGGATATCATCTTGTTTCTAATCTAAACACGGACGCATTAAATATATACTTATTTTACCTTGCAATAATATTCTTTGCATTCATACCTCATGAACTTGCCCACAAATTCACAGCAATCAAATACGGATGCCAGGCACGATACCAGATTTGGTGGAACGGCCTTAAATTTGCACTTATTCTTGCCATAGTCACAAATGGTAACTTTGTTATAGCAGCCCCTGGAGCAGTCATGATATACAGCATGCGAAAAGACATGTTCGGACAAGTGCACTCAACAATCACGCCAAAAGAAAACGCATACATCTCAATGGCAGGTCCTGTCGCAAACCTTATAATTGCAACAATCATGTTATTTCTATCAGGAATATTGACTGTCAGCGGTTTTGACCTTGCATCAAGCATAGGCTATGTCAGCTGTTTCCTTGCAATGTTTAATATGATACCTATACCACCTCTTGACGGTTCAAAGATAATCACTTGGAACAAAGGTGTATGGTTGGGACTTATAGTAATAAGTTATGTTATGATGGGAATGTTTTAGACAACACTTTAAACAGATAAAAAATACCATTTGATTATTGACATAATTGGAACACAAAAACTTATTTCTTCCCAAAAATCCCAGCGAAAAATGTCTTTCCTAAGCTAATTTTATTTCCTTCTGAATCAAATATAGGCTTCAAGTCCAAAGCAACTTTAGTAAGTATTGGTGTTGCTAAAATCTTTGAAATACTCTTAACTTTAACTTTTGTCTCAGAACCATCCTTGATAATTTCAGCGACGTCCGTGCCATCAACCTTTAATAGCGCCCTTATCATCTTCAATCACCCTTGTTATGCCGTATCTTGACATTTATCTTACCATTTAAAGTCAAAGAAACGCCTTCAATCACAATCTCATGATTATCAAATTCAATATCTGATTCAAGGTCATGAGTACCTAACAATTTTATAATATTTCCCATAGCCTCTTCATTTTCAATAAGCTTCTGAATCTTTGAGATCATACAATTAATATAACTAAATAACTTTAAAATATTTATCAATACTCAATCCTTACAGGTACCACCACATTTATCAGTTCCACAAAACCCTTTATCACAACAATTCAACAAATCTGAAACAGGTCTATAAATTTTATCAACATTAACTTTTAAATTATAACAAGACCTATACGTTTCTATCAATACGGCAGGATTATAGACCACATCTAAACACATTTACTACAACACCTCAAAAACATTTCTATAATATAACTAATCTAAACTTTATAATAATTGACATAACAACAAAAAAAATAAAACATGACTAAATCAAACATATATATTAAATAAGACCAAATAATCTATATGCATGAGATACTTATAGGGCGTGACCTTTCAGATGAAAAAAAATATGGCATGCGCGGCACAGGCTATATAGCCAAACACATTGTAGGCTTAAAAAATGAAGCACACGTCACAACACCAGTCAATATAGACCTCGCCCGACCGCACATAATTGGACTTTTCGGTAAAAGAGGCCAAGGAAAATCATATTCAATGGGTAGCATTGTAGAAGAGATGATGCTTTTGCCACAAGACATCAAAAAAAACATAGGAGTAATTGTAATAGACACAATGGGTATCTATTGGAGTATGAAGATGCCTAACGAAAAAGATACAGAGCTCCTCGCGGAATGGAACCTGAAACCAAAAGGTTTTGATGTCAACGTGATGGTGCCTAAAGGTCTCACAAAAATATACAATGATGATTCTATACCTTTTGATTCCACATTCTCAATGAAACCCTCAAGCTTAAACACTGATGATTGGGCGTTGAGTTTCAACCTTGAACTTGACAGCGAAATAGGAATACTCCTCCAAAAGACCATGAGACAGATGAAAGACAAGACCGACTATTCAATTGAAGACATAATAAAAGAGATAAAAAATGATGACGCTAGCCCTAACGCAAAAGAAGGCCTGATAAACAGATATAAAGTGGCTGAGGAATGGGGAATATTTGATAAGGAAGGGTCATCAATACATGACATAATAAAAGCAGGAGAGACAACCATACTTGACGTAAGCCATTTCAGCCAGGCATCAGGCGGATGGAGCGTCAAAAGTCTTGTTGTGGGACTTATTGGAAGACACATCCTTGATGCAAGGATAAAAGCAAGACGTATGGAAGAATCCGAAGATATGGAAGGAACAAGCAAAGGTGGACACATGCCGATTACATGGATGATGATTGACGAGGCACATCAGTTCCTGCCCCGAGAAGGCATGACTGCAGCATCACTACCTCTTTTGCAATGGGTAAAAATTGGAAGAGAACCAGGTGTCTCACTTCTTCTTGCCACACAGATGCCAAACAAATTGCATCAGGAAGCAATAAGCCAGTGTGACCTTGTGATATCGCACAGACTGACAAGTTCAAAAGATATAGATTCCTTAAGCCAGATCATGCAATCCTATTTGAAATATGGCATCTCAGACTATTTCGACAACCTACCACGAATCAAAGGTGCAGCCATAATTCTTGATGACAACTCCGAAAGGTTATATCCTATACGGATGCGCCCCCGTATGAGTTGGCATGCAGGTGGAAGCCCGATTGCAATAAAAGATTGAGACAATTAAACATTGAAAGATGAGACTTTATGCAAGACTCAATATATCTATTACTAATCACTATAAGCCCCTTAATACTGATTCTGTTAAGTATAGGGATATTGAATAAAATAACTAAAAAAGATATAGAAGAACTTGAAACAGAAGTTAAAAAATAAATGCCGAACTATAAACAATTTCTCCTGAATATAAACCTTATCCAAAAATTCTTAAAAAAATAAAAAAATCAATCCCTTTTCAGATTACTAATAACAATCGCCATTATATCTTCATGCACACCCTCAACAGATTGAGTGCCATCAACCACATACACATTATCAAATTCACCTGCAAGCGTCTCATAATTTACCCAAACCTGTTCAAGTTTCTTCTCTTCTTCAAACAATTCAAGCTCAAACCGTGACGCAGATATTCTCCTCACACACTCACTTGCTGGCACCTTAATAAAAAATGTTAAATCTGGAACTAAAAACCGCTCATTTATTTTCTTGAGCCAGTCTATATCAATATCAATACCACCAAAAGCCATAGTTGAGAAAAAATACCTATCCGAAACCACAATATTCCCTTGATTTATTGCAGGCATAATTTCCCTTTCAAGATGATGCGCACGATCCGCCGCAAAAAGAAGCTGAAGACATTCAGGTCCCGTCTTCCAATCCTTAGTCAACTGACCGCGAATAAGACCTCCAATTATATTATTTGTCGGCTCTTTTGTGATGTGCACCTTATGCCCTAAATCACCCAAAGCTTTCTTTAAAAGCGCAACCTGTGTAGATGACCCACTCCCATCAAGCCCTTCAAAAACAACAAACATACCATTTTCAACCATATTATCAAAGATTAATTGTACACCTATATTTAATAGCTTTTTGAACATGCAATATATAGAACAGATACTCTACTTTTCAGAACTTAATTGCTAGCTTAAATATTCATATTATACACATTCTTTTATTCCTTTTCGACCAAAGATACAACATGACCGAATACCTCAATCACCCACTCCTAAAAAAAGATACCATACAGAGACGTAAATATCAAGAGAACATAATAGCCAGCTGCTCAAAAAAGAACTCACTTGTCATATTGCCGACAGGAATTGGAAAGACAATAATAGCAATAGGTATTGTAGCGCACAGACTGGGAAAATACAAAGAAAAAAAAGCCCTCATAATGGCTCCCACAAAACCTCTTGTTGAACAGCACCTGAAAAGTTTTACAGATGTCATGGATACCAAGACAGATGCCATCGGTGCATTTGAGATACTGACGGGCAAAGTCTCGCCAAAAAAAAGAGAAGACATCTACAAGGATTCAAGAATCATTTTTGCAACACCTCAAGTGATTGAAAATGACATAATAAATAATAGGATAGACCTCTCTCAATATTCAATAATAGTCTTTGATGAGGCACACAGGACCTCCGGCGACTACGCATACACATTTATTGCAAAAAGATACATCGACACCCCTCAAAAAGAACAATTAATCTTAGGCCTAACAGCAAGCCCTGGCGGGACAAAAGAAAAGATAGGCGCCATCTGTGGCAACTTATACTGTGAAAATGTAGAGATACGAGACGAGAACGACTGGGACGTAAAACCCTATATCAAAGAAACAAAAATAAATTGGGTACAAATACCTTTTCCAGAGGAATTAAAAAAGATAAGCACACTCCTTGAGACAGCAAAGACCAAAAAGATAAAATTTCTCATATCAATGAACATCTTAAAAGATACACAGCCATCAAAAAGAGAACTTCTTGAACTGTCGGGAAAAATGAGAGATTTAGCCATACAAAAACAAGACCCTATATTCTTCAAAGCAATCTCAGACGTTGCCGCCTGCATAAAGCTTAATCATGCAATAGAGCTTATCCAAACACAAGGCATCCCCCAACTTGAAACATATATTGAAAAACTTAAAAAAGACAATACAAAAGCATCAATGACACTTCTCTCAGATAACGATGTCAAACAGGCATCAATCCTTACCACATATCTAGCCTCAAAAGACACGAAACATCCAAAGCTCATAAAAGCAAAAGAACTTGCAAAAGAGAGTGTAAGAAATGGAAAGAAAACCATACTATTTGCTCATTATATAAGCACAGTCGACTTGATAATCAAAGAACTCGCAGATGAAAAGACATTAAAAGCAGTAAAATTCATAGGGCAACGAAAAGGCAACACCCAAAAAAAACAAAAAGAGACACTTGACAAGTTCAGGAATGGCACATACAACGTCCTTGTAGCTACATCAGTAGCAGAAGAAGGTCTTGACATACCAAAAGTTGACACCGTGATTTTTTATGAGCCAATACCATCAGAAATAAGAACCATACAGAGACGTGGGCGGACAGGAAGAGAAAAAGAAGGTATAGTGCATATACTTATGACTAAAGGAACAATTGATGAATCTTACTACTGGAGTACGCGCCACAAAGAAAAAAAGATGAAAATAGTCATTGATAGCCTTAAAAAAAGCTTCAACAACACAGGCGTTGAACTAAAGAGACACAAAAACCCTAATGAACAGACTTCACAAGAACAAAAATCACTTAAAAACTTTAAAAAAGAAAAAAACAATAATATAAAGATATATGTTGACCACCGCGAACCCAAATTGATAAAGAAACTGACCGAAACAAATGACATTGAAACCATATCTAAACAACTAGCAGTAGGAGACATAATCATTTCTGATAGAGTAGGCATAGAAAGAAAGGAAGTTGGTGATTTCTTGCAATCAATAATTGATCAGCGCCTTTTTAAGCAGATGACAGAACTAAAAGACACCTTTGAACGCCCGATACTCATCCTTGAAGGAAAAAACCTGTATGGTATAAGAAACATACACCCCAATGCAATAAGGGGTGCACTCGCATCCATTGCCTGTGACTTCGGTATCCCAATCGTATCAACACGAGACCTTGACGACACAAAAGATATGATAATAGCTCTTGCAAGACGCGAACAGGGAGAAAAAAGAGACATATCATTGAGAGGCACAAAGCGCACAAAAACAACAAAAGAGAAACAAGAATACATAATTTCAGGATTCCCAGACATCAACATAAAACTAAGCCAACGCATCCTTGAACGATTCGGGACAATAAAAAAATTCGTAAACTGCAAAGAGAAGACATTAGAGGAAATTGAAGGTCTAGGGAAAGAAAAAGCAAAAAAAATAAAAGAAATTATTGATATGGATTATAACGACAGATACATTTAAAAAACCGAAAACTTTAAATAAAAATACATCCAAAAATATTATTGTGATACCATGAAATGGAAATGCAAAAAATGTGAAAATGAGATTGATATTGATCATGATAAAAGCCACAAGATTGAAAAACACGAAAAAGGAGTAAAATGCGGCACCTGTGATACATTATTCAATCCACCTATGTGCCATGACGAACCTATGTATGTTGCATCTTAAAGACCAAAAAATCAAGGTGTTAAAGTGACACACAGATTACAAAATATAAAAGTAAATAAAAATAAGAACATCCTTATCTCTAAATGGAATAAATTTGAAAAAAAGACGACAAAAAAATTCACCCATTCTCAATTTAAGATGTGGGACACCCTTATATTCCTTATCAGGTTCTGCGTCCTCGCAATTCCCTTACATCTAATCATATGGACTGGATATGATTTTCATCATATAATTACAATCACAAGTTATTTTACATCAAAACTTCTTTCAACATTAGGCACTGATTTTTTCCAGATAGATAACACATTTATAATAACAACTGCAACAGGAACACTTATAGCAGACATAATAAAAGATTGCAGTGGCTGGAAATCATTCCTTACATTATTCTCACTAATTCTAGCAACAAGACACTCAACAATAAAAGCACGAGCATTAGGTATCATTATTGGAATATTTGCAATATTTATTGGAAATATTTTTCGCCTTGCAACAACTTTTCACTTGACATACCTTAAAGGACTTGAGATATTTGACATCACACACAACATATTATGGCAAGGAGGACTCATAATTTTAGTACTTGCAATCTGGCTTTTTTGGCTTGAAAACATAGCATTCAACAAAAGATATATATAACAGAAAAGAACAATTAAATACAGATACAATCGATTACATCACTTTTATAAATCTGGTGGTAAAATATATGTTTCAAAAAACGGATTCTTCAGAAGATAAAAAGATAGATAATCTGATATTAGAATTTAAAGAGTTCAAGAACAGACGAAAAATAGTAGAATTAGATCTTGAAAAAAAAATATTGACTCTTGAAGATGTATTCAACAAGATTGAAAAAAACATAGACATCATACAAAATATAAAAGATATAGATGCACTAAAAGACATAAAGAATGCAAAAGAGACATTACGAACTCTTGAGGACTTAACGCTTGCAGACCGATTAGAACTAATAGAAAACAAAGAATGCACAAAAGATATTTCTGATAAACTTGAAGTATTCAATCACAAGATAGACCTCATGTCAAATGCTTTAAAAATATTTGATGAAAAAATAAAAAACACAAAACAAAATGACACAAACACACAAAACAATTCAGATCTTGTAATAGTCCTAGATGAACTTTCAAAAATAAAAGAAAAGATTAATGATATCGAAAAAACAAACCCTATTGGTGAAAAAGAGTTTAAGATTATCCATGCAGAATTTGAAAAAGTAAATAGTGACTTTGCAGAACTAATAAGTGGTGTACGTGAAGAAATAGACATATATGACAAAAAAATAGAAACATTGATAGATGAGATTAAATACATAAAAAATATAGACCACGAAATCGGAAAGAACGAAAACAAATATTTGGGCATATTAAACATAATCAAAAATATGCAAGAACTTTCAAAACAACTTGAACTAAAAACCAGAACAAATGAAATTTGTATTGAAGAACTTAAAAAAAATATGAATATAAAAATAGAATCTCAAATAGACAAACTTTCTGAACAACTAGAAACAAAAATAATGACCATTAAACAAAATGGACAATCACAGCAAAAAGATCCTATAAATACAGACATACAAGATCTGCACAATAATACAATAAACAATATTAACACAAAAATAACAGAATTAAACACCACAATAACAAAATTATTAAATGATATAGAAACTGAAAAAACAAATACCAACCAAAAGATATCAGATGCAATGGATGCAGTAAAGCTACTGCTTGAAAACACAAAAACAAACAAGATACATCCAAATGAAAACATAGATGTTGAAATCCAAAAGATAAATTCAGAATTGATAGAACAATTAAAAACGATTAAAAAAATAGAAGAGCGTGAAAACTTACAGACAAAAATAAATAATATATTCAAAGCAAAAATAGATGATATTGAAAAAATAAAAGACATCGATAAACTTAAAACAAAAATTGAAGAAGAAATAAAATTAATTAAAAAAGAAAATACTGATAATATAAACAATATTGAAACAAACATAAAAAATTATGAACTAAAAATTGAAAATAGACTAAACGGATTAGGCAAAAAAGAAACAAAAAATTACGAAAACCTTTTGAATACACAAGAAATATTAAAAACAGAAATAAAAGAATGGCAAGACCAAACAGAAAAAAAGAACATCATATTAAGTGAAAATATAATAAAAGGCCTAAATAATATCAAGAAATTTGAAGAATATGTCAATACCATAGATAAACTAGATAAAAACAAAACAATAGAATATAACCAAGACATACAAAAAACAAGAGATACAATGACGGCAGAAATAAACCAATGGCAAATAAAGACCGATAATAAAATAAAAATGAGCATGGTTCACCTAAAAGATGAAATATCTGAAATAAACAATTCCAGTTTTGAAAAAATAAAAAATGAAACAAAAACACTTAACGAAATTCAGACAAAAATCAACAAAGTAATAAAAGCAAAAATTGATAACTTGGACAATACAATTTTCAAAACAAAAACAGAACAAGTCTCAAATGAAACCACAAAAGAAATACTAAACATAATCACATTATTGAAAAATGAAAATAAAATACTGTCTAATGAAATACAGATGCTTAATGAACGTCTTAACAGGATAGAACACTCAGGACAGACAGAAAGTTGCACACCACTAATCCTTGAATAAAACACCTACAACAATAATGACAACAACATATAAAAAAAGTAATATATTTTTAAAACATAAAAGTAAATACATTCCCAAAAAGCCACATAAATATTACTGAAAAGAAAAATGCAGGAACAAAAGGAATTCCTTGCTTAACCCATACTTTATCTTTTATTTGCCTTATTGATTTTATATCCTCCGCTTCAAGACCAATAAACAACTTACCCTTAAACTTCTTTGAATATTTATCATCAGTAAAAATGATATTTTCTGCCAACACATCCCCCTCAATAAGATCAGAGGTATTGACTTGTTTACGGAATGCAAATTGATCTATAGTTTTTGAAAAAGCAATAAGTACGAACCCAGCTACAAAAAACATATATATAATCAGAAATTGCCTAGCAATCAAATCAACATAGACATTAAGATTATTTATTACATAACTTAATGAAAAAATAGAAATTATAAATATTAAGACTGATACATTCAAAAAAATCCAGGAATGAGACACCAGACACTCTGTTAACTTTTTGAAAAAATCTTTTGTCCTAAAAGCCACACCCACACTATAAAATATTGAATATACTCCCCCAATTATAAAAACTGTTGCAAGAAATAATGCAGGATAATAAGGAAATGCAAGACTTTTAGCAAATATTGAGAGAGATGTAGGTATAAGAAACCCAAGAGCACCCAATATGAGCACATCAGCCTCACCCCACTGATGAGAATAATACATAATATACCCAAATACTAAAAATGTAAAACCGACAATCAAACTGTAATAAAAACCAGACCATACACCAGTAATATATGAATTAATAAGATGGATAAAGATACCGCCAAGACCCATAAACACTGCATATTTATCTTCAACACCCGTTGTTTTGAAATCCTGCCACCCCGCAAGACCTGTACCTACAAGTGCAATTAAAAGAATAATATACTCAAACATACGAATTATTTAGTTCAAACATTTAAATAATGATTTCCAAAAAACATAGACAAATATATATAAAACTATTAAATAACTAATATTAATCAAATAAACAAAAATAATATATTACACCTACACAATTCTGGTCATTCCCATGGATAAAACTACCCCCAACCATATAGGCATAATAATGGATGGTAACCGTAGGTTTGCAAAAAAACTTATGAAACAGCCATGTATGGGTCATAAATGGGGTGCTAAAAAAGTAAGATCTTTAATAGGATGGATAATAGACAGTAATATTAAAGAAATAACATTATATGCACTTTCCCTTGATAATTTTAACCGCCCAAAAAAAGAATTTGATATGATTATGAATATATTCAAAAAAGAACTAAACGATGAAGAATTCAAAAAAGATATACAAGAAACTAATGTAAAAATAAAAGTAATTGGTAAAATTGAATTATTACCCGAAGATATACAGGAATTATTAAAAGATACAATAAATACCACAAAAGATAACAAAATAATTACTCTGAACCTAGCAATAGCATACAGCGGACGGCAAGAGATTGCAGATGCTGTAAAAAATATTGCAGAATTGGCAATTGACAAAAAAATGACAATTAAAGACATAAATCCAGAGACATTAAATGAGCAACTGTCCCTTAAAAGTGCACCAGACATGATAATACGCACAGGTGGAGAAAAAAGGATGTCAGATTTCCTTACATGGCAATCAGCGTACAGTGAACTTTTCTTTATAGACACACTCTGGCCAGAATTTACAGAAGATGAATTCAATAATTGTATAAATGAATTCGCAAAAAGAAAAAGACGATTCGGAAGATAGATAGGAACGAATATATATGACAAATATAAAAGAAGGCGACAAGGCCATAATAATGCATGATTCAGGTAACTCATATCTCATAGATATAGAGTTACGCACATTCCACTCACAATACGGTGCATTCCAACTAAAAGACATAATCGGAAAATCATACGGAAAAAGATACAAAACTACAACAGGAAATGAATTTTTAGTTCTTGTACCCGATTTTAGGGATCTTTTATCCAAAAGCCTGAAAAGAGGACCACAAATAATACATCCTAAAGATGTAGGCATGATAACTACTTTTTGCGGAATAGGAAAAACAACAAAAGTACTTGAGGCAGGATGTGGTTCAGCATTCCTTACATCACATCTTGGAAACATTGCAAAATCAGTTGTAAGCTGGGAAAAAAACGAAAAACACTATAAAATAGGCACAGAAAACATAAGACGCATGGGATTGAATAATGTAGAAGTTAAAGCAGGAGACATAAAAGAGGAACAAGGTACAGATTTTGATGTTATAATACTTGACATGCCACTACCACAAGATACAATAAAAAAAATAACTAAAAATCTAAAAGTAGGAGGCAGGATTGCCGTATATTCACCCTGCATAGAACAAAGCACAGCAGCCATAAATATGTTAGACTCAAAAGGTTTCATAAACATAGTTTTCAGAGAATGTCTTATACGAGATTGGGAAAATGAAAAATGTATAAGACCAAAAACAGCAATGCTCGGTCATACTGGTTTCTTAGTATTTGCAAGATATATAAAAAAAGAAAATAAAAAGGATATAGAGTGATAAAAATCATAAAAAATAAAAAAATCACAATAAGAAACGAGACAAAAAAGACAGAAATAGACAATATAGAGTTTTCGATATCAATAGCGAGAAACACACGCGGTCTGATGTTCAAAAAATCAGGGAGAATGCTGATGGAATTCATAAAAGAGGGAAAATCCTCAATATGGATGCCATTTATGAGATTTAATCTAGATATCATATTTATAGACAACAAAAAAACTATTGTCGACATAAAAAAAAATGCAGTACCCTTAAAAATTCTAAAGCCCAAGACATGGAAATTATACATACCAAAAAAACGATGTAAATACGTTCTAGAAATCGAAAACGAGCTAGCCAAAAATGAAAAATTCGATATCGGAGACCAGCTTAACTTTTAAAATATCAAAAAATTGATAATTATTAAATCTTAAAAATACACCGAAGTTTACTGGTGCCTAACTACAAAAAATACCAACATTTCAAAAAATATAAAATAAGATAAAAATACTTAACATTAACCAGACCACATGAATAAAAATATGACAAATAAATATTGGTGCCTAAATCTTAAACAAGAGACATTACAAAACATCCAAAAATAAACTAGTGCCTATTTCTAAATAAATCCGAAAAAATAGAACATGGTGCCCAAATATTAATAAAAACCACAAGATATAAATCAAGACAAAAAAAACATATCTTACCCCCCCCTCAAAAAGCCACAAAAACTATAAAAAACAGAAATAAACCCTATAAAAACAATGTTACAACATAAAAAACAGCAACTGTAGCACCAAAAAGCATATAAGGAATAAAAACTATAATATATTCTGTGTCGCATAATGTATATTATGCGACATGACACTCTGATAAAAACAGTAACAAGCGACCAAACGTGAAAAAATAATAAAATCTAGGCGGATAAACTATGGTAGAAGACACACAAAAACCTAATTATTTTGAAAATTTCAAAACAGAAATAAAACTAAGAGGTTATTCACACAACACCCTAGAAAGCTATGTATACACAATAGATAACTTCCTAAAATTCACAAAAAAATCACCGCAAGACATAACAGAAACAGACATAAAAAACTATTTAGTCTACTTACAGCAGGGTAAAAACGCAACCAACACAACCATACACAGACACCTCAACGCAATAAAAAGCTTCTTCAGGATTACCAAAAATATAGTAGCAGACAACATAAAATTACCAAAAGTATCACAAAAACTACCAGGATTTCTGACAATTGAAGAGACACAAAAGCTCCTGACATCAATTGAAAACCTCCGAGACAGAGCAATCATACAACTACTTTACGCCTGCGGGATGCGGGTTTCAGAACTTGTAGACATGAACAGAGAAAATATTGAAGGAAATAACATAAAGATAATAGACGGAAAAGGCTCAAAAGACAGAATAGTCTATGCTGATGAGGGCACATTAAAAAAAATAAAAAATTATCTAAGAACTAGAAACGATAACAACCCAGCTATTTTTATCAACCTAAAAAAAGAAAGATTGACTCAAAGATCGATACAAAGAATAGTAAAATATTATTCAGAACAATGTGGAATAACAAAAACAGTAACACCCCATACATTAAGACATTCTTTTGCTACTCATCTTCTGCAAAACGATGCAGATATAATGATAATAAAAGAGCTTTTAGGCCACTCAAACCTGGCAACCACGCAGATTTATATGCATGTAACAAACAAAAGAAAAGAAAATATATACACCAAAGCACATCCACTTTCAACAAAAAAAATCAACTAAAATGTGAGAGTTAAAAAAAATTCACAAAAAATATTTCTGCAAAAAAATAAAAAAAATCAAACGTAATTTATTCTGTTTTGACAAAAAACATATAATTGATAGCAATTAAGTAAGGGTTCTTGAGCACAATCATACACAAAATGAAAAAAAATAAAACTATAATTATATAGTGTGATATAGAGATGAAAATATAATAAAATGAAAATATACAAATAGGATATTATAATAATAGACTATTATGATAATAGACTACTATGATAATAGACTACTATAAAAATATAATACAATAAAACCCTGATAATATACATAAATAAAGACACACAACTATAAAACGATACAAATATAAAAATATAAAATTATAATAAAATAATACTATAAAGCTACATTACTATAAAGCTACATTACTAAAAAAACTCACAAAAAATGTGAGAGTTAAAATAAAAAAATCAGAAGAATATAAAGACATACCAATATAGCGAGATATATAAAACGATAACATCAGATAAAAATACACAAAAAACAACATATTTAGACAAAATACCCTTTTGGTATTCACAATACAAAGACACAAAAAATACATAAAATACATAAAATTTAAGTGTTAAGAAGAAAAAACCAAACAATATACCAAAGGAAGAAAAACCAAAAAAATACGCCAAAAACAGCTGTTATAACAAAATAACAGATAAATAACAATATCAAAGATAATAACAAAAATAACATAGTTACAACACAAAAATAGATCAAATATAAAAATACTACAATAACGCAAGACACATAATAGTCAAAAAAACAAAAACAAAAAAAAAGATTAAATACACCATAATAAAAATAGTTATAACAGGATCATTAAAATTTCAAAGAAAAAAATTTTAGGAACCAAAAAATATTATAAAAATAGAAAGATCATACCACTCTTAGAAGGACAACATCTAACTAAATAACAACGAATGACACATAATTCTGTTACAACATTGTTATGTTGTTATACTACAACAACAAACAGATACAAATCGACCTAAAAATAGAAATAGTTTATATTAAAATAAATTATAACAGAAAGATTAGAATTTCAAAGGAAATTTTTTTAAGAACCTAAAAGTATCATTAAAATAGAAAGAATAACATCCCTAAATATGACAACATCCAAGACAAGATAACAACAAATGACGCATTTGACGCATAACACTGTTACAACATTGTTATGTTGCTGTTCTGTTATACCAAACACTTGTGGGAACACGGTTATGACTCTGTTACAACAAAATTATAACACTCAAAAAAGAATCCAATAAATCATTCAGGAATAATATATTGCTGACGTATATCTTTTGCAAGCCTAACAAGTTTTCGTCCATTTTCACGTGTCTCCTCCTCAACCGCAACACCACGATTACGAAGATCATTCACATAAGCTCTAGCAGTTGCCTCACGTTTATCCAATAATTTAGCAAGCTCAAAATAAGATAAAAATTTATCAGCATTCAATAACTCATTGAAAGTAGGAATAAGTGCTGAAGGTAAAACTTTGTTAAGATTACGTGATGTTATAATCGTACGACTTGGCTTAAATGCTGTTGTAACACTGTGGGATACAACATCCAATGACTCATTTGTTGTGGTAACATTGTTAATCGGTGAGACAATATTGTTATCCTTTGTGATAACATTGTTATCAGAAGATCTTACAGACATCTTAATCTGTTCTTTCAAAACCCGAATTTCATCAACAAGCTGATAATTTTTGGAATTAACATCAGATATCTTAGTTTCAATCGCATTAATATGTGGAATTATTTTAGCCATAACTTCTTCTTGTATTTTTAAATTAGATGACTGAATACGAGAATCAAGATTATTATACATCTGATGAAGTTCCTCAGAATCACTAGACTTATTAACTGCCCCGACACTCTGTTCAACAGCATCAATCCGATTATATAAATTATGAACATTATTTAATATATAATTATATTGAGAAGTATTTGATAATATATCTTGCCTTAAAGATTCATGCTCTGAAGAATGAACATCTTTTAAAAGAACGGCCGCACGAATATTATTAATTTCATTATCAACAGTTTCAAACCTACTTCTAATCTTTCCGAAACCTTCCTGAATTACCTGAAGAACCATATCGAAATCTTCATCAACATCAGATTTTGAGATATCAGACCCATATTTTTTAAATATACCTGCAATCTTATTCACAAGCCAAACAAAGACCATACTACTAATAGGTCAAAGGTTGATAATAAAGCTAACGGAAAAAAACATGAAAAAAACATCAATTAGGCACTATTCATATAACACATACAAAAAAATACAGTTAGTCACCATACTTTAATTTAACAATAAACCAAGCAGTTAGGCACTATATACTTACACATAACCAAAAAACCAAAAAACCAAAAAGAGACAAACCCATTCATCTTAAAATCAACACAAATCTACAAAAAGGACACAATTAGGCACCATCCCAACAATAATGACCAAAAATCACCAATTAGGCACCATAAACCCCAAAGATATATAAACAACCAAACCACATATACACATATGAGAAAAACGCTAACAGCAATGGTATTTTGGTTAATATTTAGTTCTACAATAGTCTCCGCTATTGATTATAACCAGTTTGAAAATATCGAAATAAGCAATGAAACAGTAGATCAAATAAAAGATTATATAAACACAGAAAATCCAGATAACAACGCAATGGAAACCTTAAAAAACACCTTAGGTAACGAAATTTTAGAAATAACACTTACTGAAACAAATCAAGTATTCACAATCACGACCAATAACGGAAGCCTTGAATACATAAAAAAAGGTTCAGACCCAAATGCCACAATAACACTAAAACTGAACGAAACAGTACTTGAAGACCTGACTACAATTGAATCTTCAAATGACCCAGCACAAGTAATACTTGATGCAATAAATAGTGACAAGATAGAATACAGCACAACAAAAAAAGCAAGCTTAAAGACAAAAATACTCATTTTCCTTTCAAAAGGTATACTCAAAGTAGTAACTTTTATCCAATGGATAATACCCTAGATTAAAAAATATAGCGGGAAGAGGATTTGAACCTCTGACCTTCGGGTTATGAGCCCGACGAACACTCCAAGCTATTCCATCCCGCTACTAAAAAAATAATATAATACAATAAGAATATATACAATATAATACTTATTTTTATAAGCTTAACGCATACCCCGAGGATATATATGATAATAGGACTAGATGAAGCAGGCAGAGGTCCAGTAATTGGTCCAATGACACTCTCAGGCATACAGATAAGGACAAAGGATGAAATTATCTTAAAAGAGCTTGATATCAAAGATTCAAAGCTCTTATCTCCTAAAAGACGGGAAGAACTGCAAACCGAAATAAAAAAGATTGCGACAAAGATAAAAACAATCACAATAACTGCAAAAGATATAGACAACTTAAGAAAAAATATATCACTAAACGAAATAGAATTGAACGCCTTTGCGGAAATAATAAACAGCCTTGATGCAGATACAGTATACCTTGACCTCCCCGAAAGAAACTCAGACTTTCCCGAACGCCTAAAAGCAAAAGTCAACAGAAAAATAAACCTGATTGCAGAACACAAAGCGGATGAAAGATACCCAGTCGTATCAGCAGCATCAATAATAGCCAAAGTGACAAGAGACAAAAACATAAAACTGATTGAAAAAGAGCTAAATGAACCAATAGGCTCAGGTTACCCAGCAGATCCAAAGACAAAAGAATTCCTAAGATCATATTTTAAAAAGAATAAAACCTTTCCAGAATATGTCCGGCATTCATGGAAGACCGCACAAAATATAATATATGAAAAAAAACAATCAAAACTATTCCATTTCTAAACAATCTCTTTTCTCAAGAAACGCAACAAAAAAATATTAATATAATATGTAAATGGATTAAAAACATAATTTTCACAAGACAATACATCTATTTGATCCAAATCCATATAGATAGGCACGCGACCATTAATTACCTTATACTGCCACATTAAACCAGGATATGTACAGAATTCACAAACACCATCACATCTATGTGCCAGAAAAAAAAATTTACAATTAGTGCAACGTTTATTATCAGCCCTAGACATGATAACCCCTAAAATATATAATTAAAAACTGAAAACAAAATAAAAAAATAAAAAAAAGAGAAAGATCTTCTTTTCAAAAAAAAGAAAAAAGAAAAATCAAAAATCAAAAAATCTAACCGAATAGAGCACCAAGACCTGCCGCTGCTGCTTCAGGTTTAGGTTCTTCTTTCTTCTCTTCTTTAGCTGCTACAGGAGCAGCTACAGGAGCTACTGCTACCTGTGGTGCTAATGCTGCTGTATTTATTGCTTCTTCCATATCAACACCATCAAGAGCTGCAATTAGAGCCTTAACTCTTGAATCATCAGTTTTAGCACCCGCTGCATCAAGAACTTTCTTAACACTTGGTTCATCAACCTTATTTCCTAAAGCATGTAGTAACATTGCCGCGTATATATATTCCATATCAATTCCTCCAATATTATGTCATTATCTCAACCAAAAAGAGACCCAAGACCCATAGCCATCTCGTCAGGTTTCTTTTCTTCCGAAACAGATTTTGATTCAGGTTCTTCTTTTTTATCTCCTGTTGTATCAGGTTCAGCCTGTGCAGTTACAACAACACTACCTCTTGCATTTTCAGGTAATCTGGATGCAACAGAATTCATTTGAGCCTGTGCTTTTGAGATAAACATTGAGATTGTTTCACTATTTGCAACATTTGCATAAACAGCAAGATTTAAAGCATTCGTATGAGCCTTACCAACTAAGATAGGTACACTCCTACCATTCATTATAACCGCACTGACTGCAAGATTTAACGAACTAATATATGCTAACATGAAATTTGACTTGTAAGCACCTAAATCAATATCTAAAGTATTCTTATCAAATATGACACCATTCTCATATGCTGCAACCACATTAAGTCCTATTTCCATAGGTTTAATTCCAAGCTGCATAAGAATAGATGAAAGATTAGCATCAATAATATCACCTTCAGAAGCCACTTTAGAATCTGAAGCAATAACTATCTTATCCCCTTGTATTCTTGCTGCCACCTTAGCTTTCTGCAAAGTGCCTATCATGGGACCTGGAGCAAGATTAGTATCTCCTGCAGGAATCACTATATCATGTGGTGCTTTATCACCAACTTTTGCAAAAGCTTCAGCCTTATTTCTCTTAAGGATACCAAATAACTTAAATGGATTCTCATTTGAAAATATCAGACCAGGAATAGCAACAGGTATATCAAAAAGTTTTTCTATATCTTTCTTATCAGATTGTTCAAACGCAAGCTTAATAATTCTTTTTTTTGCAACAACAACCTTTGAGATACCTCGGATATCTTTCTTTATGCTATGAATCTGTGATGCTGGAAGCTTACTCAATTCTAAAAAATTAATAACAGAATATTTATTCATGAGTTCTGTAAGTTCCTTTACCTTATCTTTTTTGTCTTGTTGAACCATAATATCACACCTTACCTAATCTTCACAGCAGGACCCATAGTCATCTTAAGATATAATGACTTAATATTGTGCTGATTATTTGGAAGCTTTGAAGTTATTGAAGAGATAACATGTTTAATATTTGCTTCAAGCTCTTCATCACTCATCTTCTCGTTCCCTACAAGACAATGTATTACAGGAGCATCCTTCAATACAATCCGTGTAGTCTTTTTTAATCTTTCAACAAGCCCTTTAGGATCACCAGTTGGCGGAAATGGTTGAGGCATCTTATTTTTAGGACCCATAATTCTACCAAGACCTTTACCGACTTTTCCCATGAACGCAGGTTCAGCTATAAAAAAATCAGCACTGTTAACAAGTGTTTTTGCTTGTTTTTTATCTTTTTCTAAACGAGAAAGATCATCACCCGTAACAAATACATCACAGATACCTTTAGATTTTGAGACTAATTCGTCACCAATAACACCAACAATAGAGGGATTACCACGACCATTAGGTAACATTATATCTTCCTTAAACTTACTTTCCGGCTTTTTAAAATCAATACCCTTAAGGTTTAAAGCAACTTCAAAAGACTGTGTAAATTTTCGTTCTTTTGTGTCTTTCCTTACAGTCTTTATTGCATTTAGTATATCACTCATATTATATCACGCAACCATCAATATATTATTTTTTCTTAGGAGCAGCATCTTTACCTGCATCCTTGCCATCCTTTGACGAAGTCTTAGGAAGCAATTTTTCAATCACGTCTTTGTGAATGTTCTGCTCAGTAAGACGATGTCGTACTTCCTCAGGACTCTTACCTTTCATCTGAGATATTAACTGCTTTGCAACCTCTTCTTCTTTAGCATGCATCAGTTTAGTGCTTTCAATCAACTGTTTTTTCTCATCTTCCTGCACTTTAAGTTCCTCAGCAGTAAGCTCAGTCTTTCCAGATATTATCTTACCATCATAAATACCATTATCAATATCAACAAGAGCCTCTTTCACAGACTTACCCTCCATCATGACACCCATAGAAAGGCAAGTACCACAGACAGTCTTTACAGCAGCCTTAATATCTTTAGCACCCATAGAATCCATTTTCATCTTTGCAACCTTTATTGCTTGCTCAATTTTCATATCAGCTACAAACTCTTCACCAGTTTTTTGTGCACCTTTTAAAATATTAAGTTCTTTCTTTATTAGCTGTGATGTAGGAGGAGTACCTATAGTAATTTTAAACTCTTTTGTCTCTTCATCAATTATAACTTTTACAGGAACTTTCATGCCTGAAAAATCTTTGGTCTTTTCATTTATAGCAGCAATGACATTACCAATATTAACACCCATAGGTCCTAAAGCTGGTCCTAATGGTGGTCCAGCAGAAGCTTTTCCAGCATCAACAAGTGTTTCAATTACTTTTGTTCCCATAATCAATCAACATTTCAATTATTTATTTTTTTAAGAAGATCCAACTTGATTGTGATAGGTATTGGAACCGTAGCATCAACAAGCTCAACCTTTGCGTCTCTCTTCGTATCATTAATTCTCGTAACTCTAGCTTTTTCTTTCTTGAATGGTCCCCCTATGACTTCAACAAGGTCCCCTTCTTTGAACTGTATTATTTCAACCTTATTTTCAAAGAAACTTTCAATCTGTTCAATCTCAACCTGTTTTTTAATAAGACCTTTAACATGAGGCACTGCTCTCAAGGCTTCAGTGACTGAATCGGCATCATCACCTTCAACAAAAATATATCCTTTAAGCTCTGCAGGACTTATAACAGCCTTGATAGGTCCTAATGAACCCTGAATTTTTACATTGATTGAATCAATAGCCGTCTTTTCTCGCCCAACAGTTGTACGTACAGTAAATATCATAATCGATAACCTCTTAAAATATATTTGTAACCTTGCCGAATACATATATCAAAAATCCGACAAATCCAATCATAAGCATACCTATTCCTGTAATTTTTGCAGATGCTGAAAACTCTTGCTTGGACGGTTTTTTAGTTATGCTTAAGACCCGCTTCCATTCAGTTATTTTCTTCTTAAAATCAAACTTCATATAAATCACAAGAACTAGCCCTCTCCTACCTAAGTAGTATTACGAGCAGACAATTGTAACTAAACTTAACAATAAATCTTTATAAATGTTTATGGCACTCAAAAATTACACAGTAACCTTAACATCATCACCATAACCAATCTTTTTAACATTATGTGTCAGCATAATCTCTTTCTCAACAGACTTAAACTTGCGAGGCATAATAACTTCAATTATCTCACTCTTAAGCGATAGTCCTGCGCCCTGTTTAGCTTTCCATATAATCCCATTTAATGCAACAATATCGTCAGTCCCAAACTTAGATTTCACACATTTTTCAGTAGCAGGAAAATCCTCAAAATGTATATCATGACCATCAAGTTCCATATAGATTTTATAAGTCAAAAATGGCAACACAGGCGCAGTAATCTTCAACATCATGCGAAGGCAATAATTGAGTGTATCGACCGCACCCTTCTGTTCACCAGCCGTAAACTTACCTTCAGAATTATAAGCCCTATTCTTCACAAGCTCAAGATAATGTGATGAGAACGTTTCCCAGATAAAATGTTTAATCTCAATCATAGGCTTATGGAAATCATATTTAGTATATCCCGTATCAGCAAGCTTTACAAGTCTCGACATCTCACCCCTTATCCAAAAATCAATGTCATTGAATTCAGCCTTGGCATCGCTTGCCTCAAACATAGAAATGAACCGTGACACATTCCAGAATTTAGCAAGAGTCTTGCCCGCCCCCTCAATCCTGTCATACGAACACCTAAAATCAGTCTTGTCAAGATTACCTTCAACAGTAGCCCATAACCTGAAAGGTTCAGCACCGAACTTTTCAAGTATCTCACGTGGATCAATCACATTACCGAGAGACTTTGACATCTTAATACCAGTTTCATCCAATATATGGAAATGCACAAACACATCATCAAATATAGGTTTATCTACAAGATGATACCCTTTAAGAAGTGTATAATAAAGCCAAGTCCTTACAATTTCCTTACCTTGAGGCCTAAGCGAACAAGGCATAGATTTATTGAAAAATTTATCATCACGCATATACTTCAATATATAAAGCGGTGAATTTGAAGAGTCAAACCATGTATCAAACACACGCTCGTCACCTTTAAATTTAGAACTGCCACACTCAGGACACTTATCTATTGGACACTTATCTTTCCATGGGTTATATAGTTCACCCGATTTTTCAGGAACTATAACTTCCCCGCAATCAGCACAATACCAAAGAGGTATAGGTGTTGCATAATACCGTCTCCGTGAAATCGGCCAGTCAATAGACACCCCATCAATCCAGTCAAGAAGTATCTTCCGTGAATTCTCAGAATAAAAATTAACGCTCTTTGCAATCTTGACCATGTCATCTTTAAAGTCAACTTGTTTCATGTACAGCTCACTCATCTCAATGAACTCAACCTCGTCTTTTGACCTTTCACAGACAGGAGTCCTATGCGTAGTCCTTTTAGAGCCAGCATGAAGTCCTTTTTCTTTCAGAGTCTCAACCATAGCAAGCCTTGCATCGCGCACTTTCATACCTTCAAGGAACCCAGCATTTCCATTCATAGTCCCATCCTTATTAATTGATATAACTGGATTGAGCCCCATCTCACGAAAAAATCTGATATCAGTAGTGTCCCCAGCCGAACACATCATAACAAGACCTGTACCCTTACCCATATCTGCAAACGGATGCGCACGAATGGGGACCTCCTTATTGAACACCGGAGTGATAGCAGTCTTGCCCTCAAGATGTTTATACCTTTTATCTTCAGGATTAAATATGACCATACCGCAACTGCACACAAGCTCAGGCCGCGTGGTACCTATAATTATATCCTCGCCAGTTTCTTTTACCTTAAACGTGATATCATTAAAAAATGTAGACAGTTCATGATACTCAATCTCGCAATCAGCAAGAGTTGTCTGGCATCCAGGACACCAATTGTTAATCCTTTTATCCTCATGTATCATACCTTTCTTCCAAAGATCAATAAAAGTAGACTGAGTAAGGGTCCTATAATCATCAGAGTCAGTATGGTACATATCACCTATTTTTTTGCCAACTTCCCAAGAATTAAAACTGATACCCAACCTTAAAAATGATTCCGTAGAAATCTCAGATGACTCACCTAAAATCTTTTCACATAAACCTAAAAATTCCTCGCGTTTAGTCTCAGTAAGCTTTACACCGAACTTTTTTTCAGCAGCCATCTCAATAGGCAACCCGTTCCTGTCAAGACCCAACGGAAAAAGCACATTAAACCCTTTCATCCGTTTGTACCGTGCGAACATGTCCATGAGCGCATACGTCGTCGCATGACCTAAATGAATAGGACTGTTTACATAAGGTGGTGGTGTATCAATAGAATATACTTTTTTCTTAGAATCCTTATCAAACTTATAAGTCTTATCCTTCTTCCATTTCGCATAAATCTCAGACTCAAAAGCCTTGTCCCATTTTGTCTCAGAAATCTTAGCATCCACCATAATTATTACCCTACTGAAAATTAATGAATAAATAAGTTATATAAATTTATCTGAAAAACAAAATACACTTAATCTAAAAACGACCTACATCTTTTTTACATCATAATCTAAGATTGTTTCCCGAACCATAGGATATATTGGATGTTTATCTAAATGTACCCAATCCCTATTTATTTGAATCATTGAAGCACAACCCCCATACACTCCAAACGAATCAATCCCTTTAAGTGCTACATAAATCTCATCTAAAACTAACAAATATTCAGATAAACCCGATGTGACATCTTTCCTTACATGCCTAATAAGCGTAGTATTTTCAGAACCAAGCAATAAACGAGACTCAACACAATCAAAATAAGACTTCATCCATTTACGCACATATTCATCACACTCAAAATCTCTTTGTGTCTCAAGCTCATAGTACATATTTGCAAAAGCCACACAATCATCTTGCAAATTACCGACAAGTTCTATAAAATACCCTTTATCAACATCAACCCATATAGATACTTTTGGACCTGAAATATCATTTAAATCAACAGGAACATAATTATCACACACCTTCAAAAAACCATTCTCAAGTAAAATATTACAATATCCAGACAAAGACATATCTGGATAAACATCACCATAAACCATAAGTTATTCAATACTCCCTAAAGTTTAAAAAACAATACTTTAATGTACTTTAATGTAACACAAATTATATATAAAATATTATAAGAATACTGTATAAAACATACAAAATAAAATTCAATGTTTTGAGCGAGAAATAAGAGATTAAAGGAAAAAATAAAAAAAGAGATGTTTAGATAAATTCAATACCTAAATCTTTTTCAATCTGTTTTTTGCCTTCTTTATGGAAACCCATTTCAGTACCAAAAATTTGTGGGCTCTTAACACCAGTCACAATAAGCATGACTCTTAAAGAATCACCAAGATCTTTGTCCAATTGAGCACCCCATATGATTTTCGCATCAGGTGACAGCCTTGAAGTTACAGAGTTTACAACTTCCTGACTCTCCTTAAGCGTAAGGTCACTTCCTCCGACAACATTAATCAAAGCACCATCAGCGCCATCTATATCAACATCTAACAGAGGGTTAGACAATGCTTTCATAGCAGCTTCTTCAGCTCGGTTTTCAGTATCGCTCTGACCCATACCAATCATAGCAAGACCACCTTCACCCATGACTGCTTTAATATCAGCGAAATCAAGATTTATAAGACCCGGTTTAGTGACAAGCTCAGTTATGCCTTTTACAGCATTTACTAATATCTCGTCAGCAACTTTAAAAGCTATATCAATAGATACATCAGGAACAATGTCTAATAATTTATCATTAGGTATAACAATCAAAGTATCAACTGCAGCTTCAAGTTTCTTAAGACCCTGCTTTGCATTTTCCTGTCTCTGCTGACCTTCCATAGCAAAAGGCAAAGTGACAATAGCAATAGTCAATGCGCCAATCTTCTTTGAGATTTCAGCAACAATAGGTGCTGAACCAGTACCAGTGCCACCACCAAGACCGCAAGTTATAAAAATCATGTCTGCATTTTCAAGATGCTCTTTTATTTCATCTCGGTTCTCTTTAGCTGCAGCTTCACCTTTTGATGGATCAGCACCAGCACCAAGACCTTCTGTTAATTCCTTACCTAACAGAATCTTTTCATCAGCATCCGTATAAAGTAAATCTTGAGCATCAGTATTTATTGCAATTAAATCTGCACCTTCAATACCAATCTCAGCAAGCCGTGAAAGAGTATTGTTACCTGCGCCACCTGCACCGACAACTTTAATCTCAGCAAGACGTTTATCAAGCATCTTTTTTAATTCGTCATCAATCAAATGAGCTTTTTTATTTTTTGGACTCGACCGATTAACAGCCGCATTTTTTATAATATCTTCCATATATCAAACAACTCCCCGTATAAATATCAAAACTTAATTTTTAATGATATGATAAAATATTTAAATATATCTTTTTATGCTACTCTTCATAGATAAATTTACCACACCTGATTTCATTGCAAATACTTATGCAAATTCAACATTTTCAATTGATGTAACATATTTAATTATAGCCTCTGTTATTTTTCTTTTAGCTCCTGCCTGAACATCTGACCCCGCAGGCAAACTAATCTTTACAGACTTACCACTTATATCAATTTTGATATTATCATAAATTGCAGTATAATATGACACTATAGCACCAATCTGTTCGCTTGCATCTTCAACAATCTTATTGACACCAACAGTATATACTAAAGTCTTACCTGCAAGCGGATGATTGAAATCCATACGCACCCGACCGCTAGCGACACTGACCACACGACCTTTAGTTCCTGCAAAATCAATATAATGTCCAGGAATAGGAATAATGTTCTGTGACTTGAATTGATTGTGATTAAAAACCTTAATAAGGCGAGCATCACGATCACCGAATGCAACTGACGGCTCAAGCTCAACATCTGAATTATCTTTGACACTCAATTTTTTTATGCCAGCCTCAAGTCCAGGAAGAATCTGACCAGCACCTAAAACAACAGTGACAGGACCATACTTTACCTGAGGATTATATATATTACTTTTTTTTGCAAGTTCTTCATCAGTAAGGTCAAATATCTCACCACTTTCCTTTATCCTACCCACAAAACCAATATTTACAAAATCCCCATCTTTCATAGCAATCACAAAAATTATTATGTTACAAATGATTGTTTCAAATACATTTATAAAAGTTATGTCCATCTATAAGATTTTTATAATTTCAGATACTATAAAATATAGGTGATATTATGGCCACAAAAGAAATTGGTGAAAATTACAGATGCAACATATGCGGAAATGAAGTGACACTGACACAAGTTGGTGGTGGCACTTTAATATGTTGCGACGAGGAAATGGAACTTCTGACTAAATAGATTGTACCAAAAGTTAATAAAAGTTCAAACAACTAGATATATCCATGCCAAAAGATTGGAGAGACAAACTGGATGCGCAGACACGCCATGACCTAGAGAATCTGACCAAAGACACAGTCACCTACAAACAGGCATATAAAGCTTCAGAAAACCCGGCAATATCCCAAATCTGGATAGCTCTAGTTGAGATATCGCGCACAATATCAAACATAGACAAAAGATTAAAGACCTTAGAAGACCTCCATTTTGAGAAAAAGAAAAAGGGTGACATCATAAAAGATTTAGAAAAATGGTAAAGTATTAAGGTTTTTACACCTTTTCAATAAAAAGATCATAAACTTTATTTACAAAATCAAAATATTTTTCTCTTTGCCTATAATTTAAACCAATCGCACCACGATTACCTGTAGAGATTGTTATTTTTAAAGTATCAAAAGGTTTTCTAATAACGATATCATGTCCATCATAATTTAACGAATACTTATCAATACCTTGAGGTTTAAATAAAACAAGATAACCTTCCGTTGAATGATCCCTCATTGCAAAATGAACATCATCAAAAACTGCTTCAGCAATACCAGTAATCTCCTCAAAAGTAACTAACGGTTTATCGACACCAAAAAATATTTTATCAATAATATCAACATATATTCTTTCAACATATCGCCCACCATCAAAAGGATATATAGATATTTGTTCGTTCTTATGAAGACCTACAGGCTGATATTGTACCGATAACTGTTCCACTAATATATCAGACATGATAAAAATAAAATAACAAATAATTTAAATGTGTTTATTACTCACTGATACAAACCAATCACAAAACCTCAATAATTCAACAACATAGATTTCACTAAAATAGTAAAATCAATCAATAAGTACCCTAATCTTTGTTCTTATACCATTAATATCATCATATGTCATCTTCATAAGCACTTATTTTATCTCAAGCATAAAATTAAGAAGTGTATCATCAGGATAATCCATATATTCATCTGAAAGATTACGATTAGGTTCAACAAAACGAATACCTCTTTTTTGGTCACCACACCACTTTATCTTTTCTTCAACAACCATCTCAATACACCATCCATACCCTGTATAATCAAATGTTTTGCCAATATCTCTTTTTTTAGCGCATAACTTACATCATCAAAAGACTTGACATTTACTACATGCAATTTTTTATTTAATCTGTCTGCCAGTTTATCAATATCCTCTTGATAAGAAATATCACCTATTATAAGAATATCAACATCATTAGCCCTTTTAAAATCAATAACCTCAGAACCAAATACAATTACAGAATCACTTTCATTTGTATACTCATTAAAAAATAAAACTATTTCTTTAAAGACCAGATTATTTTCAGAAAAAGTTATCAACCTATTGCATTCTGACATAGAAAGATAATGAAAAATAAGAGGATTAATAATATTAAGACAATAAAGAGTATTCCGTCCTTTTATTTCCTTAATCAATATTCCCTGTTGCTCAAGATAATTCAAATGTTGCCTAACAGTCGGATGAGGCTGGTTAATCTGTCTTGAAATATCAGCCAGATGCAACTTATCAAAAGGTTCATTAAGGAAAGGTTCTAATACAACAGTAGTCGTTATTTTTATAACCATATTGTTATATTCATAACAATAACTATATAAATATTTCTACAAAACCTCAATCCCAGGTTTACCAGGTTCCGCCCGTTTAGACTTATCAGACTCAGATTCATCCGCCCTAATAACATTTATCTCACAGTCAAACTCATCAATAAACACGTCAAGACCTGAAGCCAGGGCCAGATATTCATCATCAGAAGACAATACATCCAAAAATACAGGTCTTTTCATCAGACTTTGCGCATACTTAGAAGCTTCAGCGCCAATCTCTTTCATCTCTGTATCCTTCATAACCTCTGCAATAAGGCTTTTAGGCTTCCCTTTAGCAAGTTCATAAATCTTATGTTTCCATTCAGGCGCAACATAAATGTTAATTGACTCAGGTGTTTTACCTATCAACTGCACAATCTGCCTAACGTCAGATGCCGTATCTTTGACAAACGTTTCCATAAGAATAGCTTTCTTGTCAATATAATCCTCATTACCTACCGGCCACTCAGACACAAATCCTTTACCACCAACCATACTCCACATCTCTTCAGCAATATGTGGTGTAAACGGTGCAAGAAGCTTTATGATAGTATCAATACCTTCCGCAACAACTATTTTATAATTCTTATCAGCCTTAAGCGCCAATTTCTGAACTTCAACAGTCAATGCCATAATATCAGCAATTGCAAAACTAAACCTAAAATTATCAATATTTTCAGTCACAGAATTGATAGTACTATGTATAAGACTCAATACATACTTAGATTTAGCATCTAAAGTATCAACATCAATCTTTGTAGCTTTTATTTTGTTATCATCAACTAACTTGTAGACTTTCTTCAGGAATCTGTAAGATGCTTCAACACCTTTATCACTCCATTCCAACTCTTTTTCAGGAAGTGCAGCAAACAGTATGAATAATCTTGCAGTATCAGCCCCATACTTGTTAATAATGATACCCGGATCAACCACATTGCCTATTGACTTTGACATCTTAACCCCATCCTTTAAGACCATACCTTGAGTAAACAACCTCTTGAATGGTTCATCAATGTCAGTAAGACCAATATCTCTTAATGCCTTAGTGAAGAATCTTGCATACAAAAGATGAAGGATAGCATGTTCAACACCACCTATATACTGGTCCACCTGCATCCAATATTTATGATTGTCTCCAAACGGCAACTTATCATTTTTATTATCTGTGTACCTTAAGAAATACCATGACGAATCAACAAACGTGTCCATAGTGTCGGTCTCTCGTTTTGCAGGTTTTCCGCAGATTGGACATTTGCAGTTGATAAATGATTCTATTTTTTCGAGTGGATTGCCTTTACCGTCAAACTTGGCGCCATCTGGCAAAACTATAGGCAAATCATTTTCATCAGCAGGAACAATACCACAGTCATCACAGTATATGATAGGTATCGGTGTACCCCAATATCTCTGTCTAGAGATTAACCAGTCTCTAAGTTTATAATTGACAGTACTTTTACCTAATTTATTTTTTTCAAGCCATTTTGTAATTTTATCTTTTGCTACTTCGTTGTTGGTTCCGTCAAATTCTGCAGAATTAACTAATACCCCCGAGTCAGTGTATGCATCTTTTAGAGTTTTAACATCAAGTTTATTGTCTTTTGGTTGTATCACAACTTTAACTGGCAACTTGTATTTCTTTGCAAAAGCAAAATCTCGTTTATCATGTGCAGGCACAGCCATAACAGCGCCAGTACCATAATCCATAATAGCGTAATCCGCAATGTATATAGGACACTCGTCACCGTTTACTGGATTAATAAAATATTGACCCGTGAAAATTCCATTCTTTTCTTTCCCTTCAGCCGTCCTTTCAATTGTAGATTTTTTTGCAACTTCTTTTATGAACTTATTTATCTCCTTTTCATCCTTTGTACCCTTTATTAACTGTTTTACTATTTGGTGTTCAGGCGCAAACACAAGATAAGTAATTCCAAAAATAGTATCAGGTCGAGTTGTAAAAGTTGAAATTTCAAGATCCATATCTTTTACTTTAAAGTAAATCTCTGTACCCTCGCTTTTGCCTATCCAGTTTTTTTGCATAGTCTTGACCTTTTCCGGCCAGTCTTCTAATTTAGATAAATCCTTTAATAGTTCATCTGCATATTCAGTAATCTTAAAGAACCATTGCGACAGATCTTTTTTTATGACCTCTGACTTGCATCTCCAGCATTTCCCGTCTTCAACCTGTTCATTAGCAAGTACCGTCTTGCAGTCCGGGCACCAGTTAATAGGCGCAACCTTCTTGTAAGCTATCCCTTTCTCAAAAAGTTTAAGGAATATCCATTGATTCCATCTATAATACTCAGGCATACACGTAGGTGTTAGGGTTGACATGTCATAGCTGAACCCCATCGATTCTTGTTGCGCTTTCATCATTTCTATGCATTTTAAAGTCCAGCTCTTAGGGTCTGAATCATTTTTAATTGCTGCATTTTCAGCAGGGAGTCCTAGCGCATCGTATCCTATAGGGTACAAGACATTGTATCCTGTCATCCTCTTGTATCTTGCGACAGCGTCAGTAATTGAGAAATTGCGTACGTGACCCATATGTAGTTTGCCAGAGGGGTATGGGAACATCTCAAGCGCATAAAACTTTTTCATATTTGTATCTTTCTTTGCTTTGAACAGATTATTATCTTTCCAGGCTTTCTGCCATTTCTTTTCAATTTGAGTAAGATTGAATTCAATCATAAGAACACCTTGAGATTATTTGCGCATACCAATTATGTTATATGAGGATTTATAAAAGTTATTGTGTGGATAAATTGTTCAAAATAAAAAAATCTACCGGCATGGTACTGGCAAAGCTCATATAAATGCGAAAAATAAAATTATCAATATGGATAATATATCAAAGCTTAAGCTTGAACTCAAATCAAAAGGCATGAGCCAAAAGACCATAAAAGCGTATCTGTTTCATGTATCCACATTTTTAAGACACAACAATATCGAGTCATCAACTGAAGATATTCAAAAGTATTTTGTTAAATTATCAGACACGAAGGATCATCTGACTGTAAATCTTAGGATAAGTGCAGTCAAGTTTTTCTATCTGAATGTCCTTAAACACCAATTGCATCTCAATTTCATGAAAAGACCGAAGAGATTACCTGAAGTCTTAACAAAAGAAGAGACAATTACGATTTTAAACAACATTAATAACACAAAACACCGTCTTTTGATTGAAACAATATACGGGTGCGGATTAAGAGTATCTGAAGTGACAAAGCTTAAAAAGCAAGATTTAAGATTCGATGAAAATATCCTTATGATACGACAAGCAAAAGGAAAAAAAGACAGGGTTGTTATGATACCCAAATCCATTTCATCTCGTTTAAAATCCTACATAAACTCTCGCGCAGACGAAAACCCTTATGTTTTTGACTCTGCAAGAGGCGGACATTTAACAACAAGCACAATTCAAAAAATTATGAAAAATACCATAATAAAAACAAATATAAAAAAGAAAGTCCACCCCCATACATTACGCCACAGCTATGCAACACACTTACTTGAAAACGGAACAGATATCCGTATTATACAAAGACTTTTAGGTCACAATGACATTAGGACAACTGAAATATACACACATATATCAAATGCATTCATAAAAACCGTAAACAGTCCGCTTGATTTTTTAGAACTAAAGACAAATAGAACCAATAAAAAAGTATGACTATAGCAGAATTATACGGAATAAACTCCGTATAATAACTTGTTATATTCAATTTGTCCCTCGCTGATTGTTAAAAAAACGGAAGCCCCCCAGTCCTACGGACAGATAGTCTCGGCTTCGCCTCGCAGAAAAACTTCTCTTAACCGACCAACGAAAACCACAACGAAATTAAAAATTTCGTCTAACAAAGGTTAAGAGGTTCGCTTCGCTCTCCCAAATTTTTCTAATTTATTAAAGGAGAGTTCCTTAATCATGTAAACCATTTCACACTATAAGGCAGATGTAGTTATAAATGGAACGAGAAAACTTAAATTAAATCTAATCATCTATTGAATTTACCAATTCTCGCTCAAAATCATTCTGTCTATTTTGATTATAAAATGGCAATCCAATAATCCTATAATTTTTTGTTTCGACAAATTTATTTAATCCTTGTTTTTCATATTTTGCTTTAATTTTTGCTAAGAACTCTTGTTTCCATTTATCTCCGGCTTCAATATGTTCGCCTTTTGGCTCAATAAATATTTGGTAAGTTAAGTTTTTGCCTTTCTTTGTTTTCATAAATAAAACAAAATCTGGAGCAAAAGCCTGTCCGTCATCAAAATCATAAATTTTGAAGTGCAATTCATTTCTTATTAGGTAAATTTCTTCAAAATCATTAGCATTATTTGAACTTATGAATTTGTCAATATATTTTACTAAATACTTTTCCTGATCAGTTCCATAATTTGCGTTAAAAACATACCACTTCTTATCTTTAACAAAATCTTCCATACCATCACATCTTGGATCAGTCTTATTTAATTTCAAGATTTTAGGCTTTCCATCTGGATTAAATATCTTAGATATTTTCTCCCGCATTATAAATTCTGAACCAACATAATTAACTCTTGTTTTCTCTAAACTTTCTTTGATTTTGTTCAATAACTTCAAAACCGCTTCTAATTTTTGCAGGTTTGAAATATTCTCTAAATCTTCTTTTGTTCCTTTGAAATCTATAGTAATGCCTGATAAAAATTCTTCTTTGTCTATTAAGTCATTCATAGAATTAATAGCATTAGGAAATATTTGCTTTAAATTATCAAAATTAAAAAAGTCAATTTTCGATAAAGCATTTTTAATTATGTGTTTATCAATATCTTTTAATGAAATTGTTTTTGTTGTTTTTATGATGTTTATGTTGTCATACTTTTCATCTTTAAACTCTAAAGCATCTGAAACTTTACCTTTCCCCGAAAAAATCTCATAAACTTCATTTTTTTGTGTGAAATCCATATCTGCAAAAGATTTTATTTTAGAATAGTCTTTTTTTACTTTCTTATTCAGATGAATTATTCCTGTTTTGTAAAAAGAAGTTTGCTTAAATTCTTCCTTTAGATTTAATTCCTTTTCTTCTACATCATCTAAATCAATACCTAATTCTTCTCTTATCGCATTCTTTAAGTCTGCGACATATCTTGATTCATTCCAGCTATGGAAATATAATTCTTCTAAAATTCTTAATTCCTTTTGGGTATCTTCATCAAACTTTCTTTTGTGTTTATCTTGGGTTTCATCTAAAACAAATGGATAATATCTTGCCCCTCTGCCGATTAATTGAGCTTCTGAGATTGTTGATTGTGCAATTTTTCCTTTTGTGCTTCCACCTGTTGCCTGTTTATCTGAAACTCTAACTATATCAAACAGGTTTAACACATCCCAGCCCTCATTTAATTTTTGAACTGCAAAAATCGCCCTTATGTTATTATTTGACGATTCTAAAGAATTTAGGATCTTTTCTTGAGAGATTACTTCTTCTTTGTTTCTTTGAGAAATTGATTGTTTATCTAAACTTTCTTCATTTACATTTAAACAATTTTTTTCAGAAAATCCTCTTTGTATCTTTTTAATTAAGTCCGATATTGATATTTTTTCTTTATCATAAAATTCAAAAATATTTTTCATAATTTTTTCGTTGCTTTTTCTTTTAATTTCTTCAATATCTTTATTTGAAAGATTATCTATAATTTTTCTAAAATCTAATTCATTTTGTTTAGATTCTTCAATCTCCCTTTGTGCTTTAAACATGATTACTGGCTTAAAATTCTTCAACCCTTGAGAATCTGGAAACTCTTTTGCATATTTTGATGCAACATCTTGCCTGTATTGATTTACTAAAACTGCTGTAAGCATCCTATATTTTTTATCTCCATCCACCCTGAATAATTCAATATCTTTAGAATATCCTGCTTGATGAAAACTCGGTAAATCATATTTGTATAATAATCTTTTTAGGTATTTTTCTTTAATACCCGGATAAGTTTCAAAACCCATTGTTGCTGTAAATTCTAAAAGTAAACTTAGTTTATCTTTTTTCAGAATTTCTTCAATTGTATTTTCCCAATTTGGCTTATATGTATGTGTTTTTTGTTTAGTTTGAACTTGTCCATGATGGGTTTCATCAGCTATCAAAATAATTCTCTTATCTTTAAAGCTATCAAAGGTAACTGCGTTTTCTTTTTCATTGTGCATATCTGAATGAAGTTTTTGTATTGTTGTAAAACAGATATTAATTTCATCCTTATTTGAAGAATCAAAATTATTCACTTCTCGTATTTGGATAGGTTTTCCATCAATTACAATTTTTGTATTTGTTTAGCAAAAACATAGATTCTTTATCAGCATCTGTTTAAGTTCTGCTTTTAAATCCAAATCATTTAGTTGCCATGTTGCCATCAATGATGCCATTATCTCATAATTTTCTTTTCCTGA
>JAHYJO010000011.1 GCA_019429125.1 Nanobdellati archaeon | reverse complement strand
AAAAAATTCAAAAAAGATATAAACCACAAAGTATTTTTAATAATTGATAAAGCAAGTTTTCATACATCTAACGATGCTAAAGAATACTTAGATGCAAATAAGGATTGGTTAGAATATGAATATTTTTCAACAGCAGCACCTGATAAAAATCCAGTAGAATTTTGTTGGAAAAAAACAAGACAAGAATTATTACAACTGTATTCATTCTCTAAAAAAACAGAGTTGTTGAGTAGTTTAAGTAAATTATGGGTAAATGGGTTTTTTACACATAAACTTTCTAATTATTTGTCGCTTTGACTATATTAAGTTTTCATGCATCCTATTCAAGGCAGATAGATTATCTTTATAACAATTTCAGCAATCATTTTGGCAAGATTACTTTCTCTAAAAAAACCGCGTCGAAATATAATGTTTATTTGCCACCAAAACCAGTAACACACATTGGTTTATATCATCTGGACAATAACTTTGATAGATTAGATGATTGTGGTCATATTGCGATGGTGCTAGGTGGGTGTATTGCACAGGATTGGCGTGTTTCAAAAAAAACAGGTGATGATGGAATAGTGGTATCCTCCGTGCTGGAACGTCCAATGTATCTTTTCAAGTCTTCGCTTGATTATCTTAATATAGAATACATATCTTTGGCAAATAAGGCTATTATTCCTAAAGATTCATTGGGTAAACTATCAACATTATATGACAAGTTCATAAAACATAACTCCCATGCCGAACAATTTCTTTCCGGATTAAACTTTTAAACATACTATTGCAAATATTATTACTTTTGTTTAGGAGTGATAACGACTATGTCAAAAAAGGATTCATCATCAGTTCTGGTTAACACAAACGGTTTACCAATAAATCATATAGGTGACGTGCACGATGGTAAAGTGCGGTCAGTCTATTGGTTAAGTCCTGAAGACAGTTATACATTAATCAAACAACAAGGTTATGACGCATATCTTGACACGCAGTTAGGTGTTATGGTAATAAGTGACAAGCTTTCTGCATTTGATGTAAATTGGAGATTTGAGGGTGGAGTTGATGGTGTTGTCGGCAAAGGTGCTACATTGAATGCCATATCTGGATATTGGTTTGATGAATTTGATAAGGTAAATCTAGCAGGCAATCATATCGTAGATAAACCTCATCCTATGGTATGGGTGGTCCAGAAAGCAGAGCCTATATATGTTGAAGGGATATGCAGGCAGTACCTTACAGGTAGTATGTGGCGCGCATACGAAAAAGGTGATAGAACTTTTTGTGGCATTGAACTTCCAGAAGGCCTTAAAAAAAATCAAAAACTTGAACAGCATATGATAACTTCTTCAACAAAAGGTATATTGACGGGAATTCCTGGTATCTCTGAAGAAGAGGATACAAATATTTCAAGAGCGCAAATAATAAACAATTACAGAGCCTTCGGTTTTAGAGCTGAAGAAGACATAGATGTTTATGAAAGATTATTGACAGATGGTTTTGAGATTATTTCAGATAACCTAAAAAATAGTTATCAGATACTCGTTGACACCAAGTTTGAATTAGGTTATGTCCGAGATTTAAATGGTAATTGGCATATAGTCTATATTGATGAGGTTGGAACACCTGATTCATCAAGATATTGGGACTTGACTCAATATCTTAAAGGTAATATTGTAGAAGAATCAAAAGAAGTATTTAGGTGGAATCTCCTAAATAGATTTGATCAAAATATACTCCTTAATAATGCTTGTTTTCAGACACGAAAAAAGTTAGCAGAACATACAGAGTTGCCAACATCTTGGTTGGAAGAGTTATCCGTGCTTTATCTTAGACTTGCCAAAAAAATAACAGGAAAAGATGTTGAGATATCTGATAATCCCGAAAATGAGATAATCAAAGCTCTTGATTCATTGAGCCTTATCAAACATTAAGACATAATAAACTCTTTCTCTATCTATCTATCTATCTCTCTCTCTCTTTTTTCATTTTTTCTCCTCTTTTTATTCCTTTTCACAAAAAACTATTTATAGCCCAAAGACCAAAAATACATCAAGGGAAAGTGACTATTGTGGATGATGTGAACAAGATGACTGAAGTTATATCTGTAATATCTGGAAAAGGTGGTGTGGGAAAAACTACTGTTACTGCAAATCTTGCAGATAGCATCTCAAAACAAGGCAAATCAGTTCTTGTAATCGATGCAAACATTTCAGGGGCAAACATGGGTATTCATTTAAATATGCTTGAGTCACAGGCAGATCTAAATTCAGTCCTTTCAGGAAAAGATACTTTTGACAATGCTATATATATGCACCCCTGCGGTTTTCATGTCTTGCCTGCATCCATTAATGTTGCAGGTTCTAGTATGCGCGGTTTCTCTGGAGTTATATCAAATCTTATAGGTCATTTTGATTTCATATTGATAGATACAGCCGCCGGTGCAGACGACGAGGTCAAGGAAGCGATAAATGCATCAGATTCAGTACTGATTGTCACAAATCCAGACATACCATCTGTGTCAAATGCAGCACTGGTAAAACGTCTTGCAACTAATCTAGGAAAACCAACAAAAGGTATTGTCTTAAACATGACACGCGGTGAATATCTGGAACTTACAGATAAGCAGATATCAGAATTCATGGATTCAAAGGTTATCTCAAAAATACCGTTCCACAAGAATGTAAAACAATCAACAGTCTTTGGTAAATCTGTGATTGATTATAGTCCACGATGTCCGTCGTCTATTGCAATCTCACAACTTGCCGTCAAATTATGTGGTACTGAAACCGAAACTAGTAGTTTCTTGAAAACTTTTGTATCAAAGATTCCCGGACTAAATAGATAAGTATTTAAGTATTTTTGAAAAACCGATATAATATATAAAATTATACATAAATATATATATTACACATAAGGACTGGGGATTTAATGCGCAAATATACCAATTTAAAACAATGGACATTCTTATCATTAATTCTCCTTTCAATCCTTTTTTTATCAACCTTAACGTCTTCTTTGCACAACCTTGATTCAACAGTACTCACGATTTCAGAACCTTCAGTTTCAAATTGGACAGATTCAAACACCACAAACCTATACAACTTTACAATATCAACAAATGAGTTAATCAACAAGACTACAATAGAATTCAATTCATCCTTCCTCCTAGATAATACCACAATAGGCACTAACGGTCCTAACTGGACATGTTCAAATACAACCGCTACCAATATATTAATAACTTGTACATCGCAAACAGCCAATGCAACAGAAGAGATTAACATCTGGTTCAATACAACATCCCCGACAATGACAGATGAAATAGTATATTTCTGGAACATCACAACAACTGATCTTAACGGAAGCACAAATTCAACAAACATCACAACTGGTGTTGATGGCAAAGCACCACAGATTGAGATAGAAAACACATCGCAAAATATTCAATTAAACGCAACCTCAGCATCTTACATATTTTTAACAGTTAATGTCTCAGATGCAAACATAGATACTGTAAAACTAAACCTATCCTCTCTTGGCGTTTCATATTCTAATAAGACTGCAATGACAAAAAACGATACAAACAATTTATATTATTACAACCTTTCAGGAAACCTAGCTTTAATCAGCGGTCTAAAAACACTGGAATTAAACCTGACAGACAAATTCGGAAATTACAACAATACTCAGTACATCAACTTGACAATTAATGACATCACAGCGCCTTCAGTTTCATTAACGACAATAGGAGATTTATCAGTCAATGCAAACGGCACAGACCAATTAATATTTACTGCAACAGTCACAGACACAGAATTAAACAATGTAACAATAAATCTGACTGGGTTAGGTGGCGCAGGTGACCAACAGATGTACAATGACGGCACACACGGTGATACAAATGCATCAGACAATATCTGGACATTCAACATGACAATAGATGCGACATTCAAAAACGGCACATATAATATATATGTTAATGCAACAGATAATTCTTCAAACGAAAACAGTTCACAATCATTATCAATAACAGTTATCGACGTAACAGCACCTTATGTAATTGATATGAATTCGACGTTGAGTGTTGTTCCAGCTAATGGGACCAGCACTACTTTAACTGTCAACGTCACTGATTTGGAAGGTATAGAAATTGATGGTGATAGTTTGGAATCAGTTTATATCAATTTATTATCTATTGGATATTCCTCACAGCAAAGAATGTATGATAAAGGAAATGCATTTCCTCTATCAAATGATTCAACATTAAATGATTCAATTTACTCTTGGATGATTTCAATCCCAGACACAGTCCGTTCAGGCACATACCGTCTTAACATCACAGCAACCGACAAAAACAACAACATCAACAACACAGAATACATAACCCTAAATGTCACAGATGTCACAATCCCTAAAGCATTTTCAGTCAACCTATCAAAAACCCAAATCAATGCAACAGGCACAGACACAACAATCATCACCGCAAACATCACAGACCTTGAACTTGACACAGTCTATGCAAACCTAAGTGTGCTGGGTGGCAATGCAACACAGCTTCTGACTTCTGCAGGGAATAATTTATACACTTACCTCTTAAACGTATCAAACTCAATAAACAACGGCACATACACCATAAAGATAAATGCCACAGACAAGTCCGGCAACTACAATGATTCTCTTTCAATTGACCTTGCAGTAATAGACACACTCGCACCAACAATAATAATCAACTCTCCAGAGAACACATATTCTTACTCAAATTCAACAGACCTGATTAACATATCAACAGATGAAGATGCAAATGTAACATACTCAATTGACGGTGGAGCTTACATCTCTCTTTACAATGAAACAAAAGATGGGGTCGCAGATTTCCCACAAATAAACTGGATTGAAAACGACTCTCACAACATAACAATCAACGCAACAGACGCATACGGTCATTCAACAAATCATACGCACATTTTCAATTTAAGACCTAACCTAAAAATTACAGGTGTATATCTCGCAGACACATCAGCCTTATACACAGGTGACACAACAACAATAAACGCAACAATAGCAACTTACGGCTTCAATGTATCTTATGTAAATATTAGTTTTTATGTTGATGGAACAAAACTGTCAACTCAGACCTATATAGACATTTTCAATACAACAACTTCACCAATAACTATTGAATCAACAGTTGCATGGAATGTGACGAAAGGCACTCATTATTTTTCAGCAAACATAACAGGAACAAATGGTACTTTAGAAACTATAACTACAGACAACGCACTTTCAAACACAACATTCATCCAAGACTTTGAAACAAACATATCAACAGACCTTGACTTCGGATCAATTGCAGTTGCAGAGACTTCAACCCATTCCGTAAACCTGACAAACAATGCACACAACAACCAGTCCGCAATTACAGAGACCATAACTTTAAAAAAAGTATACAATTTCACAAACAATTTCACAAGACTTGAGACAAAATCATTTTATTTTGCGTTACCTGTAAATACAACAACAAATAACATCACAGTCACATTATCTTATAACACATCCCTTGGAAACATAACATATACACAACCTTTGGCAAACGCTCCGGGAATAACTGAGCTGATAATTGATGCAAATACAATGAACCAGTCAAGTCTTCCTGTAAACATAACAGTTGAAATTGGATTAACTGAATCTGCCTGGATATCAAGTGATTTCAATACAACTCAAATTTTAGAAAACAAGTCCTCAAAGATATTCAATTACAACATAACAGTCCCAGACAAAATCCCTGCTGGAAATTATATAGGAACCTTGACATATTCAAACATAAACAATACAATCACAAAAAACATAACATTCTCAGTCAATGCACCGGAGTTATGGATATTGTCTGATGTAGTATCAACTCCAATTACAAGTAGCACAGCAACCTATACATTTTATGCAAACACAGAGAGCGGACAAAAAGATTACAGTCTAATACTAAAGAACAACAATGGCGGAACATTAAGTAATGTCAACATGAATTTTTCATCATTGAATTTCACAAACGGAAATGAAAACATAACAATCACAATCAAAAACGGAACAGATGGTATCACAGTCACAGGCAACAATGCATCTTTCGGTGACATAACTGCAAACGCAAACAAGTCATTAATCTTGACTTTCAACGTCTCCAACCACACAAAAAGCATAACTTATTCAACAAAATTCAATATAACAACATCAAACGGTGAACCAATAGATAATTATTCAGTCACACTTAATTTGATAATAACAGACACCTTTGACATAAAGATGACACACCCATCAGTTGAAAAACTTTATCCTGGAAACACAACAACTTTCGAGATGGATATATCTTACCGAGATGGAACTCCTGTCACAGGGATGAAATCCTCAAACCTAACAGGATTAGCAATAAAAAACGGTGCATCTCAATCCATACTCTCATCCTTAAACAATTTTACTGAAACTGCAACACCTGGAACTTATCTTTTAAATATTACCTTACCCTCAAACATGGTAGGTGGTAATCTAAAATTGGATACAACAGTAACCTCCGGAAACTATTCCGCAACATACACACAAGACCTAGATATATACGCACCGTATCTTTCAGTACCAATTTGGACAACTGGTAAAGTTCCAGAAAATATAAATGTTTATACTTTCACAGGCTATGACACTTATGGAATAACAATAACAAATAATGGTTTAGAATCGTCAGGAACCTTGACAGCAACTCTTACACTTACAACATGCGGAACATCTTATCTTAAAATATTTGGTGATGCAGCAAAGACAATAGCATCAATTGCTCCCGGTGCATCCGGAACTGCAACTTGGACAGTTGACCCAATTGCAAACAAAACAGACTGTACAGTTACAGCCACAGTTACAAGTGGAAAATTCTGGTTCAATGGAACTACATCTTCTTTATCAAAAATAATAGATCTTACAACCACAGCACCAGTCACACCTCCGGAGGAAGTAGTAGCTGCAACTCCTACCACTCTAATATCAACCTGTGATGTGAGCGCATGCGACTATGATGAAGCCTGTGTGGGCAGTGTCTGCAAATTTGTACCATGTGATGATGGATATTATTCTTCCCACAAATGCATAAATTACATATATTCAATCGATTTTACCCAAATACCTAATCTAGAGATTGTGCAGGGCAATACATCGACAATAACAATAAAGTATAAAAATAACGGAACCAAAATAATCAAAGATTTTGATTTCATACTTGTTGGTCTTGGTGAAAATTCATCATACAAGATTTTGACAACTCTTCCAGACAAGATTTTAGATGACGAGCCACAAGAAATAATAGTACTTCTAGATATATCAGATGAGGCTCCAGTGGGTAGGAAGAACATCACAGTCACATTCAATTCCAATAAATTGACAGCTTCCACAACCTTTGTATTATCAATCCTCCCAAACGCAGAATCTATACAGGAAATTGATGATTGGATGCCAGTTTTAGACGATGATATTGACAAATTAAAAAAACAATTTGAAGATATAGAAAATCATCTTAATAGCACAAATTATACTTTAGTAAATAACACAATAAATCAGATTGACATCCTTTATGGTGAACTTAAAAATGCAACGAAGTCAGGAGATTTCTTAACAGCCTATGAGAAAAAGGCAGAGATTGAAAGATTGATAATAGAAGCAAATGCTTTGATGGATGGTACTATATTAAAGCAAGGTGGCAGTTTCAGATATATACTTACTGTACTCACATTATTATTAATTGCAATAGGTGCATACTTATTGTATGACCAGTCCAATCCGAAAGGTTATCACATATTTGAAAAAGGCAACATGGCTAAATTGATACAGTTACGCCTTATCCCCTTCATATCTCCAAAAAAATCACAAAATAATAATTCCTCTCAATCAGGGAGTCCAAACATCCACAGTTACCATCACAAACCTGTCTTTGAAGTAAAACTATTGAGGAAAATTCATGTCTTGAAACACAAGTTCCATCTAAAGATGGATAACTTGCACAGTCATCAGACCAAACTATCAAACGAAAGGTTTACAGGCTCGCAAGATTTCTATGCTCCAAAACCTCATCATAATTCGACATATAGCGCCTACCAAAAAAAGTCTCATGTAAAAATAACTCCTTTAGGTGCAAGTAGCCTTTCAAGAAAAACATCATCAATGCCTACCGCACCAAGTAAGATACGGCATTTTGAGATCTCAAAGACACGATGTGGTATGTGCAGTAAAGATTTCAAGACTAAATATGAGCTGGAACTTCACAAGAAGTACAGCCATAAATAATCATAGATAATGATTGTGATATATTATGAAATATAATAATAACATGATAGTTTATTTTGTATCTTCAGTCATTTTCATAATTTTGATGTTGGGTTCTGGTTTTTCTTTCAACAGACTCTTATCTCCAATGAGTTTTATCTCTGAAATTTTCGCAGGCACAAGTATTGGGGTAAGTTGGTTATTAGTTGGTCTATCTTTAATCATGTTCTGTACATCTTTTGCTTTTTTTTCAATCTATGCATATAATGAAAAACATGATAACTCAATACTTCTAATATCCGCTTTAATTTCAATAATCATCGTGATATCTCATTCATTTTCAGTACCAAGTATCATATTCTCGTTAGGTATTTTTATCGCATATTTTCAAGTCTTGACATCTATAAGAAAAGAAAAAGAAAAATTAAAAAGACCCAAAATATATAATATATTAAGTGGTGTGGTCTCAAAAGGTCTCACAATCTTAAACATCTCATTAGCTCTTACAGTATTTATGGTTCTTGTTGTAAATCCTTCTTATGCAGAGAAAGAGATGTCATCAATGAGTCAATCTATGGGTGGTATAGATATCTCTGATATGGACTCATTACAGCAGCAGATGTCTGACCAGCAGAAAGAGGCTAACTATGCGCAGATAGAAGCTATAGAGACATCAGTATTATATGGTATCTACAGTGTCCCCTCAGACCTTACAACCTCCGAAAAAATGAGATGTTTCAATGCAATAAACAGCAGCATGGCAGAAATTGACAAACTGGCAAAATCATCAATTGATATGCAACTATCAACTTTTGATGAAAACCAAAAAGATTCGATAGATTCTACACAAAAAATATTGACATTATTCAAGCAGTTCTATCCTCACATAACATTCCTTACGATATTCATGTTTTTAGAGATGCTTAATTTATTCTTGAAAAACATCATAGTAATCATTGCAAGTCAATTCAATGCAGAATCTAAACCCCACAAAAAAGATTCAACTTCAGGGTATAGCCTCCACCCTAAACAAAAGATTTTAAGTTCTGACAAATATACAAACAATCCAAACTCAACAAACTCAAATTAAACAAATCCTATACAAGCGAATAAATATAATCCTTATAATCAAGAAGTGTCTCAAAATGTAAATATTGTACAACAAGAGCTATAGATAATGGATAACTCTAAATTGATAGTCTAAATTTAGGTATTATTTTTGTGAATTTTATGATTATTTTTTTTCTTTTATGCTTCAACATCATCGCAAAATAAAGTATAAATCTGCGTGTAACCCAATTTTGACATTTATGACCTTTTTTATTTTTCTAGCGTTTTTTTAATACTGGATTTGACAGACATTAGTATATTACTGGATTGCTTTTTTTATGTTTTTTCACTTATTTTTCAATACTCAAGTTGACAGTTTATATGCCCCAATTAAAATATGTTAATATGTTATTATGGTTTAATCTATATTGAAATTCAGATTTAACTCAGACTAAAAATTAAAAAAATTCACCAAAATTAGCCAAATGAATTTGACAGTTGGGTTAAAATTTACAAAAATTGCTAAAAATGGACTTCTATCAAATAGGTTTTCAGAATGAAATAGTTTTAAAACTGTCAAATTTAGGATAAATATATATTACTTAAGACTATTTGCACTCCTCTTCCATATCAATCACAAGCTCACCTATATTTTTGGATATATGTAATATTGATCCTATATTATCTATAATTATAGCAATTGCTCCGACAACATCAGCTGTGTCTGTAATCCTTTTATCTGTGAGTATCTTGCTTTTGTTTTCAATAGATAGCATACCAGTCTCAATTTCTGTCGCGTCTTCAATAGTCTTATTTGCAAGTTCAGGTTTCCTATACCAGAATGCATAGAATACCTCTGCATATATTTTATTGACTTTTTTAGAGGTTTCAATAATTTTATTTATCAGGTCTGTCGGTATCTCTTTATCTATAATATCAGTTATTGCCTGTGCAATATTTACGCAATGGTCTGCCATAGTCTCGATATGGTCTATAAGTGCCCTGTAATTCAATGCGTCGCACCCTGCAATCTCGACACACTCAGAAAAGCTTGGGTCTTTTGCAGCAAGGTTCAATAATCTTATGGCAAGTATGGTCAGCTTGTCAACATCACTGTCTTGTTCTATTACATCTTTTGCAAGCTCGCTGTCTCTCTCATAAAGCGCAGAAAACACAGTGATATACATCCAGTTGGTTGCTTTGTATGCGTTTTCAAATATTTTCCTGTTCGATAATTTTGATATGTCTATTATACACTGTATTGAAATCTTGTCTTGATCTTCTGAAATCTCGACACCTATGAGCATATCTTTTGCCGCCGACCTGATAAGTCTTCTGTCTTCCCGACTGATAGGTCCGATTATATTAATCTGGTCAGCACCGTTTATGTATGTGCCAATCATACGCCTTATGATATATCTTGTAGACATGCTGTCTGCATCTATTATTATATTTTTGTTCTCTCTTTTTATCGCAGGCAAAAGCACAAGTGCGCCATCATCTTTAGAAAATATGTTAATGTCATCCTGTCGCTTAAGATTGTACTTTTTTATCCATTTTTTAGGAAGTGAGAGTATGTATGTACCTCCACCACCTGTTGCCTGTATCTTTCTAGTTTCTATTGTCAAACACCATTATTTCAAAAATAATCTATATAAATCTATATAGATATATAGTGATTATATAGATTATCTTTATTAACCTTACCCTATAACTATTATAGTCCATACCATAATCCTATATATACGTTCTGGACACCTAAAGAAAAATTGAGAGATATATTTGGTGATGATTTTTATGTCCGATACAGCTAATGCAGATATACTGCTTGAGATAAAAAAAGTTGAGAAGAAAGCGTCGCAACTTGAAAAAGATGCTTCTGAAAAGCAAGAGAAGACACTAGCAAAAGCGAGACAGATGGCAACAAGCTGGATTGATGATGCAAAAGAAGAAGCTGAAGAGACTTCAAAACAGATGCTTGATGACGCAAAAAGACTTATCTTAGAAAAAAGAGAAAATGCATTTAATATAAGCAATAAAGAGACATCTGCTTTTGTAAAGAAATCAGAAAAAAACATTAAAAAAGCAACAGATTATATAATCTCAGAATTTCTTAATACAATAAATAAAAATAACGCTTGAATAATCTCAAAATAAATGATACAATCGGTGTGTGATATAATTGCTTAAACCAAAAAAGATGTGCAAAGTGACCGTTGCAGGACCAAAGAGCATAATGGCTACAGCTGTCTCATTTTTTTATGATAAAGGTATTTTACACATTGATGATTATACAAAACCTTCTGATGAAACCGTTTTAGATATTGGTACACCTACCAAAAAAGCATCTAATCTCTCTGAAGACATAATCAAACTTCGTTCTATAAAAAAACATTTGAACATTATCAAAAGTAAAGGCAATAAAGTAGTATCTATTGACAAACCAAATCAAAAAGCTATATCTGAACAGATAAATAAAATAGATGTGCAAATTGTAGAATCTATAGACAAGATAAAATATATTAATGATTCCTTATCACTCCTTAAAGCAAAAGAAGATATAGTAGCACCTATATCAAGTTTAGGTCTTGATTGGAAAGTGTTTACTCAATATGATAGTCTCTCTTACAAGGTCGGTTATCTGCCCAAAAATATAGACATATCTAAATTCAAAAAAGAATTATTATTAATTACAGAAAACACAGAGATGTTCCATGCTAACTATTTAGGCAGACAAGTGATTGCCCTCTTTGTGGTAAAAGACAAGACTGATGCGACATCCTCTCTTCTTTCAAACAATGGTTTTGTTCAGATAAACTTAAGATGTCTGGAAGAGTTTGAAGGGAAATCCGAAAATGTCTTAAAAACGATTTCAGATGAATATGAGCACCTGACAGCTGAAAAAAATAAGATAAAAAGTGAGATGAATGCTTTAGGTGATAAATATTCATCTTTCATAATAGACAACGAATCCAATTTTTCACGTGACATTGAGGTAGGGGAAGCACCTCTGAGATTTGCAGAAAGTAAAAATGCTTTCGTCATTGAGGGCTGGGTTCCACAAGAAGATTTTAAGTCAATGGAATCCGAGCTCAGAAAAAAAACAGACGAAAAAATTTATATAAAGTCTAGAAAAGCAGAAGATGGTGCACCAATAGAACTAAAAAATCCAAAAGGAGTAAAACCGTTTGAGTTCCTGATTAACTTATATTCACGTCCATCATACCGCGAGATTGACCCTACATTTTTCATGTTCTTAACATTCCCATTATTTTTTGGTTTTATGTTAGGTGACCTAGGTTATGGTCTTCTGACATTAGCATTATTTTTCATAATACGTATGAAAGCAAAAGGTGACGAGATAAGATCAGTCCTTTCAGTATTAATGTTCGCCTCATTTATGACAGCGGTATTCGGTATCGTCTTCGGTGAATTTTTCGGTGCAGAACATATATTAGGTTATGAGATGACACCAATACTTCACAGGCTCAATCATCCGATAACTCTTCTTAATTTATCCATAGGTATGGGTATTGTCCATGTCAACATGGGTCTTATGATTGGTTTTTATAACATGCTAAAAGCGCACGGACTGAAAGCTGCAATCCTTGAAAAAGCAAGCTGGATGTTCCTTCAGGCAGGCGGAGTCTTGTTAGCTTTAGGGAACATGACCGCTGGTGTGGCAATCCTGCTTGTGTCAGTAATAATGATAACTATTGGTGAAGGTCTAAAAGGTCTGTTTGAACTGCCATCAATAGTTGCAAACATACTATCCTACTCACGTCTTATGGCAGTAGGTCTGGCTTCAGCAATCTTGGCATTAGTGGTTAACGAGATGGCAGGCATGGCATTTAGCTCAGGTGGAATTGGTCTGGTTATGGGAACAATTATCCTTGTTGCCGGACACTCAATTGCAATCTTCCTTGGTTTCCTCTCTCCTTTCATCCATTCTATGAGACTTCATTATGTAGAATTTTTCATGAAATTTTATCAGGGTGGCGGTCAGAAGTATATGCCGTTTGGAAGACGCGCTTGAGTGATATATACTAAATAGATACTAAATAGATACTAAATATGATATTTAATTTAATTTAAAAAATAACTAAATAAAATGGTGAAAAATATGGTAGAACCTATAACAGCTATTGCAGCAGCGCTCGCGATTGGTCTTTCAGCCATTGCAGCAGCTATTGCAGAGAAAGAGATTGGCACCGCAGCCGTCGGTGCAATTGCAGAGAACGAAGACTTATTCGTAAAAGGTCTAATCATGACTGTGCTTCCAGAGACAATTGTGCTTTTTGGTTTCGTTATTTCGTACATGATTCTTGGTGCTTGATTACGGATTGATAAGTATAAGATTTGCAATTGATTGATGGTCTTAAGGACCATCATTAGTTTTAATATTAAAAGGGATGATTTTAATGAGTTTAGAGAACGTATCCGGACAGATTTTAGCAGATGTAGAAGACAGGATAAAAAATCTTGAAGCTGAGACAAAGGCAACGGCGGAAGTCATTCTTACTGACGCAAAGAAAAAATCAGAAGAATTGATTAATGTAGCTAAAGCAAAGACTGAAGCGCAAATTGTAACATTGGACAAAAAAGAACTTGCATCAGCTAGTCTTGCGGTCAAGAGACCATTACTTGATGCAAAAAAAGACATAATTGACAAGACTTATGCAGCTGTTAAATTAAAGATTACTGATTTTGATGCAGACACAAGAAAGACCCTGCTACAAAAACTTATGTATGAAGCTTTGGAACAGATGCCTGATGCAAAAAGAGTCTATGTCAACAAAAATGACCTGTCACTTGTAAAACCTTTTGCAAAAGATATGGTTGTCTCAGAAAAAGACATGTTAGGTGGCATCATAATAGAAAATAGTGATGGTACTGTCCGTATTGACAATTCATTTGACCTGCTTTTAGAGACTATAAGAAAAGACACATTGAAATCTGTAGCAGATATACTTTTCAACTAGATAGATGTTAGATATATAATATATGGTTTTGGTTAAGATGAAAAAAGACAAGACAATAACTATAGATAAATTGAAACTACACAGAGACCCTTACTTAAATACAAGAGTCCGTGTCATGTCTTCAAAACTAATTTCCAAAGATCAATATCATAGATTGTTAAAGATGACCTCTGCTGAAATATCTCATTTCTTAGAAGAGGGTGAATACAAAGCCCAAATAGATGAGTTTGCAGTAAGATACGCAGGTGCTGACTTAATTGAGGTTGCTTTAAACAATAATGCCTCAAAATGTTTTCAGAAAGTGATACACCTTTCAAAGGGCGACACAAAAGAATTGATACAAAAATATATGTTAAGGATTGATATAGAAAACATAAAAACAATACTTAGGTGTCTAAATTCAGAGATACCCAAAGATGAGATATCTTTAAGATTAATGTCTGGTTGCAACGTAAATAAGAAAAACCTATTAGATTTGCTAAAGAAAAAGACAATATCTGACATCGTTGAAGACCCAATGTTCCAAAATATTTTACCCCACGCAACATCATCAATACCCAAACCTAAAGGTGATGACTTAACTCTGGCATCTGTTGAGAACTGGCTTGACATAAACTATTACAGATACCTTATGTGTATAGCTGATAAACTTCCAAAACATGCATCTGAATTCAAGACATTCTTAAGGAATGAGATAGATATTTTAAACATCAACACATTGCTTATCATGAAAAATGAAGGTCTTGAAAAAAAAGATATCATGCAACTATTAATAACCCCTGCTGCAGACATATCATTACCTGTCCTTGAATCCGCAGCATCTGCAAAAGACATTGAAGGCGCACTCGATATCCTAATAAATAAAACCTCATATTCAGTTGAAATTAAATCAGGAATTGATGAAGCTCTAAAAGGATCTCTTAAGGTTATCCGTCGCGGACTTGACAAGAAACTAATGAAAAAAGCATTCCTGTTATTGCACAAGCATCCACTTACGATAGCGCCAGTATTAGGATACATACTTGCAAAAGAGGTAGAGATAAGAAACCTTAAGCTTATATCTCGCTCAAAATCACTCAACCTACCAGAAAAGTTCATTGAGGAAAACTTGATAATTTAATATTGTAATATTATAATACATGTGATATTTATGCCAGACATAGTAGTTTTAGGAAAACCAGATTTTATCATAGGTTTTGAGCTTGCAGGGATTAAAGACACAATAGTTGCAGACGATAATGATGTCGCAACTAAATTGTCTGAAGCCCTAAAGAACAAAAACATAGGCATCCTTATCATGCACAAAGCAACAGTTGAAGCGTTACCTCAACGGTTGCAAGACAATTTTGACAGTTCGGTAAGGCCAGTAACAGTTATGGTCAGTGAAGAGACAACATCCGACGATCGCCTAAGAAAACAAATAAAAAAAGCAATCGGTGTAGATGTCTGGAACAAAGAATGATAATATTGCTGTTAAAATTATGATACAACAATAACAGATAATGATAATAGATACAACAATATAACAGATAATGATAACCGATAATGATAACCGATAATGATAACAGATAATGATAACAGATAATGATAACAGATAATGATAACAGATAATGATAACAGATAATGATAACAGATAATGATAACAGATAAAACAATTAATAATATTGAAGTTTAGGTGATTTGTGATATGGTTGCAAAAAAAGTATTGGACAAACAGACAGACAAGAAAGATATCTCTAAGACAGATGGTAAGATTTACAGGATTGCAGGACCCGTTGTTGTAGCAAAAGGCATCTCTGCAAAGATGTATGATGTGGTCCATGTAGGTAACGAAGCTCTTATGGGCGAAGTCATACAGATTGATGGTGACAAGAGTGTCATCCAAGTCTATGAAGATACAACAGGCTTAATGCCTGGTGAACCCGTAGTCACGACAGGTGCGCCATTAACTGTTTATCTAGGTCCAGGACTTTTGAGATCCATTTACGATGGTATCCAGAGACCGCTTCCAGTCATCATGGAAAGCATGGGTGACTTCATAACTCGTGGTGTCACAGCTTCAGGTCTTGACCTTAAGAAAATATGGGAATTCAATGCAACTGTAAAAAAAGGCGACACTGTAAAAGGTGGAGACATAATAGGTACAGTACAAGAAAGTGAAACTGTAGTGCACAGTATCATGATACCTTCTAATTTCGAAGAGACAAAAATAAAAGACATAAAATCTGGAAAATATAATGTTACAGAAGTGATAGGCACTTTAGAGGATAGAAAACAATTAAAGCTTGCAAATAAATGGCCAATCCGAATCCCTAGAAAATCCCGAAAAAAACTACTACCAAGCATACCATTAATTACAGGTCAGCGAGTTTTAGATGCACTCTTCCCTCTTGCAAAAGGTGGTGCAGCAGCAATCCCTGGACCTTTCGGTGCAGGAAAGACAGTAACTCAGCAAGCTCTAGCAAAATGGTCTGATGCAGACATAATAGTATATATTGGTTGCGGTGAAAGAGGCAATGAGATGACAGAAGTATTGACTGAATTCCCTCACCTGATTGACCCAAAGACTGGAAAGGCTCTTATGAACCGAACAGTTTTGATTGCAAACACATCCAACATGCCAGTTGCAGCAAGAGAGGCTTCAATCTACACAGGAATCACAATCGCAGAATATTACCGTGATATGGGATATTCAGTAGCATTGATGGCTGACTCAACATCACGTTGGGCTGAAGCTATGCGTGAAATCTCCTCACGTCTAGAAGAGATGCCCGGTGAAGAAGGTTACCCAGCATACCTGTCAACAAGACTTGCAGAGTTTTATGAGCGAGCAGGACGAGTCACACCACTAGGAACTGACAAAGATGGTTCAGTAACAATAATCGGTGCAGTATCGCCACCTGGTGGAGACTTTTCAGAACCTGTCACACAAAACACATTGCGTGTCACAAAATCGTTCTGGGCACTTGATGCAAAACTGGCTCAAAGAAGACATTTCCCTTCAATAAACTGGTTGACTTCGTACAGTCTTTATAACAATACATTGAACCCCTGGTTTGCAGAAAATGTATCACCTAAATGGCCAGAATTAGTATCTGAATTCATGGTAATTTTACAAGAAGAAGAAAAACTTCAGGAAATTGTCCAGCTTGTAGGTTCAGATGCATTACCAGAAAAACAACAAGTCACACTTGAAGTTGGAAGGATGATAAGAGAATATTTCCTGCAGCAGAATGCATTCCACGACGTTGACACATACTGTGACACAAAAAAGACATGCAGACTTATGGAGATAATACTTCATTTCGCATCCCGTGCCGTGGAGGCATTGGATAATGGCATTCCAGCAACATCAATCATTTTGATGAAATCAAAAAACATGATTGCTGATGTCAAGTTTGAGAAAGATTATAATGGACTTTTGGATAAGATAACAAAAGATATGGACAAGGAATTTGATAACCTTGAATGATGGTGTTTAAGATGAAAGATTATAAGACAATCAAAAGAATTGCAGGACCTTTAGTATTTGTAGAAAAGACTCACCCTGTAAGTTATGGTGAAGTTGTAAAGGTCATGCTTTCATCTGGCGAAACAAAAAATGGTCAGGTACTGGATACTTCAGATGATATGGTAGTCGTTCAGATATTTGAAGGCACAAGTGGTATTGACCAGCAGTCATCTGTACGTTTCCTTGGTGAGACAATCAGCCTGCCAGTATCTCAAGAAATCTTAGGACGTATATTTAACGGTGCAGGTAAACCAATAGATGGCGGTTCAGAGATAATACCAGAAAAACAGATGGATATCCTAGGTGCGGCAATAAACCCTTACGCAAGACAGTCCCCTGCAGATTTCATACAAACTGGTATTTCAACAATAGACTTAATGAACACACTAGTCCGTGGTCAGAAACTGCCAATATTTTCAGCTTCAGGTCTTCCTCACAATGATATAGCATTGCAGATTGCAAGACAGGCGAAAGTATTAGGTCAAAAAGGCGACTTTGCTGTAGTCTTTGCAGCAATGGGTATCACAAATGAGGATGCACAGAAGTTTATTGACGATTTTGAACAGACTGGTGCTCTTGAACACGCAACAGTATTTTTAAATCTTGCAGATGACCCAGCAGTAGAACGACTTGTAACTCCAAGGATGGCATTGACAGCAGCTGAATATTTAGCTTATGAAAAAGGCATGCATGTTTTAGTCATATTGACAGATATGACAAACTACTGTGAATCCTTAAGAGAAATAGGTGCTGCAAGAGAAGAAGTACCTGGACGACGAGGATACCCCGGTTACATGTACACAGACCTTGCAATGATCTATGAACGTGCAGGTATCATCAAAGGGAAGAAAGGTTCAGTAACACAGATCCCAATATTGACTATGGTAGGTGATGACATAACACACCCAATTCCAGACCTTACAGGATACATAACTGAAGGCCAGATTGTGCTATCTCGTGAGCTTCACAGGAAAGGTAACTATCCGCCTGTAGATGTATTACCATCACTATCAAGACTTATGAATTCAGGTATTGGTAAAGGAAAAACAAGGGAAGACCACAAGCAAGTATCAGACCAACTTTATGCAAACTATGCTGAGGGCCGTGACTTGCGAGGTCTTGTAGCTATCGTCGGTGAAGAAGCGCTTTCAGAAAAAGACAGGCGTCTTTTAAGGTTTGCAGAACAGTTTGAGAACCAATTTGTAAAGCAGTCATTGTATGAAGACAGGACTATTGAGGAGACACTTAAACTTTCATGGGACCTTCTTTCAAACATACCAAAAGATGAGCTTGGAAGAATCAGCAAAGACTTGAAAGAGAAATATCTTAAATCCGGAAACGAAAAAGATGGCAAAGAAGGTAACAAAGACAAGTCTTAAATATTGGTGACAAACTATGGCATCTGAAGTAAAACCAACAAGGTCAGAATTGATGAAGCTTAAGCAGAAGATACGGCTTGCAAAATCAGGCCACAATCTTCTCAAGAAAAAAAGAGACGGTCTAATCCTAGATTTTTTTGAGATTTTAAAGAAAGCAAAGACCATCCGTACCGAGCTTAATGAGATCTATGCAAAAGCCAAGACTGACGTAGATATTGCGCAAGCAATTGATGGAAAGACGGCTTTAATTTCAGCAGCCACCGCACTAAAAGACAAGCCAGTAATAACTCTAGATACAAAAAACATAATGGGTGTGGTTGTCCCAAAGATAAGTTCAGACAGCGTCAGAAAATCAATTTTTGAGCGTGGTTACGGCCGAGTAAAATGTTCACCTTACATAAATGAAGCAACAAACGGTTATGAACAAGTAGTTCAGAAAATTATCCTTGCAGCCGAAGTTGAGACATCTGTCCGGCGCCTAATTGAAGAGATTGAAAAGACCAAGCGCCGTGTAAATGCGCTAGAGTTTAAAGCAATCCCTGAGATGAAAGAACAAGAAGCCTTCATCAAACTGCGTCTTGAAGAGATGGAGCGAGAAAACGTCTTCCGGCTAAAGAAGATTAAGTCTTGATTTAGGACTAATTCTTAAACAATTTTTTTAATTTTGAATATTGTCAAACACTACTCCTTTATATGTGTCTTTCACCGAAATATTACTATGGACTATAAAGGTCTGACATTGGACAAGTTTCAGGTAGATGCAATAGATTCAATCGATAATAATCATTCTGTTGTAGTTTCTGCGCCCACAGGTTCAGGCAAGACTCTTATCGCCGATTACATAATAGACAAATATATAGGTAAAGGCATAACTGTAATCTACACAGCCCCCATAAAAGCTCTGTCAAACCAGAAGTACAAAGAATTCTCAAAAGAATATGGCAAGGAACGTGTTGGTCTGATAACTGGTGACATCACAATAAATCCAAATGCGCCAATTGTCATCATGACAACCGAGATTTACCGTAACATGGCAATTATAAAAGATGCAGCATTGAAAAATTTAGCTTATGTAATATTTGACGAGATACATTTCATAAATGATATCGAGCGCGGTTACGTCTGGGAAGAGTCCATAATGTTTTCAGCCGAGAATGTGCGCATGCTCTGCCTTTCAGCAACGATTCCTAACGCGCGCGAGTTTGCGGACTGGATTGAAGCCATAAAAGGCCACACGGTTGATACTATAATAAATGACGTGCGCCCAGTTCCTTTGCATCGGACTTTTTTTGACAGCGAACTAGGCATTGCCACACTTGATGACATAAAAGCAAACAGACGAAAGCACAAAATATTCAATAAAGGTTTCAGAATACCACAAAAAAAGAAAATATATCAAATAAAGACACACATAGAACTCATATCTCAGATCAAAGACAAATTACCATGTTTCTTTTTCACTTTTTCCCGACAGAAATGCCAGAAGAACGCATTAGAACTTTCAAAATCAGACATGTTCAAGACAAACAGTGAGATAACGTCTTATGTTCGTAAAAAATTAAGTGCTGCGCCACAAGAAATAAATAATCTGAAATCTACACAAGATCTAAGAAATGTACTTCCTTACGGGATTGCATTCCATCACGCAGGACTCTTACCTATAATCAAAGAGCTTGTTGAGGAACTTTTTTCAATAGGCCTAATCAAGGTTCTCTACACGACAGAAACATTTGCAGTAGGTATTAATATGCCTGCAAAAAGCGTATGCTTTGATTCTATGATGAAATTTGACGGTGTAACTTTCAGGTATCTCAATTCAAAAGAATATTTCCAGATTGCAGGCCGTGCGGGACGCCGTGGCATTGACAAACAAGGTTTTGCCTATGCAATTGTAGATCAGCGCGACTTTAATTATGAAATACTTAAAAATATGACAACTGATGATACCGAGCCGATAAAATCGCAGTTTAGGCTTTCAGTAAACACAGTATTGAATCTAGTTAGGCAACACAATCCTGACGAGATAAATCATATATTGTGCAAGAATTTCAATACCTATCAAAAATATGGCAACCGTTTTGATACTGAGAAGACCGCCGTCATCTACCGTAACTTCAACAACATCAAAAAAGAACTTGAGAAACTGAGCTATATAGATGATAACACATTGACTCTTAAAGGCATTTTCACAACACGGATATATTCCGAAGAGATTGCGACCGGCGAGATTTTTGGCACCGACTTTTATAGGGCGCTTGATGACTATGATATATTCCTGTTGGTTGCCTGCCTTGCATATGAGGCAAAACCCAAAGACGAATTCTATAGGTTGTATGACAATCCGTCTGTGCACAAGCTCGAAGATAAAATAATGTTAGATTATTACCTTTCAACAGTTGACAAATTCAATTCTATGAGAAATATGACTGCACTAGTCTATCCCTGCTATAGTGGTGAGAGCATCTTTGATATAATTGATAATACTAATCTTTTAGAGGGCGACGCAATCCGTCTATTCAGACAGATAATTGATCGCATAGGTCAGATTAAAAATGCGACAAAAGACAAAGACCTATTGAACGCTCTAAAATCAATAGAAGAAAAGATTGAACACTCAATGGGCGACATTGATGTGATTTGATTTTAAAAAAAAATCATACTAAAAAGTTCATAATAGATTCTTTTTCATGTGTGGTTAAACTCATAGAGTTTCCATTATATTTAGGTATCTCATTACATTTAGGGCAATAAGGAATATTCTGTGTATCCATGAATCCTTTAAATGCCATAATCCATGGTGGCTTTTCAGAAATGTCAGCACTCAATATTTTGTCACCACATACCAGACATTTATATTGTACCTTATCACCATCATTTATTTTTATAGCCCAACTTTGACATTTCTGACCTTTTTTATTTTTTAGCATTTTTTCAAAAACTGAATTTGAAAGATATTAGTATGTTAATTGATTGTGTTTATTACGTTTTTTCACATATTTTTTAATACTTTATTTGACAGTTTGTATACCCAAGTCAAAATATTGTATTATTGTTTGATCTATATTGAAATTCAGATTTAATCTTTAATAAAAATTAAGAAAATTCACAAAAATTAGCCAAATGAATTTGACAGTTGGGCTAAAATTTAGAAAAATTAGGAATAAAAAAGACATTTAGTCTTATTTTTATCCCAAAATTAGTATATTTTAGTAAAAAATAAATAAATTTCATGATTAACTCAAGCAAAAATGCTCAATAATTACCAACTGTCAAATAGGTTTTCAAAATGAAATAGTTTTAAAACTGTCAAATTTAGGTTATATAAGTTTTACCATATCCAACCATATTAAATCCCTTCCAGATTATACAATTTCAAATTTATACCATCTGATACAATCAATTTCAACAAAAAACATTAAATAATTACTTGCTGATTATAACTATATGAAACTGGGTGTCTTATTTTCAGGTGGCAAAGATTCCACATATGCACTAGATATCACCATGCAAAAAGAAGAAGTAGTCTGCCTTATCACCATCATTTCAAAAAACAAGGAAAGCTACATGTTTCACACCCCCAACATCAACATCACAAACCTGCAGGCGGAAGCCATAGGCATACCACTTCTAAAAGTCGAAACCGACGGCGTAAAAGAAAAAGAGTTGAAAGACCTTGAAAAAGCAATCAAAACCGCAAAAGAAAAATACCATCTGGAGGGCATAGTCACAGGCGCAATACAATCCATCTATCAAGCAAAAAGAATACAAGCAATTTGTGACAAGTTAGACCTCGCATGCATCAACCCACTTTGGATGAAAGATCAAGTAGAACTGTTAAACGAGCTTGTAGAAAAAGACTACAACATAATAATTTCAGGCATCTTCGCATACCCATTTGACGAGACTTGGCTAGGAAAAAAACTAGACAAACAAATAATTGAAAAACTAATCGTCTTAAAAGACAAATACGAGATAAACCCTGCAGGTGAAGGTGGTGAGCTTGAGACCACAGTCTTAGATGCGCCCTTCTTCAAGAAAAAGATACAAATCACAGATTCCGAAAAAAGAGCAGAATACAATTCAGGCATCCTCATAATAAAAGCCGCAAAGTTGATTGACAGATGATATTGGTTGCCAACATAAATTACTAACATATTTTATTGACGAAAAAAATTAATCTCGTGATCTAAATACTTACTCAAAACTGATAAACTAAAAGATAAAAGACATATACAGTCTAATGTTCTATCCTGAAGTAAAGAACAGAGACATTCTTGAAAAGTTTATAACTGTTCAATTGAAATAACTTTATTTTTACAATAATTATCAAATGAAACAAAACATTTGTATAAAAACATTTGTATAGTATGTGGTCGTAATTAAAACAATGTGGTCAAATTGACGACCAATTTAATTTTTGGGAAATAATAATTTCTAATCTTCCATATTCTAATGCCTCTTAACAAACATTTATAAAGTTATCACTTTGGAGTTAATCAATGAAATTCCCAGAATTTTTAAGAAATTACGAAGCTGAAAGAATAACTGAAGGAGAACTTATTCTAGTCTTATGTTCTAATTATCTTACAGTAGGTAATCTTAAAAAAATAGATTATGCGACCCCTAAAAATCATCTTAAAGGTTACAACTCCGTATTTATCAAGAATCCAGTTAATCTTGAACTAAGACCTCCTGCAGGAAAATTTATGCCCAGCATACGTTTTACTGAAGATAATATCAGTGAGATATCAAATCGTCAGGAATGGAACTTATATTTTTTCGCATATGGTCATAATAAAATCTCAGACATCTTCGCGGAACAGGTAAACCAGCTTAGTAAATTCAATAATTCTCTTAAATCAGATGCAACAAATCATTTCATAACAATAATCAGGTATATAGAAACTGTAGATAAGATAACAGATGATGCTATATTAGATATTCTTAATGAACGACCTGAACTATATCACAAGTGATAAACACATTACAATATCTGACTTTTTCAGAAAATCTATTTAAAACTTCTTAAATAATTATTATCATGTTTGACAAGCTCAAAGATTCTATATCCAGATTTGCAAAGTTAGGCGTCGCAGACAAGACTGCAGTTGAAGCGCTAATAAAAGACATCCAGCGCTCACTAATTCAGTCAGATGTAAATGTAAAGCTAGTCTTTGAACTTTCAAAAAACATAAAAACAAAAGCACTGAAAGATAATCTACCACCCGGTCTTACAAGGCGCGAGCATGTGGTAAACATAGTCTACGAAGAGCTTGTTAAGTTTCTGGGCGAAAAAAAAGCAGAAATAAAACTTGAAAAGCAGACAATACTTCTTTTAGGTCTTTTCGGGTCAGGTAAGACTACAACAACTGCAAAGATCGCAAAATATTATCAGAAACACGGACTCACAGTGGGTGCCATATCTTGCGACACCTGGCGTCCTGCAGCTTATGAGCAGTTGAAATCCTTAGGTAAACAGATAAACATAGACGTCTACGGTGATGCAAAACAAAAAGACCCTGTCAAGATTGTAAAAGATGGCATGAAAATTCTCGCAGCAAAAGACGTAATAATAATAGACTCTGCAGGCCGTTCCGCAATTGATGACGAGCTTGCATCTGAATTAAAAAAGATTGACAAGGCAATTGATGCTGATGAAAAAATCCTTGTCATAAGCGGTGACATAGGCCAGACCGCAGAGACACAGGCAAGAACCTTCAACGATCTGGTAGGGTTGACAGGTGTCATAGTGACAAAGATGGACTCATCGGCAAAAGGTGGTGGCGCACTTTCAGCATGTCATGCTGCAGATGTCAACGTCAAATTCTTAGGCAATGGTGAAAAGCCAGAAGACATAGAACTTTATGACCCTGTACGTTTTGTCTCAAGACTTCTTGGTATGGGTGACCTTGAGACCTTGATTGAGAAAGCAAAAGATGCAATAGACCCAAAGACTGCAATAGATATAATGAAAGGTGATTTTGATCTTAACACATTCTACAACCAGATAGAGAGTACAAAAAAGATGGGGTCTATGTCAAAGATGCTTGAGATGATACCTGGCATGGGTAACATAAAACTACCCAAAGACATGCTTGATGTCCAAGAAGATAAGATGACAAAATGGAAATACATGATGGATTCCATGACAAAGAAAGAGCGTGAGAAACCAGTTATTCTTGACAGATCCCGATATGTGCGCATAGCTGGTGGTTCCGGGACAAAGCCAGAAGAAGTCCGTGACTTGATAAAACATTATGACCAGACTAAAAAGATGATGAAGAAATTCAAGAGTGGCAAGATGCTGAAGCGCGGTCCTATGGCAAAGATGTTCAAAGGTATGATGGGCAACATGGGCTGATATTTATCTGTATTCTATTAATGATTTTTGACACTACTTGAGTGTATAATTATACAATCTATTCAAAATCAAACAATATTATTTTAGAAAACAACAGATTTATTAATTTAAGACTATATATTATAAGATGGTGGGCACGGTTCAAAAAGTGAGTGATTTTGAATATTTTTTAAATATTGTTTGTTTATAAACTCCTGCAGAGATCTATTTAATATACACATTTCACGTTGAATTACAAAAGAAATGAAGGTATTTAATTAACTACATTTTGTTTGAAATCACTCAAAAAATGGACAGTGCAAGATGGTGTTATTATGTGTGTTCTCCCATATATTAGTGGTATAAATGATATCTCTTCACCTCAGACTATTAGAGCTATAATTGATTATTTTTATCCAATCTCAGATGGTAAGGTTAATTACCTTAAGTCGTGTCTTGAAGTAGCAAAAAAATTAGAGATGGATGCTGGAACACAGACATGTCCACATAGTTTTCCCAAATTGAGCACAGTCAAATTATATTATTCATTGAATACAGGTCCCACAGTAGAATTAATCTCAAAAGACTTGCAAGAGTTGTCTCCAGTAGATTATGCAATGTTGCCTGGATATGCATCAAATGTAATTAAGGATCAAGGTTATTGTGGTAAATTAATTTTTAATGAAACTTTTGAAAGTGATGGTTCAAAAAAGTTTGAGCTGACATTTCAAAAACAAGGCATATCGTTTTATGCAATCCAGATAGACCCTAAATCCGTAAGGATCCACAGCGAAGATGGTATAAAAATATTGCAAGGTATATGGAACAAATACAGATGAGGTTTGTGTCATTTTTTAAAAAACTAAAAGTGCATAAAACAGCTCATATACGTGGGGGTTATTGTAGAAAACCTCAAACACTACTCCTCAAACAAACAAGTGCTCAAATACTTATAACCATTATCTGGAAATATGACAACAATTCTTTTACCTTTTCCCAATTTACGAGCTTTATTCATTGCAACATACATACCAGCTCCAGAACTCATACCTACAAAAAGCCCTTCTTTTTTTGCAAGATCACGCCCTGCCTGTAAAGTTGCAGGTATCATCTCACCTGTAATCTCCACAATCTCGTCAAAATATGTGTTATCATAAAGTTCAGTAGAAAAAGGTTCAGCTGGATTTCTAAGACCTTGCACCGAAAACCCAAGCTGAGGCACAACACCAACAACTTGTATCTTTTTATTAAATTCTTTCAATCTTTTAGAAATACCCACACCAGTCCCTGCAGTACCCACACCGACAATGACCATATCAATTTTACCGCCCGTCTGGTCAATTATCTCTTTACCTGTCGTTTCGTAATGTGCCTGTATATTTGCAGGATCCTTAAATTGGTCAAGATCAACATAACTTTCAGCATCTTTCGAAAGTATCTGTCTTTTAAGTTCAACCGCGCCACCTGTACCTTTAGCGCCAGGTGACAGCACAAGTTCAGAGCCGTACGCCTTGATAATTTTTCGCCTTTCAACACTGACCGACTCAGGCATGACAATCTTCATCTTGTATCCTTTTTGTGCTGCAATCATAGCATATGAAATTCCTGTATTACCTGATGTTGCTTCAAGTATAGTCTTACCTTTATCAAGTTTTCCAGATCTCTCAGCGTTTTCGATTATATAAAGTGCCATCCTGTCTTTAACAGAACCACCTATGTTGAACCATTCAAGCTTTGCACAAATCTCAGCATCATCTACCCCTACCATCTTCTGTATCTTAATCATTGGTGTATTTCCTATAAGCTCAGTAATGTTCTGAGTAATGTTTGTTGCTGTTTCATTTTCTTGTCCCATCTGATTCGCACCTTTTTAGTTTGATATTAATATTTTGCAGGTCTTACAGTATAACAGTGTTATAATCATTTATATATCTTTTTATACCTGCAACCCTAAAATAAAATAAAGTGATTCAAATGATAATAACAACGACAGACGAAATTGCAGGGAAGACAATAATTTCAACATTAGGTCTTGTGAAAGGTAGCACCATCCGTGCCAAATGGTTCGGCAAAGACATGATTGCAGGGTTGCGCCAGATTGTGGGTGGCGAACTTAAAGAGTACACTCAGATGCTTATAGATGCAAGAGATGAGGCAACAGCACGAATGATTAAAGATGCAGAAAGTCAAGGTGCAGATGCAATAGTTACAGTAAGGTACCAGACATCAATGGTCATGACAGCGTCTGCTGAGATTTTAGCTTACGGCACAGCAGTAAAAATACGATAATATTATTGACAACATAAAAACTATATATACCCCCTCTGCACAATTTTAATTAAGTGATTTTACTTGTGCTCCGTGGGGGGGTTCAATTATCACCCAACTCTTTTTTTATTACCTATATATATGACACAAATTCAAAATATATGTACTAGTGCAAGCTTTAAATCTCTTGGATTGTTACGATATGACAAATAAATACCTAAACACAATATTTTTTGCAGTTTTAATAATCGTAGCATTAGTCCTCCAAATACCGACAATTGCATTGCATACCTTCCAGCCAGACACATGCATATCCACAACAGGTTCGGACCTGTTGGCAGAGGCAAACAGCACAGAGACAATAACAATTACAATAAACATCACTAATGTATCTTATGATTATCTGAACCAGACAAACATCACAGTACCAGTAAATTCAACAGATTACGCAAATTATTCTATCGATTGGTCAACTCTTGTGATTCTTACAAATTGGACTTGTACAAATGAGACAGACTCCTCTGGCAACATCTCAAAGATAATGTGTGATACGACAACAGGTAATGAGACACAAGAATTTAACATATCATTTTCGGCAACAGCATATAATTTTAATGACAGTTCTCATACATGGACAATATCCACAACAGACAACAATTCAGAGACAAACACCACAACATTTACAACAAAAATTGGTATAGTGCCGACTTTATCAGCGCCAAACCCAGTAAACGGAACAGTAATGACACAATATTTCGGCAACTTTTCAGTCAATGTCACAGACCCAAACCTCAACACAACATCAAGCCTTATCTTCTTCCGTAACCAGACCAACCCCGTTTGGCGCAATCAGTCCCTTCTCTGTTCAGGAATCAGTCCAAGTTACATTTGCAGTGGCATTGTCAACCTCGCATCTTATGATGGCGAGACATTAGAATATTATTTTTCCGCAGCAGATACCTATGCTGGCACCGGCTATAACTGGACAAACACATCATACCTGAATGTTACAGTAAACATATCCGAACCTGAAAAAATACCTTACATCATATTGATGCCGTTACAATCTATGTATTATAATCAATCCTATGATTTGATTGGGACCAAAATGAACGCAACAATAAACAACAATTCTTATGTGTATACAGAAGGCATTGATCTCCCACATTACTATTCAATACCTGACAGAGCAACAATTATATACTTCGACGAGAGCACAATAGATATCTCAGTCGACAATTCACTTGTAGAAATTCTTGCCGCATACGAACCCGAATATGTCACAGTCATACTTCATCCAGAGTACGTAACACCTGACATGATACGAAAGCTAAACACACTTTTTTCAAGTATAGATGACGACCCGTTTGTCGATGTTGCCTGGGGTATAGTGACAGGTAAATCTCCAGCAGATGCGCAAAGTTTAATTGACAGGTCTTTAGGCACAGTCTCCCTCAACACTACAACTTACAATAATTATTACACACCCGAGTCATTGCAATTCACAGGTTCAAGCGTGTTTGCACCACTGGAGCAAGCATACCAGAGTGCAGCAACATTTATCAGTAACATATTAAATCCTGCAGGAAGCAACAACATATATTTAGGTAGTTCTGCAACCGGCGCAAATATGTTTAATTCAATAGTCAATAGTGCAGATTCTATAATTTATTTCGCGGGCGGTGGAACAAATAAAAAAATGTATATGAATACAACAAATCTTACAGACATATTTTATGATGAGTATTCTTGTCCATTCACATCTACAAGTGATGATGTAGTATCTTGTTGGGATAATGGTATACTTAATAATTTTAAGAATAATATTTTATTTTTCTCAACATCAGATTATTTTGCAAGAATTTCAAGAAATGATACAAATGAAAATTCATGGGACCTAGGCAATAAAAATTCAAGTGATTGGAATTATCAAGATTCTGTAATCTTAAAGATGCTGACAAACAGTAACACCTTAAATGGTCCTCACGCATTTATTGGTTCAACCTCAGTAAGTTGGTTAACCTCAGAAAGTGTGGCAAAACATTTTTTCCTTAATGTTTTAGAAGGTAAAGATATTGGTTCTTCACTTGCTGCATCAAAAAACAGATTAGTTCTTAACCGAGATAAGATTGAGAACCAGACTGCAAAAGATTTTATTTCAGCAATTGAAGATTCTTACGTATTATATGGTATTCCTCAAATAAGTTCTGGAAAAAATATAGATTACATAGATTATATCGAGACCTCGCTTTTACAGACTGATATGAATCCTTCAACAGGAGATACAATATCTTGGAACCAGATAATTACATTGTCTCCTTCATCTGATATATCTCCTATTTATTCTGATAATGTCTGGCAGCCAACTTATGGTTCTGTTTGGTATAAAAATGTGACAGTACCCTCAACTGGAAAAATAAATATCACATTTATTGCCGCACTTTATGGTGAATATTTACCAGACAACACAGCATTCAACTTATCTGTAGCACCTATAAATACACAACAAAAAGATCTTACACAGATGACAATAATGGTTGAAAGAACAATAATTGATACAACAACAGATAGTACAACTGAACAATATAATCAATCTGAAACACTTGTGTCAAATTCAAAAATTATGGAGGATGATTTTAAATATATGTTAAATAATAAAAAATCAGTAGTTTTTGCAATTCCATATTCTCCTAACACTACACTTTATTCAAGCCATACAACTGAGATGAATCTTACATTCATTACTGAGGGTGTATCTATCGAGACCTTATCTGTTTTGGGACATGATGTGCGCACAAATCCTACAACTGGTAATAATATTACTGAACAATTTTCTCTTTCAAACCCTACACAATTTACAATATCTAATCTTACAATAAAATATCCAGTACCAACTGAAACAATTTATTGTAATGTTTCTGGTTTAAATCTCTTAGGACCCTGCATAATTTTATCAGGATTTGCATTACAGAATATATCATCACTTCCATCAGGACGCACATTATATGCAATCAATTACACTGTTGATGCAAATATGATTACAAAACTTTATGTTGTCTATGATGATGAAGGTATGCCACCTCGAGGATTTATAGATACGATATCTGTTTTTAATTATGGTGATAACCTTACAATAAATACATCAATTTATGCTGCCTCAGCAATTGATGCAAAAATATTTACTGAAATATTTTTTGTTAATGGCTCAAAGAATACAATAGTCTGGTCAAATAGTACAGTTTCCACAATTGGTGTTTCAGAGACATTTATTGATTCTACATTTATTGATTCTATATGGCCGATTTCAGCAAACCAAACGCTTTATCCTAAAGGGAAATATTTGATTAAATTATATGCTCTTGAAAACGAGACATCAGATTATATCTTCAAAAAAACAATTTATATTAACATTACTGATGGGCTTGACCTTACTATCTCTCAAACTGCGATAAATAAAGATAGTATTGATAAATATTTAGCTCAAGAAACTTTCAATTTTACATTTACTGGGACTGTAAAGAAAAAAACAGGAAAACCACTTAATAAGACTGTTATTGGAGTGCCATCTGTAAAAATATATTTTGACAATAATCTAGTGGGTTCAGCTCAACAATTATCTGATGAAAATGGTAACATGGATGATACAAATGTAAATATAACTAATCCTTCAATAGGAAATCATACCATAATGATCAAAGTGTTTGATGAATTTAATAATATTGGTGAAAAGGAATATTTCATAAATATCACAAACGAAATCAATTCAATCACACTAAATACAAACGCAACAGACTCTACCGCAAATGAAGAAGATTGGATAACTATCTCTGGTTCAATTGAAGGAACGAACAACACAAAAGTATTTGATGCAGCTGTCAACCTTTATATAGATGGTGCTATCAAAGCAAATACAACAAGTGATGAAAATGGAGACTACTCATTCATCTGGCAAGTCCCTTATGGCGACAACGAAAAGAACTATAACATTTCAGTTGATGGCACTTCTCCTTTAAACACGACAAAGACAATATTAAACTCAACAAATCTTCATATAGTCTGGCTTGACGTAACAATAGATCCAACATTGCCAGACATAGGCATAACTTCAACTGTTAACATATCAAAAGATGTAACAGTCACAGGTAGTGTAAAGTACAGCGATGATATGGATAACGAATCTCTTATAGATAATGCTGACATAACCTGTCTCATAAGAGATCTGGCATCTAGCAGTTGGAATGATAGTAAATATTACCCAGATGCAGTAAATTCCTACGGTGAATATTCCTGCCTTTTCTCAAACTTAAATCATACCGGAACTTATTATGTCAAGATTTCAGCAACCCACACTATAGACTCTCGTGTTATCACAGGTTATACATACCAGACATTCAAAATAATTTACATAGCACCATATACAGACAGCAGTTCAGGTAGCACCTCACCTTCAGGTTCATTGACACCTTCGTCAAAACCAACCGATACAAAAAATAACACGACTGACACTATTGAGACAACAGACAATCTTGATATAAAATACAATAAGTTAATAGTAATAAAACAAGGTACAACTGAGTATATTGAGCTGACAGTCACAAATAAGAAAACAGAAACAATCTATGATTTATACCTAACACTTGATGGAGTTACCTGGTCAAATTGGTACAATATCATAAATGCAGACATTGTTGAACTTGCACCAAACGCATCAGCAACATTTATGGTAGACCTGAATGCGCCAGACACAGCGCAGGTAAATGATTACACAATAAATGCAAGACTTACAGCAAATGAGACCGATATTGATGAAACAGTGAGTTTTACATTAAAAGTCTCATTTTCAGACACGAATAAGATTTACAGTCTCAAACAATTAGATATTATAGAAACACAAATTTACCAGTACAATGAACGCATCAAAGCTCTCATTTCAAACATCTCAGACCCGAGCATATTCCAGAAATATGTAGGCGCTTTAAATGCTACTGTGGTTGGCACTGCAAAAGACAAGATTTTTGAGGCAAAGAAACTTATTGATGAATCAAGGTCATTGCTTGAGGCAGGAAACACATTTGAAGCACTCAAACTCAAAGACAAGGCCGAAAGTGTTATACGTGAGGCTGAACAGCTAATCTCTGTAGAAGAATCAAAATTATCAAAGATTTCATCATTGTTTAAGAAAGTATTGTTGGCATCATTTTTCTTTATAGTATTAATAGCAGTTTTAGGATACATGCTAATACCTCCTAAGGTAAAAGGTACATACACACCAAAAGGTGACTTCTTTAACCAGAAAATAAAAAAGAAAACCACATTACATTCATTCTCATTTAAAAAAGGAACAACACAAAAGATTGATAACAAACAAGAGCGTGCATCAAATAACACACCTATTGGTCGAACTAAGATTGACTTGCTCCACGAGCGCTTCAAAAGTCACCTAAAAGAACATAATTAAATTATAGTATCTTTATTCTTAATATTATCAATTTCTTTAGTTTATGTAATACTTCTACTATGTGTTAAACCCTCTAGTAACAACTACCCAAAGATTTATAAACCTTGTGTCCTTTAATATGGGCATCCTTCATGAGTCTATAAACTATATTTCAGATGATTTATATGTATGAAAAGATAACTCAAGCAGAATATCGACAATATTTAAGTGCTAATATTGCATCGGGTCGTGACACTTTAATAAAACCTGTTGAAGCACTTTTAAAGCTATTAAAGAGTGAGAGAACATATGAAAATGATCTTGAATTAGTAACAATATTTCATCCGGAGAGTAGTCTTTCAGATCTTTTTGATTCTGTAGAATTGAGTATAATTAACTTATTGGATGATAAACCTTATATGGAAGAGGATCATACTTATTTTTTAAATGATAAAGGAATCCCCTCAAGAGTAACACATGAGGATTATGCCAATCTGATTGAGAGTTATAATCTTATGGTGAAGAATATGTGTATACCTTATAATATGGGTGATTCACCAGATACAGATTTTAATGCTGTTGTTATTGAATCTAATAGTCCTAAGGTACCAAAAGTTAATTCTACAAAAGCAGAGCTTGGTATACCTATGTATGTGTGATAAGGTTTATAAATTATATTTATAAATTAAAATTTACAGTTATATTTTTTATTTTATAAAATTAAGGGCAATCAACTGATAAAATATACACTTTATCTCTTGACAACTCAAAAACTAAAAACAAAAATCATCCACCAAGTATAACTGGCGCAAACTCAACAGTATCATCATTCTCGACATCATAACCTGAATCATAAGACCTAAGCGCCCCATTATGCACAATTAGAACATCACCGTCATCAATCTCTTTAGCAAGCCGGGGATATTTAGAACAAACAATTTCAATCACAGATTTAAGGCTCATACTCTCTTCAATCTCAATAATTTCTCTTTCAACCCTTGTTATGTCAAAGGCAGTTTTCGCGCCATAAAGTATTCTCATACTAATAACTTTATGTCTGATATTATTTAAGATTATAAATGCAAAACATTTACAACACACAGCAGTGGTGAAAACAACAAGATTTATAAATCCTAAAAACTCAAATATAAGAGTCCGGTTTGGATGTAAATGAATGGATGGTTTATATGTTTGAAAAAATAACGCAAGAACAATATCAAAAAGACTTAATTATGCATATTGAGTCATCTAAAAAAGAATTAAAAAATTATATGGATAAAATTAGTGATTTATTGATAAAGGACCATTCTGAAAAATACGCAACCATATCCATTTTATTATCTGAAGAGAGTACTATATCAATACTCATGTATGCAATAAGAGAAAATATAAATTTATTAGAGGATGATAAATTATCGAATGGTGATAATATATATTTCATGAATGAAAATGGGATTTCTTCAAAGACTGACCCCACATCATATGATTTATTAATTGATGTATATAATAACGCAATTAAAATTAATGGAGATTCCTTTGATGTTGATGAATTAAATGATGCTGAGGAGGGTATAAATTTACCTAAATACACACCTTCTAAACTTAGCCCTGATGATCAAGTTGCATATACTTAATTATATATTATTTAACTGATAACTGATATAACAATCGTGATTGATTATGGCTAATAATATTGTATGTTATGGACTTAAAGATAATGGACGACATGAACTCGAGACTCATGATCCATTATTTTATGACTTCTTAAAATTTTCAGTTTATCATAATGCTGAGATTGGAATTGGTTTAAGTGCAATATTATTGTATCTAATTAATTGATGAATTAAACTCCTCATATATGAATTGTTCTTATTTTATATCCTTTGTTTTTTATTATCATTTAAACTATAAAAATCGGATAAACCTATATATAACACCCAGACCCAAATCTAATCTATGAAGCCATTAATAGTAATCAATGTCAAGACATTTCAGGCAGGCACAGGACCAAAACTTCTAAAACTTGCAAAACAGATAGAAGAAGTAGTAAAAGACACAGGTTCAAAGATAATCCTCTCAGTCCCTGCCACAGACATTTACCGTATTTCTCAAGCTGTAAAACTGCCAATATATGCGCAACATACAGACCTTGCAACGTACGGTCCAAATACCGGCGCAATCATCCCTGAATCAATTAAATTCGCGGGCGCAAAAGGCACAATCTTAAATCATACCGAAAAAAAGATAGACTGCAAGATTCTTAAAAAGACAATAGTGGCTTTAAAATTAAATAATCTAAAGACTATCGTGTGTGCAGACACAATTGATGACGCAAAAACCATTGCCCGTTTCGGTCCCGACATGATTGCTCTTGAACCACCAGAACTGATAGGTGGCAATCATTCAGTGACAAAAGCAAAACCCGAGATAATCACAGAGACAGTAAAAATTGTAAAAAAGATAAACCCAAATATAAAAGTCCTGGTCGGTGCAGGCATAAAGACTGCCTACGATGTAAAGAAGTCAATGGAACTAGGCGCAGACGGTGTCCTGATTGCATCTAGCATCACAAACACAAAAGACGCCAAAAAAGTAATGATAAATATGCTCTCATAATCACAAAATCATATAACAAGATGACTTATATATACGAGAGAAAATAAAATGACTATCATGGAAACTGACCCTCACACATTTTGGACCCAACAATATATATCCGTCTCAAAACATTTTGAGAGTTGCACAAAAAAAATATCAGGCATATTTGTAGCTTTCAACACCAACATGGATGCGATTGAACACATAACCCCTGATTTCTTAAGACTTCTTGAAATAGACAAGTTCAACTTCAAACAAAATGCAACTGCAAAAGACATAAGGTCTCTTGACGATTTCCGTACAGGTCTACTGGTTTCTATGGAACTTGGTAAAGCTATGGAGTGGGTGATTGAAGACACAAAAACCTACAACCAACTATTAGACTCTATAAAATATGATTCTTACAGGATAGGTGGTCAGGCTGGGATTGTCGCAAATGTATTGTCACACCTTGGCATGAAAAACATAACAATCTATAACCCGAAATTATCCGAAGCCGAAGCAGATATGTATGACTCAAAAATCAAAGCGTTCCGAGTATCAAAAACAAAAGATACCGTAACATCAATCAAAGCAAACGGCGCATTTTCAAAAGATGACACACCCAAGATAAATCTGATATTTGAATACAAAAAAGGCATGGTAGTAAAGACTAAAGGTCATACCTTCACTGTACCACGAACGAACAGGTTCATAGTTTCATACCGGCCGAAAGGACGGGAACCATTTTTTGATGAAGTATATGCAAACAATTTAAAGGTAGTCTTAAAAGATATCAATCGCGCATTCCTAAGTGGTTACCAGTCACTGTCAACAGATACAGAATTTTTCAAGGCAAAAGTGCAGTTAGGTCTTATGCGGAATGCAAACCCTAAAATGAAAATCCATTTTGAATTTACTTCTGAAGAAGACCTGAAAAAAGTATCAAACATAATCAAATACATATTGCCTGAAGTTGACAGCCTTGGCTGCAACGAGAGAGAGACCTGCATCCTTCTGAAAGCTATGGGTGAAAAAGAACTTGCAGATAACATCCAACATTCAGGATACAGTGCGCAAGAACTTTATGAAGGAATAAGGAACATAAAACTTAAGACTGGCTTGAGACGTATCCACGCCCATAATATCAATTATATGCTCTGCATTTCTGACAAAGATTATGCTGACCCCAAAACGACTCGCGATGCTCTCCTGTTCTGTGTCAAGTCAGCTTTTGCGAAAAGTATAAATGGGTTCATACATCACGCAGTTGACATTGAGCTAGGCAATGATGTGCCTGTGAATCCTGACGGTTTGAAACAGATAGCATTGATTGACAAGCATCTAAACAACAAGGTAGGTATTGGTATTTATTCTGTGGGGAAAAATTATCTTGTAGTTGTGCCTACAAAATTAGGAGGTCACGCCAAAGTCACAGTAGGTCTTGGGGATACAGTCTCATCCACAGCCTTTGTCGGAGACCTTTTTTGTAGGGGGTAATGTCGTTGCAACCACATGCACTGCAATAAAACATGAAATACCTGCAGATCTATAAAAATATTTATAAATCATTGTATCTAAAAAAAGGTAGTGCACAATTATAATGTTACATAAAGATGATTAATTATGGCAGAAAAAAAATCAACTACAAAAAAAACGTCCGGTGTAAAGGCTACTGCTCCCAGACGCACAAGACCTGCAACCAGTAAGACTACAACTGCAACAAAGAAGGCAGCACTTAAAGCTAAAAAGCCAGTTTCAAAGACTGTAAGTACTGCAAAGACCAATACTTCTCGCACAAAGAGACCCGCCGTAAAAAAGACAGTTGCAAAGAAGACAACAAGTCCTGCCACTAAAAGGCCTGTAGCAAAAAAAGCAGATACAAAAAAACAGAAGAAAACTGAAAAGAAAAATATATTCAATCGATTAAATAAGTTTGCATTACTATTTGTAGCTCTTGTGATTGTGGTATTACTGGTACTTACAGCAACTGGTAGTAATTTTGGTGATTATAATCTAAATTCTATGTCCAATTCAGAACCATCAATAATGGTTGAAACAGGTGACACAGTCTCTGTCAATTACATAGGCAGTTTCACAGATGGAGAAGTGTTTGACACAAGCTATGAACAAGTAGCAAAAGATAACGAATTATATCAGGAAGGCAGACCTTACACTCCTCTAGTTTTTTGGGTTGGTGCGGGCCAGATGATAAAAGGTTTTGATGCAGCTGTATTAAATATGACAATCGGTGAAACAAAGACAGTGACATTAGCACCTGAAGACGCATATGGTGCCGCTGATCCTGCAAGAATCGTGGAGATGCCTACAAGCATAGATAGAATCATAACTCTAGAACGTGCGTTTGAGATATCTCGAGACGATTTCAATCAGGTATTTACAGAAGATCCTATTGTAGATAATGTAGTAGGTTCCGACTCTTTCCCTTGGAATTTCAGTATCAAAGATGTATCAGATGATAACATTACTATTGAGTATATGCTTGATGTAGGCGACACAGTTGTACTCCCTCAGACAATATGGAATTCAACTGTAACCTCAAAAAATGATACAACAATAACACTTATACAGAATCCCAAAAATGGCGAAAGTATACAGACAATATTTGGTACAGGCATAATAACCTTAACTGATGACAAGATAAACATAGGTTTTGCTGTAACTGCTGGCCAGAAAGTATCAACTCCATACGGTGAAGGGACAATTGTTGACGTGACAGATAAATCTGTAACTTTAGATCTTAACTCCGGCATGGTCGGTAAGACTTTGGTGTTTGAAATAACAGTTGTGAACATCACAAAAGCAGATGTGGGTCAATCAGAAATAACAATTTTTGATTAAGGATTAAAATGGGATTTAACTCCCAATTTTTTATATTTTAATTTTTGTATTTTTAAAATAATTTAACAAAGTAATCGTCTTATATTTTCAGCTTGTTCCTGAATGGTATCTACTGCATTTCCTAAATAATCTGATGTATTTGAATCATATTTTACAAGCAGGAGATATGTATCAGATACTTTATGTATCAATATCTGTTTAGTACGTGTATGATCTGTATCTGTATGATCTGTATCTGTATGATCTGTATCTGTATGATCTGTATCTGTATGATCTGTATCTGTATGATCTGTATCTGTATAATCTGTATCTGTATAATCTGTATTTATCTTATTAAGTTCAAAAGAAAGATAAGGTATTTCATATTTTTCATCCATCTGAGTACCAAATATTCCTGAAAAGTTCATAAGTCTATGTGCATGTCCTGCATATATCTGTGCCTCATCGTGTGTCAATTCACCACATGAATATGCAACAAAACCACTATAACCTATAAGTACTGCATATTTGATATATCCTTCTTTTTTGATTTTAGAAAAAATATCATCTAGTATTTGTTTTTTACTTTTTCCATTAATTGCCTCTGTAAATTCGTTGATTTCAGTAAACATGTCGGATAGTTTTTGATTTGTACTGTTATTGTTAGTATCATCTGTCAATTAATCCACCCTAGAATTCAATATAGTATCACTTATTGATATTATATTCATTTAATATTACACTTTGTAAAACATTATAAACTTATCGTTTTCAAGCTCTACAATCTCTTACTTGTGACAAACCTATTTATAATACAACACATAATTATTTAGATATATGAATTGATAGTGGTCCTTATAATTGCAGTCTTGATTGATAATATCGCAATTTTTATCACTTTATCTTTAACCGATGTGTTTGCTATATGAATGAAAATGAAATCAATCAACTTCTTTTAAAGAAAATATTAATGCAACTTAAAATAAATCCTGATGATCACGAGACACCGAACAAGCCAAAAAATATACTTATCGTCTCGGCCGAATACCTGCCACGAAACATAACTCCTCAAGCACTCCATTGCAAGTCTTTAGCCGACGGTCTGGTTGACAAGAACATGAATGTTGATGTAATCTCCTACGATCCCTGGAAAGCAGGTCAGACAGTTGAGATGGGGGGTGTAAAGGTGCATTATATAAACAATCCGATAAAGAGCTATTCCCCTCTTACCTGGGCGCTCACACTCGCCATGGAAATAAATAGAACTGCAGCAGACATCTACCACAAGGAAGGTGGCATTGACCTTATTCATGCACATCAATGGGAAATGTTTCCTGCAGGCGTATCTCTTCAGGCTGCCATCCAGAAACCACTCATTGTCAACTTTTATTCTTTGCAGCACCACAGAGCACCAGGTGTAGTTAACGGATATACCGACTCAGTCAAGCAGATAGAATGGCGTGGCACCAACGATTCACAGAAAGTCCTTGTGAATGAAGACTGGCTAAAAAATGAGATAATAAACTATTATTCTCCAGAACCCCAAAAAGTAGACGTTGTCAATTCTCAAGAAAAGCAATGGACACAACAAATTGTAAGGGATTATAATTGGGTTATGAAAAACTGGAATCGGGGGGAAAGACAATGAAAGTATTGCATCTATCCTGGGAATTCCCGCCATACAAAGTTGGTGGCATAGGAACAGTTCTTGAAGACCTTACTAAAAGCCAAGTCGCGCAAGGAATCGAACCCATAATAGTTACTTGCGGTTTTGAAGGTAATGTGGGTTATGAACATAGAAACGGTGTGCACATATACCGTTTTGACGCAGATTACATTCCTGCAGAAGATTTTCATTCCTGGGCACTTCAGATGGGCATGCTTATGCAGAACAAAGCCTGTGAAGTAATCAATGAGCATAAAGATATAAAGATTATACATGCGCACGATTGGCTTGTGGCGACAGCCGGAATCGGACTTAAGCACATATACAGAATACCTATGATTTCAACATTACATGCACTTGAATCGGGTAGGTATGGTGGTATCGAAGGAGATAGGCAAGAACTGATACATTCACTTGAAAAGAAACTGGCCTATGAATCCTGGCGTATCATCTGCAATTCAGAATTCATGAAAAGATCAATTTCCTATTCTCTAAGCATTCCGTGGGATAAGATTGATGTCATACCCAATGGTGTCGATATAGGCAAGATGAAAACAGATTTTGATTACAATCACGAGAAATCAAAGTATGCATTACCTCATGAAAAAATAGTATTTTACGTAGGTAGAATGGTCTGGGAAAAAGGTGTGGATATCCTTGTAGGAGCCATACCTGCAGTTCTTAAACGAAACCCGAACGCAAAATTTGTATTTGCCGGTACTGGCTACATGACTGACCGACTAAAAAAAATAGCACATGATATAGGTGTTTCAGACAAGGTTAATTTTGTAGGTTTTGTTGATGATGATACTCTTAAAAGATTGTTCCGTATATCAAGTGCATTTGCAATTCCATCAAGATACGAGCCTTTCGGCATAACTGCCCTTGAAGCCATGGCTTGCAGTGTACCTGTTGTTGTTTCAGACACTGGCGGTCTTGCAGAGACCGTAAACCACGAAGTTGATGGCATAAAAGTCTGGCCTGAAAGTTCAGAGTCTCTTGCTTGGGGTATAAACAAAGTGCTTTCAGATGACAACCTTGCGCATGATTTATCCGAGAATGCATACAAAAAGATAAATGAACATTATAACTGGTCAACCATATCTCAACGTTTGAAAGATATCTATAATGTTGTTTTTGAGCAATATACCTCTTGCGACTGGAAACCGTCAACTACAATATCTGGGGTTGGTATGGGTGTAAAATCTGATTCTTGATGGTTAAGGTGAATTATTATGAGTTCTGTATGTTTTTATTTCCAGGTGCATCAACCACGACGTCTTTATCCTGGCCATGTAATCAATGTTGGTGGAGCAAATTCGCCAAAACGACTGGAATCTGCAATTTTTGATGACGGAAAAAACAAAGAGATTATGGAAAAAGTTGCACGAAAATGTTACTATCCTGCAAACAGTCTCATGCTTGACAAGATTGACGAGTTCAAAGGTCAGAAGAAAAAGTTCAAGATTTCATATTCATTATCTGGCGCACTTTTATATTCAATGGAACAATTTACTCCCGACCTTCTTGAGACTTTTAAACAACTTGCAAAGACTGGCTGTGTAGAATTTTTATCTGAGACATATCACCATTCCCTTTCAAGTTTCTGGGGTGAAGATACTGATAGGCCTGAATTTAAAGCACAAGTTGACATGCACAAAACTGCAATGCGCGATGTGATAGGTTACAAACCGACATTTTTCAGGAACACAGAACTTCTTTTCAACAACTCAATCGCAAAGACTGTAGAATCAATGGGTTTCAAAGGCATGCTTTCAGAAGGTATTGAGCGCATCCTAGGTGGTTGGAAATCTCCTGAGTATGTCTACAACACTCAAGGTTCAAAACTGCCTATCCTTCTGAGGCATTACAGTTTAAGTGATGACATGTCTTACAGATTTTCTGCAAGGTGGTTTTCGGGCTGGCCAGTTACTGCAGACAAGTATGCTGCTTGGCTTTCTGCCTGCTATGGTGAGACAATAAACCTGTTTATGGACTATGAGACTTTCGGCGAGCATCAATGGGAAGATACTGGCATATTTTGGTTCTTAAAAGACCTGCCTGGGCGCATATTAAACCACAATCATATGGATTTCGCAACACCTACAGAAGTGGTTGAGAGGTATCCTGTAAGAGGTGACATTGACGTCCCAGACCTTGAGACAATATCCTGGGCTGACAGAGAGCGCGACCCGTCCGCATGGCTTGGCAACAATATGCAACGCCTAACATTCGCCGAACTTGAACGTGTAGGGAAAACAGTCCTTGCAACAAAAAATAAAGAATTAATATCAACCTGGCGTTTCCTGCAGACCTCAGACCACCTATATTATATGTGCACAAAAAACTGGGGTGATGGCGATGTCCACAAATATTTTTCACCTTATGGCACACCACCCGAAGCATTTGAGGGCATGATTAAGGCAATATCGCAATTAGAGTTCTTGGCAAAAAAATACTAAGTCTCACAAAGTAATTATCTGTAATTCAATCAATCCGTTGATAATTATAAAAACTAATATATATGCAGTATGGACAATTATATTCTATGTCATATAAAATAAACAATTTTTTTTCAATTTCTGTATTTTTGATAATACTTATCTCAATCACACCGATTTCCGCAGAGATATACTATCCTGTAGTAGGACAAGTCAGTGAAGGCGACACATCCATATTTCTTATAGATATAACAAAAGAAGACGCATTGACAATAATTGTCTCATTAAACGATTTAGATCTTGTCGCAACCACACCTGAAGACGAGATAACTCTCTTAGGTATCTATGATCCTTTAGGAAAAAAGATGATAGATGCAGGGTGCACCGGAAAAATCATACAGACCTGCAAAATTTACAATCCCACACCTGGCACCTGGCTTGTTGAAGTCAAGGGGGACAGGATTTATGGCGACGGCAAGGTAAATGTCCAGGCAAGTTATTTTATAAAAAATTATCCGATATACTATAATGTTTACGAGTCCGACGATTACACTAGTGAAAAACATACAATTGACCAGTATTCAATGCTTTTTTTAAAAAAATACATATCAACATCTGACCGAAATCATTTTGCTATAATAAGTGAATGGGATGACTATATCGCAAAAAGTGAGATTTCCATAATATCACCCAACATAAAGACAAAGACCGACACATCAATTGAAGATGAGACCAACTTACAAATCTATTACTTAACGCCAGGCAGCGAGGCTGAAGGCAACTGGATTGTACTTTTACGCGCACTTAAAGGTACAGAACAGACAACTATCTACACAAATTATGGATACCTTGATGCTGTCGCAACACAACAACTGATTTCCGATGAGATAAAAAAGGCAGACGAGGCAAAAGAGTACCCTATCTTAGTTACTGATACCTCCACACCTCTTGTTCTCTCCCTTTTGGAGAAACAGTCAGGTGATACCTTAACGATATCAAAAGTGTTCAACCCGTTAGGTACTGAAGTTGTATGCAATAATTTTGCAACCGGGTGCGCAATCCAGGACCCTGAAGAAGGCATCTGGTTAGTTGATATATCAGTGCAAAAAATAACAGGTTCCGCACCCTTCAATTTTGCAAGCACACATCATATCTATGAACCTAAAGACTATACAATGTCACAATCTATTGGCGCTAACGAGATAATATTTTATGAGTCCTACATAAAGACGGAAGACAAAGAGCACATGGTAACAATTGCTGATTGGGATGATTCCAAGATTAATATTGAGATAGCAATAATATCTGCCAATGTAAAGACTAAGACCGCTCAATCCTCAGGTGCTGAAAGAAATGTAAGACTTTACTCATTAAGTCCTGGAAACGTCGCGGAAGGCAAATGGATTGTCCAGCTTGCATCTCTTGAGGGTAACGGTACAATTGACATCTCATCAAACTACAATCTAACACGGATAGACACACAAGAGATAAGGTCAATTGAGAACATAGCTCAAGATGAGAACCAAAAGTTCTTAGTGGAAGTGAAAGTCACAGATGTGCCTCTTGTAGTATCCCTTCTGGAGCGACAGTCAGGTGATGATATCATAATAACCTCAATAGTTAACCCTGACGGCAAACAAGCCCCGTGCATTGCTTTTGATACCGGTTGCGCAGTCCAGGACCCCAAACCCGGCATCTGGACAGTAAATATCAAGGGACAGAGCATAACCGGCACTGCACCTTACGTATTCGCATCAACTTATCCATTGACTGATTGTGGCAATGATGTGTGTCAAGCAGATATAGGTGAGACCTGCAGGACTTGTGTGGTTGATTGCGCATGCAACCAGTTTGAGAAATGCGGTGTGGAAGATGTCTGTATATCAATAACAAAAGAGGTAGAGAAAGACAACATCACAGACAAGTTAAAAGATAACCTGTTCAATATATTGATAATCTTATTAGTTATAGCGGGTGTTGGCTACAAAGTATATAAAACTAGGTATGCATTTTGAGAAGATATTTAAATATAACTGTCCTATTTTTTATTATGAGTAAGTTAGAAATGAATCATGTGGGTGCTATTCTTGGGGGTGGTTATGGAATACCAGTCGATACTATTGGTTCTCCTGACCCAACTGATTATATTAGTTTTGATGTTTTAGTTGGTGCAACTGTTTTATCTTGTAAGGGAAACTGGTTACGCATTTTAAAAGATGGTAATAAGGAAGACTATTTTCTTGGCGAATCAAATGATGTCATATATCTTTCAGAGTCCGAAACTAAAACAAAAGTAACATGTTATGATATTCCAAAAAACAAGATGGTTAAAGATCCTTTATCATATCTTAAAGGCTTAACTATTGAAAAAGTATTTAAATCTTACTTCTCATCTATTGATGAATCAAAAGATCTTCCATGGTCTGTAATCTTTGAAACACATGATGGTATTGGTTACAATTTAACAGGTGATGACATGGGAGTATTAATATATATAAATACTTTTGAAAATTTAATGAATCAAATAATACTGAATAGAATTAATAGAACTTAAAAAGTATATGCATTAAAAACTGTGTTTTTAATAAATCTTATCTTTCAGAACCACGCAACAATCTTATTCTCTTTTTTCAATTTAATTTCAGCAATATTCCCCTTGAAACTTTTTTGGTTGCATGTTACCTTCTTGATACCGTATGGCATATTGATTATTCCTTTAGCTTTCAGGTCTGATGAAAACAGCAGATGCATCTCAATCTTTTTTTCATCTTGATCAATTCGCATATTCATAGAATAAAACCCCATCTTCTTGCCGAACCTTGCAACAGATTTCCATGCTTTTGGGATATTAGGAGTAATATTTATAACATTAGCTTTCATGTCTGCATCAATACCGAACATGTACCTGTCAACCGCATGTATATACATTGCATTTGACCATGCCTGCATTGTCGCACCGCATATTGCTCCAGTTTCAGAATCAACACATTCCGCCATTGCAGACACTTGATTATCGTCAACCTCAGTTGCCATAAGCTTTAAATATTCAGCACCATCGTCATTCATGTTTTGCGCAAAACTTGCAGCTGCAGTCCATCCTGTTGTGAGCCCCCATGAAGCACCCTTATGGTATTCGCAAGGACCGTATCCAGTTGAATATGGCGACCTTGTCCTGACACCATATTTAGTCATGAACTCTTCCTTTATTCTGTTAAGTGTGATTACACTTCTACTTTTTGGAAAATGTCCGAACATGATAGGTACAGTACAATTGATAGTCATAGCTTCATCAGTTGATGTATCGCGCGGGAAATTTTCAAGCATGTTCCAGAAATGATTGTCAATGGTATTCTCAAGGTTCTTAAGTTTTTTGGATTTTATTTTTTTAAGTGCTTCAACCCAAAGTGACTGTATATCAATCTGTGTGCCGAACCTATCATAAGAATCCATCCAGCTTCCATTAGGTCTTGTTTCAACAAGTCCTTCTTTATTTATCTTAAGGTTCTTCTCAATCTTTGTGATAACCCTTTTCATTTCATTTTCAAATTCTTTGTCGCCCGTGGTCTTGACATAGTAATCTACTGCAAGTATGAAAAGCGGGTCAGTATCATCACTATAATATTCACTTTTGCCACTAAGGTCAGTAACTGTGGGTATTTTATTATCATAATTTTTTGCAATTTCTAAAAGGCATTCTTTGGCTGCATAGAATTCACCGATATCAATAAGACCAAACATTGACCATAAAGTATCTCTTGCCCAGAATCTTTGGAACCATGGAAGTCCAGCAAACATACCAAGTCCATCTTCACCATTTTGTATTAGGTTTGCAATATTTACAGCACTCCACGAGAATGCATTATCAATCGCATTATTATTAGTCTCAATCCTCTCAGTGGTAAAAAGTTTTGTAAACAATTTTTTCTTGACATCAATCATTGTTTTCCATTTACTGATAGAATAATCATAATTTTCGGAAAGGTCATCTTTAGATATTTCACTTGCAGATATTATAAATGGTATCTTATTTGTCTTGCCCGGTTTAATGCTGAATGTAACCTCAATTTTACCTGGGATGAAACATCTTTGTTTTTCTTTATCTGGATAATGATCCTTGTATACTGGGTATTCCGTAAACTTAAATGTGACACCCTCTGCCTTTCCAAGACCAATTCTCGAAAAACCGTTTATTGTGTCTGCAGTGATATCTATACTCCGTCGTACATTGTTATAGTCAATATTATATTCTCTTATGTGCCAGTTTTCATCTTTAGTTCTCATATTGACTGCGACTTCAAGGGAAATATTGACTTTTTTATCTTTTAGTGATGTGTTCTTGACTTCAAGCACAGATATCATACTTTTCATGTCAAGTGGTACAAATACCGTCTCGGAAATATCAAGCCCTTTATTTTTAAGTTCATATCTGTGTATACCTTTCTCTTTTTCAATCGCGAACCGTGTCTGATTTTCAACGTTGAGCCATTCTCCATTGACATTATATGCATAATATTCAAGAACTTTTAATGGCGGTACCCAAAGACCGCACCATTTAGTTCTAAACCCAGAATCTATATATCTATAAAAAAATGACTTGAACCCTTTCTGAGCATATGTTTTATCTTTTGATTCATGCTTTTTAATGTAAATGCTATCCATAATAATTATATATAGCTGACCAGTATAAATAGATATTGTAATGTTAACTGGCATCCTGATATTGTTTTCACTTGGGAGTGTTTAAACTATGGTAAAAAATGACAACCTGTTCTTTGAAGTATCCTTTGAAGTAGGAAACAAAATAGGTGGCATCTACACAGTCATAAGCTCAAAGGCAGAAGAGATGCTTAGAAAGTACGGAGATAATTATTATACTATAGGTTTCTATGAGAAGTCAAAAGCGCAATATGAATTCATAAACGAGGACGCAGGAAAATTAAGTCCTATATTTGATACTCTTGAAAAAGAAGGTATAAAGTGTTATTACGGTTTCTGGAACATACCAGGAAAACCACGTTGCATTTTAATTGATGTCAAGGATTTCATGTATAAGTCAAATGACATAAAGTCTATGTTGTGGGAACAGTATAAGATAGATTCGTTGAATTCGGATTCTTGGTTTGAGGAACCGGTAGTTTGGAGTTATGCAGTAGGTATGCTTCTTGAACTCATGAAAGTGGACATGGGAAAACCTGTGGTTGCGCAATTTCATGAGTGGATGTCAGGGGTAGCGCTTCTTTATCTCAAGATGAAAAATTGTGACATTGCAACAGTTTTCACAGTCCATGCGACAATGCTTGGACGGTCAATTGCAGGTAAAGGTGTAAATCTGGCTGAGATGATAGACGACGGCCTCAAGATGAAGGAGACAATTAAGAATGATGTCGCATACAAATACGGCGTGCCAGCAAAACATTTGACTGAAGTTGAATGCGCAAAAAATTGTGATGTTTTCACAACTGTAAGTGCGACAACAGCAAGAGAGGCAGAATACATACTGGGACGAAAACCAGACATGATACTTCCAAACGGTCTTGACATGAAAAATTATCCCGCCATGGAAAAATTATCGTATCGTCATAAGATTGAGAAAGACCGTGTGTTATCATTTCTGTCTGCATATTTTGAGCCGTACTATAATGTCAATCTTAACGATCCACGAATCATCATGATTTCCGGACGATATGAATATCATAATAAAGGTCTTGACGTTTTCATCGATGCATTAGGTCAGATGAATGAACGCCTTAAAAACGAAAGCTACAATAAAAACACATTTGTATTTATAGCGATACCTTCAGACGTACGTGGTGAGAATCGTGAGATACTTGAAAACTTCTCGCTTTATAATGAATTGGAGAACCATGTTGATGATATGCTCCCTGAGTTGAAATGGCACCTGATGCAATCATTGGCTCATGGTGAATACACGCACGAATCACTATTGAGGTATGTGAAAGACCAATATAATAATAAGTTTAAGAGGCTTGCGCTCGCATTCAAGTCACGGTCCGGAAAGAATCCTCCGTTGTGCGCTTTTGAACTGAACTATCCTGAAGAAGATGATAACATATTATCTAGGTTGATGCACAACAACCTTTTTAATCAGGAAGATAGCCCCTTAAAAGTCATATTTTACCCTGCGTACCTGTCCTCCGCAGATCGTCTCCTTTCAATAGACTACAATTCAATGCTAATCTCTGCAAGTTTCACAGTTTTCCCTTCATATTATGAACCCTGGGGTTATACACCCGTTGAATCTGCAGCCAACGGTTGCATCTCAATCACAACAGATCTTGCCGGGTTCGGTCAGTACATATCAGAGCACATGGATGGAAAAATAGACAAAGGCATAAAAATTCTTAAACGGCGCGGCAGGAAATACAAAGACATAGTCTCAGACCTTTCCGAAATGATGCACGACGTGACAACCATGTCTGAGCAGGAGATAATCGCGCAAAAACATAATGCAAAACAACTTTCTCAGCTTGTGGGTTGGGATCATCTTGCAGACAACTATTTCAAGGCACACGACATGGCACTTTCAAAGAGAAAACGAAAAACTAAAAAGAAATGTGAAAGTAATTAAAACTCAAGATATCAATTTTTAGATGTAGATATATTATGGCAAACATAACATACAATATAGAGCATGCTGATGATTTTCTTCGTTTCAGGATACAAGTTAACAGTATATCTAAAATTAGATACCTAAAGGTTTCAGCAGTCTTATATTTAAAATCGGGAAAAGAATATGTATTCATGCCTAATGTGACTTCCTCTGAGATAAACACGACATATCCCGAACGGTCAGTGAACCATCTAACGCAGGTGGATGATGGAGAATTCCAGTTCTTTTTTTATCCAAAAGATGATGTGCCAATAACTCTTAGAATCCTCGCATCAGTTGACGATGTTCTTATTGACAAATTTTTTAAGCTAAAATATTGATAAAAAATCATAATAAAATATTGAAATATTAATAGATATTATTTGGTTAATTTTTGATAAATTAAGCATAATTGTATAACCTATAAAACTAAAATAATTGTATTTGTTTAGTAAAAACATAAATTCTTTATCAGCATCTGCTTAAGTTCTGCTTTTATATCTACCTCTTTCAATTGCCATGTTGCCATCAATGATGCTAGGATTTCATAATTTTCTTTTCCTGATTCTGACCTGAACGC
>JAHYJO010000010.1 GCA_019429125.1 Nanobdellati archaeon | reverse complement strand
GCAAATTTATCAGTTTCATTATTGATTGCATCAATAATGTTTTCAGAGGTAAAAGGTATATCTTTCATACTAGATATTTAGTTTTTGATGTATATATAGTTTCTAAGTATTTATCGCATTGACTATAGATTAAATTCAACAACATTCATACTAAAGTCAGTAAACATGGTATATATTAGACACACAAAATATATAAAAATTTCGGAAAAATGGCACTGTTCAAAAAGTGAGTGATTTTGAATATTTTTTAGATATTGTTTGTATATAAACTCCTACAGAAATCCATTTAATATACACATTTCACGTCGAATTACAAAAGAAATAAAGGTATTTAATTTAACTACATTCTGTTTGAAATAACTCAAAAAATGGACAGTGCCGGAAAAATCACTCATTTTAACAGATGCTTGACCTCAGAACTGATTATCTTACCATCTATCGCATCAATCTTAATCTTGTACAAAAACAGATTAGTGCTAAATAATGTAATGGTCCAGCACTCATTCTTGTATTCATCATTGTGATGGAGTGTTATGAAAACCTTATTTGGCTCATGCGGAAATTCAAGCTCAGACCGAACCATAGCGCAAGACAGTATCATTGTGATAGGTATAGCGACATTAGACAAATCAATTGGTTTGACCTCTGTAGTGTGCACCCTTTTAGATGTTTCAATATGCTCAACCGAATCCTGTGTGACCAGAAAGTTAGTAAGTTCATCAGTTGTACCGTTATAATAATTGACATTCCATTTATCAAGCACATTATTGTCAGGGGTTATCATAGCAAAAGCCGACGAAAGGACAAGGTTATCTTTATCTATCATTGCCTTTGCGCCCTCATCATTCTCAACCTTTAAAATTGCATCTTTTCCCAGAAACTTAATCTTATAATCCATATCAATCCTTGACCCTTATTTATCTATATAATAATGGTTTATATCATTTTTATTTCTTTGCCTCATAAATATCAGATAAAGGCGCATATTGTGAGCAAAAACACACGAAATTATACTATTGCACTTTTGAGATATTTAAATGCAAATTATATAACCAATGATATTATAAAATTAAACAATCTCAGCATATAATTATATCTTAAAGTTTGACAGTTTAGCACTATTTAATTCTGAAAACCTATTTGACAAATGTCACTTTTTATAAAAAAACATGATAACCAGATACACAAGACATACAATTACTCTAAAAGACCAGCACCTAAAAAACAAGATACACAAACTAAAAAAAGAAGAAGAATCACTTGAAAACAAAGACAAGAAGATAAAAGAAAAAGAACAGCAGATTGAAAAAGAAATAACAACACTTAAAGAGAAGAACAACAATTTAAACGACAAAAAGCACAGGAGTATCAATCTAAACCTTTATAAAGCTTAGTCTTAAAATTTATCATGCGTATTCTTATTTTTAGAAATATTAATACTATCCTAGGATGTGAGCAAGCCACACAGATATTGTGGCACCCATAAACGATTAAATCCAAAAAGGGTTTAGCTTGAACGGGATTGAGTTCAAAAAGGTGAATTCAATGGGAATGTACAAATATATTAGAGACACATGGAAAACTCCAAAAAAAAGTCTTGGCCCACTTTGGCAGGAAAGACTGATTGTATGGAGACGTAGTGAAACTATTGAACGTGTAGAAAAACCGACACGAATTGATAGGGCACGAAGCTTAGGCTACAAAGCTAAAGAAGGTTTTGTTATGACACGAGTTCGAGTCAATCGTGGTGGTCGAGAACGAACAAGAGACAGAGGTGGAAGAAAACCTAAAAAGTCCGGTTATAATGTCTACAACCCTGCAAAATCACTTCAATGGACTGGCGAAGAGAAAGTCCAAAGAAAATACAAGAACATGGAAGTTGTAAACTCATACTATGTAGCAGAAGACGGACGATTCAAATGGTTTGAAGTTATTCTTGTAGATCCTAATCATCCAGCAATACAGTCTGACAAAGATATCGGATGGATAACAAACCCAGCAAGCACAAACCGAGTATTCAGAGGAAAGACTGGTGCAGGACAGAAATCCAGAGGTCTTGTAAGGACTAAAGGACGTGGCGCGGAAAAAATAAGACCTTCTATAAGGGCAAACAAAAGGCGCGGAAAGTAAAAAGGTGATTATGTATGATTGTAAAATTTGTTATAAATGACCCTACGACAGGGAAATCAATCCCAAAAGAAATGGAAGATAAGACTGTCACAGGATTCATTGGTAAAAAGATTGGTGATGAGATTGACGCAGGCCTTCTAGGTCTTCCAGGTTACAAAATTAAAGTAACAGGCGGATCCGACAAAGACGGTTTCAGCATGAGAAAAGATATCGATGGTGCAACAAGAAAAAGAATTCTTATTGCACACGGTCCCGGATACAAATACAACAAAGGCATAAGGCGAAGAAAAAGCGTACGTGGCAACACAATCAGTTCAGATACAGCTCAGGTAAACGCAAAAATAATAAAAGCCGGACCAAAAACACTCGAAGAACTTTTAGGCGCAACCGACGAAGAAAAGAAAGAGTAAATCTCTTTTCTCCCTTTTTTTATTTTCATCTGATTATCTCATATTTTGTATTTGTTTAGCTAATTTTTGTCTTGCTTAATTTTGATTTTTTAAGAGATAACTACTATTTTTTGAAATAATTATATTTAAACTTTTTTACGTTGGGTGCAAGCTATCGATTTTATAAGAATATGATTAAATAATTTTTAAGATTTTTTAACAACACATTTTTAAGCGTTAGCTATTTATTTTGTAACAATTATAACTTATTGAGAATCACACCATAACGGCCGGAGCATATTGATTATTTTTTTGCTAAACACGTACTAACTTTTATTTTTTATTAAAAAACAAACATATAAAAATCTTGATTATCTCAATCAACAATAATCCTAGCATCCGCCGCAACTGCTCTTTTACTATCAACCATCAACGGATTAATATCCAGTTCTTGAATGTTCGGATTATCCTGAACTAATTTAGATACTGCCACAAGCGCTTTTATAATCTTTGATATATCAGCTTTAGGCTGTCCTCGAACCCCTTCTAATACTGAAAATGCTTTAAGTTCGTGAATCATCTCATCCGCATCCTTCTCAGTTATTGGCACAACCCTAAACGATACATCTTTTAACACCTCGACAAATATCCCACCAAGACCTACCATAATTACCGGCCCGAACTGCGGATCAATCTTTGCCCCGACTATAATTTCATGCCCTGCTACCTGCTCCTCGACAATCACACCTTCAATCTTAGCATGTGGATTTGATTTTGAAACATTTTTAATTATAAGGTCATACGCCCTCAAAACATCATCTGAATCATGTATATTAAGGACAACACCACCAGAATCAGTCTTATGCACAATGTCTGATGACATGACTTTCATAACGACAGGATACCCTATCCTCTCCGCATATACAGACGCCTCATGCCTATCTTTAGCAACAAATTCTTTTGTAACACTAATCCCATAACTAGAAAACATTTTCTTTGAATCATGCTCAGTCATAAGTACCATAACAATTCACAGCTCATATATTTCTACTTTAAGTGTCTCTTTGTCTTTTATAGTCTTAAGATTGTTGCCGTCATGCGTCTTTGAGACATCAACTATAAAATTCCCATACAATATATCCCGACCAATTATCATCTTGTGTGTCATGTGCATCCTGTCCTGAACATTTGCACCCACCTCAAATTTTCTGCCAGCAATCTCAAGATTGACCTTTACAACTTCTCGTTTAAACTTCGTATTAAGAGATGGGTTCATTACTCTTGTCATACGGATAGGTTCTCCAAAATCAAGATCTTTAGCAATATTTGCATCAATTGACGTTGTTGTTGCTCCAGTATCACAAATTGCCGCAATCTTTGCGCATTTTTTTGCTCCATATACATAAACTACTTCAGTAAGCCCTAATATTTTTTTATTGGTTTCAGTCATCAACATTCACATCAATAAATAATTGTCATCCTATTTATATATCTTTGAACATATTTTTTCAATGGAATATATTATGGATAATATCCTCACAGCTTTAACAGATAAAGAATTGATTCTTGCAAAAAAATCAATGCCTTACTTATCAAAGATTATATCTGACTGCCTAAAAGTAAACAAAGACGAAACTTTACTTATTATTGGAGATATAGGTTACGCAAAAAAACGAATCGCACCTATATTATGTGTTGGCTACTTCCTTACTGCAAAAAAACTAGGTATCAATAACGTAAAAATAATACTGCAGGACTCTAAAGAAAAAGGGGACATTGCAGATTCTAATGTTACTGACGCATTAAGGACTCTTAATAAAAACAGCCCCATAATAATTGCCATATCAAACAGATTGGGAGCCTTGGCTTCTTTAGATAAGAGCTTCAGAACATTCATAAAGCATGAAGGCCACCGGTTTGCCTCAATGCCAAGCCTTGGCACCATAAACACTGAAGACCTTGATAAGATACTTACCACTTTAGACATTGATTACCCTTCCGTGCGCAAGAATTGCCAACGAATCAAAGACATTATACAAAATGGAAAAGAACTCCACATAACAACAGACCTCGGCACAGACCTTCATATTAACATCAGAAATAAAAAGGCTTTATCTGTTGACGGAATTTATGATGCGCCAGGAACTGGCGGAAACGTACCTATAGGTGAAGTCTATACACCCTGCCGTGGAAAATTTGTTGAAGGAAAAGTAGTGATTGACTTAAGCTCACGTATCAAAGAGGGCACCCAATTAATTAAAGAACCCATCACCCTTGAAATCAAAAAAGGAACTGTAGTTTCCATAACCGGCGGAGAAGAAGCAGAAAAACTAAAAGAAACCATTACTTGGGCCCATGAGACCTCTGAATTCCCCTGGGGAGTTAGACGGATTGGAGAATTAGGAATCGGCCTGAACCCAAATGCAAAGATAATAGGTTCTATGAACATTGACGAAAAGGTTGTGGGTACTGCGCACATTGCAATCGGTAGCAACTATTGGTTCGGCGGAACAATTTACGCAATAATACATCTTGACCAGGTATTTTCAAACCCGAGAATTACAGTTGACGGACAGCTTCTAAATATAAATCAATAAGACCATTATAAATTATTTAAGTAACAAATACATTGATGGAAACAAAAAACAAATTAAGGATTTTCACATTCAACAAAGATAATAAAAGCACATTCAAAAAAGAACTGGATTTACCTTTATACCTTGCAGACATAAACAGTTTCTCCATATACCTTCACAAGAACTGCGGTTGTCACCTTTTCCATATAGAATTTGAGACAGGCTACAAGAAATGGCTGACCTTATGTGACATAAATATCAAAAAGAACAAAAAGACAGGAATAACATACAAATTTCAAAATGAGGACTATAGAAATAGGCTCATGCTTTTCCTAAACAACAATAAAAAATCGCGCAGCACGCTAAAGCTTGCAGAACAGACATCAAACACAAAAAAAAGAATAAAAATTGAATATAAGGCAGATTATTATGGATAATGACGCTGATAACAATATCATAAACCTCCCTGAGCTAGAAATCCCAGACCTTGACAAAATACTCAAGAACGGCTGGGACATAAAAAAAGGTGACACAGCCATTATAATTACTGATAAAGGTCACAATGAAAATACTCTAGCCCCACTTCTTGCCAAAAAAGAAAAAGAAGCACTTGAAAAAATAGGTTGCAACTGCAAAATATATATTCAAAATATAAAATCAGGTCTTGATATGCTTGATACTGACATTTTAGAAAAAATAAAGACTCTTGAACCCAACTCCATAGTAATTGTATCAGTATCTGAAACTGAAGGCACTTTACCTAAACATTACAATACTAATTTCAAAAGTTTTGTATTACAACAAAATTTAAAACTCATATTCACACGTGACCTCTCAAAAACCAAAAAAGCCGATTGGAATATTTTTACCTATGCACTATCCTTTAATTCATCAAAAGATACAAAAAAATTACTTAAATTAAAAAAACAATTAGATAATGGAAAACAAATACGTATAACAACAAAAAAAGGCACAGATCTCATTTTAGATATAACTGACAGACATGCATATCTTGCCTGTGGAAATTACAATTGGGGTGGCACAAACTTACCTTTTGGAGAAATATACATAGCTCCTGTTGAAAACAAAAGCAATGGAACCGTTATAATAGACGGCACCCAAAAAAACCTTTTTGGCACAGAACTGGTAACAAATGATTTTATACTAAAATTTAAAGATGGCCATATTATACAAAACACATCTAAAAAACTTTCAAGCACAATTGCACAGATTGAAACTGAAAATATGATAAATAGTAAAAACATAAACACTTTATGTGAATTAGGTATAGGTCTTAATCCAAATGCTAAACTTATAGGACTTATGGTAGTTGATGAAAAAACATTAGGTACTGCACATATTGCCATAGGCTCAAACACAAGTTTCAGCGGAAAAAACGAATGCAATTACCATTTTGATCAGGTCTTCACAAATCCAAATATTTGGGTGGACGGCAAAAAACTAAAAATATAAAAGACAAAAAGAAAACATAAAAATTAACCTGCCGGCAAAAAGTGCTCATACGAACTTTTAGCAATCTTGACATCGTGAATATCAAGAATTGTATTGCATGCATCACATCGAGATATCTGATTACCCCATATCCAATCTATCTCTTTCTCACAGCTTGTACATATAACTTTCATCTTCATTCAAATCACCTTAATTAATTTTAGACCCATAAATTATGTAGGTAAATTGCAAAAATATAAAAATCTATATCTAATCCATTAAATTTTTTGTGTACCCTATCTTCAGGCAAGAAAGGTCCTCTATGAAAATATTATAGAATCATCCCCGACTAACTTCTAAATGTCAGACATTTTTTAGTCAGGGCTGTATATATGACCATACCTGTAAAGAAATCCCATGCAATATTATGGTTATTCAGGTATGACATTGTTATCACAACCAATATTATATCAAAGAATATTTAAAAGTATTTCCCTCTTTCAGTATATAGTTATTCATAAAAAAAATTATTGACACTGTTAACACATCCTATACACTATATATAGTATATACATATACGCTTAATCAATGCTCATTATATACTCATTATATACTCAATATACAATTACACGTGAATATATATGACCGAAATTACAGACACACACGCCAACTCACAGCTATTGGGCACTCTGCCAGACGGTTGCCGAATGTGTATAAAAGGAAAAAAATCAGTCCTGTTCCTGACAGGCCTCTGCGATAAAGACTGTTTCTACTGCCCTCTTTCAGAACAGAGAAAAGGCACAAAAAATATGTGGATCAACGAAATAAAAGTCAAAAAAGATTCTGACATAATAGATGAAATAAAAAAATGCAGTTCAACAGGCTTAGGCATAACGGGAGGAGAACCACTTATTGACATAGATGTTTTCTGCCATTATGTATTATTTTTAAAAAAAAAATTGGGCCCCCATTTCCATATCCATGCATATACAACCAAGATAGACTTAACAGATAACGACATCCAAAAACTAAACCTATCAGGCCTTGACGCTTTAAGATTTCACATATTTGACATTGGCCGATTACAAAAGATAAAAGACAAAGCTAAATTTAAAATTGGAATCGAGATACCTCTTATTCCCGGAAAAGAAAAACTGCTAAAAAAACTCATAAAAGACTCAGAAGGTATAATTGACTACATGAACTTAAACGAGCTTGAATATTCAGACACTAACTGCGCTCGTATGGAAAAGCAAGGATTCATATTACGAGAAAATGAAGATTATGCAGTTGCAGATAGCGTTGAATTAGGTATGACTCTCTTAAAATATGCAAAAGAAAACATAAAAGATATATCCATCCACCTCTGCACAGCATCAACAAAATATGATTACCAATACTGGAATCGTATGAGACACCGTGCCGAAAATGTAAGACTGCCTTGGGAAACAGTTACAAAGCAAGGCCTTATAAGAAAAGGTGTCATTGTAGATGATTTATGCAGCTTAGTCTTAAAACCAAATACATACACAACCAAAAACAACCGCATAGAGACAACCGTAAAAAATGCAAAAAGAGCAGCAACAAAGGGATTAGATGCTGCAATTGTCCTATCTATGCCGACTGATGACTCCTTTGATTTTGAACTCACGCCCCTTAATAAAAAAGGACGTCCAAAAGAATAATAATTTAAAAATGAACAACACAACTATCATGTGGCAATGATTATATGCCCTAGGATGAAAGCTTCACGGCTTAGTGATTTCCGGAGTAGCTTATGAGCCACAAAAAATAATAACTAATACACCATACAAAAACATATAAAAGACAAGACACAAATCAAATTATACCCCCTACATACACATTAATGAAGACTTTGTTATCTTCTTCAGAACAAAACAGCCCTCTTTCTTACGTTATATTTATAAAAGATACATAGTTATTTTATATTATATCAATATTTAATGTGTTGTGTTATAATGGAGAAAAAGACCCAATATATATTCATAACAGGCGGTGTCATGTCCGGCCTTGGGAAAGGCATCTTGACAGTTTCTATAGGCAAACTACTCCAGGCACAAAATTATTCTATAGCACCACTAAAAATTGATCCTTATTTAAACATAGATGCAGGTACTATGAACCCTCTAGAGCATGGAGAAGTCTTCGTCTTAGACGACGGTGGCGAAGTAGACATGGATCTTGGTAATTATGAACGTTTTCTTGAGATGACCCTTTCCATACAAAATAATCTGACTACCGGTAAAATATACAAACACGTGATAGACAAAGAACGAAAAGGCGACTATCTTGGAAAAACCGTACAAATTATACCTCATATAACTTGCGCAATTCAAGACCACATTAAAAAAATTGGTAAAGGCAAAGACTTTGTCTTGATAGAAGTGGGAGGCACAGTAGGTGACATAGAAAGTATACCTTTCCTTGAGGCTGCCCGTGAACTTTCAGTGACAGAAGATGTCTATTTTATCCATCTTGTTCTTGTGCCCACACTTGATGTTGTAGGCGAACAGAAAACAAAACCTGCCCAACATTCAGTACGAATTTTAGGTAACATAGGCATCAGACCCAACATGATCGTCTGCCGCTGCAAAGATCCATTAATAAATAGGACAAAAAGAAAGATTTCCCTCTTCTGCGGCGTAAAAGAAGAAGACGTTATATCAGACCATGACGCAAACATCTACGAACTCCCCCTCATACTTAAAGAGCAAAAGATTGCAGAAAAAATAATAAATCATTTCGACATGAAACACAATGGAAGCGAACTAAATGCTTGGACATCTTTTGTAAATGGCCTAAAAAACATAGACAAGAAAATAACAATTGCCATGACAGGAAAATACACACAGCTCCATGATTCATACGTATCCATAAATGAAGCATTAAATCACGCACGTTCACGATACACATGCGAAATTGAAATAAAATTCATAGAGACTACACACATTGAAAACAATACTATTGACCTAAAAACTGCACTAAAAGATGTAGATGCCTTGATAGTCCCTGGTGGTTTCGGTTCACGTGGTACTGAAGGAAAGATACGATGCATAAAATATGCAAGAGAGAACAACATACCCTTCCTTGGCCTATGCCTTGGTTTCCAGTTAGCCTGTGTAGAATTTGCGCGCAATGTCTGCAACCTAAAAGATGCAACATCCACAGAAATAAATCCAGACACGAAAATACCTATAATAAACATAATGGCCTCCCAGAAAAAAATAGACACTATGGGTGCCACCATGCGCCTAGGTGCATGGCCTGCAAACCTTAAAAAAGGTTCACTTGCAGAAAAGCTATATGGCAAAACTGAAATCTCAGAAAGACACAGACACAGATACGAAGTCAATAACTCCTATGTCTCCAAACTTGAAAAGAATGGTCTCATATTCTCCGGAAAATCCCCAGACCAGAAACTGATGGAATTCTTAGAACTGGACAATCACCCTTATTTCATTGCAACGCAAGCGCACCCAGAACTAAAATCAAAACCTCTTACCCCTCATCCCTTGTTCTTAGGTCTTGTGGAAGCCGCAATCAAAAAAAGATATAACTGAACAGCCCACAAATATCAACAACATCAAATTGATATAGAACTAATTCTCTTTGAATTTTATAGTGGTCTTTGTAGCGCAAGAGAGAGATTTACTTCATATAATGATTAAGATTAAAGAAAATTCCAGAAAAAATAGAAATGTCTCCTATTTTACAAATGCTTAAGAACATAAACAATAAATATAACAACAATATAGACAAAACCTATATTATTGACAATATTATTCTTAAAGACTACGAAACCTTTGAAAAAATCATCAAAAAAATAGATAAAAACGAACTAAATGATACAAAAATAACACAATATTTCACAGATATTGATACTACTAAAGACAACATTTGTAACTGGTTACAAAGTGTTTCAGAACAAAATGAAATATACAACACAATTTTTAACGATTAAACTAAAGCCTCTTCTTAACCTCTCTCCATAAATACCTACTTTCTTATCCTTCCAACCCAACAAATATAAAACCCAAAACAGAAATAATACACATGGAAATCCAAAAGATAACAGACGACATCCACCTTATACAGCTAGGAGGTCTTGAATCAAACATATACCTTATAAAGAAAAAAATCTTGATAGATACAGGTTTAGGCTTCCACAAAAACATTCTTGAAAAAGCGCTTGCCTCCCTAAACATAACCCCTGACAACATAGAACGGATCATCTTCACTCATGCCCACTATGATCACATAGGTGGTGCATCCTTATTTACGAATGCAAAGATTGCAATGCATTCTGATGACACACAAATTCTTGAAACTGGCGACAATTCAAAAAGCTGTGCCTTTGCTTTTGGAAAAGAACTAATATCACAAAAAGTGGATCTAAAACTTTTTGATTCGGACACCATACGTATAGATGACATGCTCCTTAAAGTTATCCATACCCCTGGCCACACTGAAGGTTCCATATGCCTATACGAAAAAGAAAAAAAGATACTGTTCACAGGAGACACAATATTTTTAAATGCCATAGGCCGCACCGACTTGCCAGGAAGTAATGAAAACGAAATGATACAATCACTTGGTCTCCTAAAAACAATAAGTGTAACAACCATTCTTCCAGGCCACGGAAAAATTATAGAAACAGACGCAAAAGAAAGTATAAACAACACAATAAAGAAGTATTCTTATTGAAAAAACAATTTATTTCAACTTCACGTAAACAAACAAAAGTTATGTGAAATTAACACCCGTTCATTTCTTATGGAACACCCAAAAATACGCAACCAGCAACTTTTTAAAACACAAAACAAGAAACAGCGACCATACTTATCTCTCACATGAATAATGCAACCTTCACGGAAACCCCATCATTTCCTATGGAGAGGTTTATAAAGGTTTTGGTGGATGCTACATCTCAACAACACACCCCTTCATTTCCTATGCACACATGACAACAAAAGGTACACGACCTGTTCATTTCTTATGGAACATGCTTATATATATTTTGGTTCAATCACCCAATTAGTCTTTCTTGCCAAACATGCCAAGCTTAAACTGTCTTGCGCGTTTACCGAAAAATGCATCAACCTCGGCTTCTAAAATTGCGAATTGTTGCCTCAAATATAAACTGACCTCAAAATTATTCATAATATGTTTTGACGGCTCAATATATTTACGAATTGTCCCTTCAGATACTGTAAGAAGCAGTTTACCTCCACATGCAGAACATTTACCAGTCAAAGGCACACGACGATATTTCTCATTACAGGTCACGCAACGAAGCCTCTGCCCTGAAAACGTCCTCATATTACCTTTTATATCTTTTAAGAGATGTTTCTCTAAAATCTTTTCAGACACATCACTTTCGTCAACAGCAACCGCCTGTGTAGCCAGCTTAAGCTGTGCATCAAGCTTTTCGCTCATAGTCTCTAAAACAACATAACGTGACTTAAAAACTGCATCATTTAAATTATCAGTATCATGCGTGAACATGGAATGATACACGCCAGGCTTACCCATCCTGTTTTCAACAAGCTCAATCTTATCTCTTATTTCCCATGGTTTCTTGTACTCCATTGTATCTTCATAAAATGTCAACGGATATGAATCAACAATATCAACACTCCATGCCTCATCATCTACCTCTTCAGGATCAAGATGTGTAGTAAGAACAAGTGGCGCATCCATTGTAGCAGCCCCACGAGTAGTAGGTAAGAATTTCCTAGAGAAATTAACAAGCGCGTCCATAAGTAACAGTATAGAATCTTCATCACCGTCACAGTTCCGTCTTTTAGCAGAGTGCCAAAACGGGTGTGCATAACATACTTTGGCCGGCGTAAACCCGATAATCCTACCAATAATCCCCGCAGACGTATGTGGCGCAAGCCCTATCACCATCTGCCCCACAAGATCTTCTTTCTTCTTCACGTTATAATACGGTTCAAGACCATACACCTTGACAAGAAGCTCATCAACAAATTTACACACGTTAATGAAATAATCAGCACTAGAAAAATCAGAATTGTCAGATATGATGATGTCCTGCACCTTGAGTTCTAAAACCTGATTATCATCTATGAGCGGTTTTCCGTAGACATCATTGACATACCCGTGTTTTTTCAACACCGTTATGCTGACATCAATCTCTTTAGGCTTGAAATGACTTATAGGCACATCACTTGCATCATATCGTGTAGTCCCATCCTTGTTCACATAAAGCCCATACTTTTCACGCAATAGTCCTTTCTCAATAATCTCCATGTCTTTATCGCGCCCAGATGCACCCTTCACACCCTTAAGCAGTTTTGGCAACACTTTAATCCCCAAATTCTTTGCTGCAATATCGATTGCCTCTTTTGGATTAATCTGCACATGCCTAAACCTGTCTGTCGGATATCCACAATGCTCTTTGTCAGGAACGCTCTTTTTACATTTTGAACAGAACCTGTATTCCTGTGTGTTATCACCACATTTAAAGCATATCTTGCCGTATGCCTGCATGTTGCACTTAGGACATCTAAAAGTCGGAAAATATGAAGACACTTTACCTGCAGAATACGATTCCATCAGATTTCTCATCCTGCCTCCCTCTTCACCACAAGGAAATATTACCTGTGGTCTTCCTTTCATAAGCCGTCTTTCAGCTTTTTCAGGCCTTCCCATCTTAAGCCCTACACGTGTAATGCCTTTCTCATGGAACACAACTCCTGAAAGTGATGATATTGCCTCAACCGTATTTTTAGATTTGTCTACAACTGTACATAACTTATCCACATTCACACTAGACGGATTGCCCAACGTGAATAGGATTGTATCCATCTCATCCTTATCAAAAACAACGTTCCCAGAAGTCTCATCCACCCTGTGAAGTATGCATAACACCTCAAGCATCTTCTTAACAGAACAATCAATCAACAAAGTATCTCCTACAACAGTACCCATAGCAACCGCACGAACAAGATTTGCAAGTTCATCTTTTGACAGGTCATGCCAGAAATGATTGTACACAGGATGCATAGGCACTGACAACTCTTTTGATATGATTACAGCAGAATCAAATGACGGTATTTTATACGGCTTGTTTGCAAACGGTATTGCATCAATTGAGCATTTTTTATCTTTCATCTCACGAAGAACTTCAAGCCCCCACCATTCCTCGCAGTAACAAGACGGCAGAAGTATGTGGTTCTGACTCACAAATTCACCATAAGGTATAAGTATGTCCCCCATAGACAATATCTTATGTACCTGGCCCCTGTATTTCTTTGCATCGTAGGCCGTTATTATCTTTCGTACCGTACCATCTTTTAAAAGTACGACAGGTGGCTCAACAGTATCCACAGGTGCGCATACCGTTGCCTTGCCAGGTAACTCAGTCGCAAGCTGAGTGCCTACAGCCACAAACTGCGTAAGATGAAAAACACCGGGGTGAAGTGCAGTGGCCGCAATACCTGACGTCCTCGACCTACCATACCTTAACCTGAACCCACCAGGCCGTGCCGGATGTGACAGTATAGGTCTTCCCGCAATCACTTTAGAAATGTATTTTGTAGACGGCGTGTATTTCACGTCAACTTCAACGCCCTCAGTTTTAACCGAGTTCACGCTCAATTTAAGCTCATTATATTTTTCCAACCATAACCAGTCCTCAAAATCAAACTCTTTGCCGAACTTGTTTACTCTTTTAAGAAGCTTTGGTGCCTTTAACGTAAGCCCTTCACCCACAACAAGACACATACCTCCACGAATACGGTTTGTCTCAACTCTAGGTAGATCCTTATAGTTTGACACCTCAAACTTTTCAGTAGGATCCCCATCAAGGCACACATTGACATTTTCTATTATCATCTCAATCTCTTTATCAATCGGATGATACTGCATCCCAACAAGCCTGTAATAATCTTCAACTTCAGCTGCATACCTTTTCCTTTCAGTCTCATTTGCCTCATATTTAGCAAGACCCATCTTTTTCCGAAGGTAATCAGCTATAAGGACCGACATAGCTGATGCTGTTCCCCCAGCACTTCTGATAGGTCCAGAATAATATATTGAAATATAACCGTCTTTTATATTCACAGAACTAATACCTTCAAGAGGCGCAGTCACGACACCTAAAGTAAGATACGCAAGACCTACTCTTATGCCTCCTTCAATCGCTCTCTCTTTAGATTCGAATTTAGAATATCTTTCTTTAGCGACCCTTTCAGATACCACAAGCGCGACCCGCTCATCATTCTTGCCATATTCAGCTTCAAGTTCACGTATGCCTTCCTTAAGGCCCGACCCTATAAATTCTGGAAATATCATAGAGACAAGCCCCTCAACACGCGCAGCCAAATCTTCAGCTATAGGTATATCTACCTTCTGCTCAGGGTCTAGATTCATTTGCCTAGCCCTACCTGCAAGCTCATACGCCTTATCTATCTCACTATCCAGAGAATCAAAATATTCTTTTGTCTCCTTATCTATTTCCAAATCAATGACCACCGTAAGAATAATATAACTTTTAATGTCTATTTTTATAATATTTGTTTGAAAAAGATATTAAACCTTGTTGTGTTTAAGAGACGCACAACAAAGAATATATATACTTATATTTCAGATTTATATACTTTTCTAGTCTTATACACGTATAGTAATATAACACCACATCATATGATATTGCTTTTAAAACTTAAGAGGTTATAAAACATGTTTATACGAACTATTGAACTCATGGCTAAAGGAAACACAGATGAGCTACTAAAAAAACTCGGCAATTCTGAAATGATAGGCGACTATGATATAGCTAATACTGATAATGAAAATGATAAGAAAAACATAATATTATCTTTCAATAACCCTATTGACACAAAATATGTTGCACCCGCAATAATCTCTATCCTGGGCTGAACCCTTACAGCATCTCAATTAGTTTATTCATGTTCTGCGCACCCGACTCTCGTGCATCTGCATATTTTATTATCTCTATCTTATCCACATAACTACCAATCTTTCTTTTTAAAATAAAAAATATCCTATCAGAATCAAAAGGATTAGAAATCACCCTAAACCAACCGTCCCAAACACTGTTTGTAACAAGCCCCACCCCAATTACTCCTTCAATATTTTGAACCATCGTTACAAAAGCGGAAAATTCTTTTTCACCTCTTGAAGCAGGATTAAGAGAAAAATATATCACATAAACCCCATCTAGTCCTGCTTTCTTTGGATTTATATCCACTTTATAAGACAGCCCAGCCGTTTCCTCAAGCTTCTTTCTTATGGCGCTAACAGTTGCATGATGTATGTTCATGTATGTGGCAATAGTATGATTAGTTGCAAGAGGGTTATCAAAAAGATACAAAAGTATTTTTTTCTCATTATCTGATAAATCCATCACATCACATATGACAATTTAGATAAGGTTGTATATAAAAATATGTAAATAAATACATAATTAAACAAAAAAACTAACAATAAATACATAAAATAATAACATATATATCAACATTTACAGAAAACTATATATACTCAATTTACCAATAATACTTATAGTCCCTCAATAAATCCAAACCCCCGACCGGGCGCAAGTAACTCTGCCCGGTCTTTTAATTCCCTTCTGAAAACATTTACGAAAAAACATCAATTCAAAAGATCCAAGACCTTGGGTCTCTTATCTTTTAAAGAAACAACTGTAACCTTACCCGGATTAGACTCATGCCCCACACGATCCATAAACGACGTCTGTCCCTGAAACGTTGAAGCAGACACCATCAACACACCCCTATATGTCTTGACTGCAAACGAGTGAAGATCTCCCGTCTGAAATATATCAGGAACACTCTTTATGACATGCGGATCATCCCCTGATGGCATAAGCTGCGTGGACTTATACATAGGCGCCAAATGCCGTTTCCGAAGAAGCTCAGTCATAACATATTCAGGCTGGTCCATTCCTTTCACGCGAAGTGAAGGTATTGCATTAATTATCTTCGTGAAACTGTAACCATGATACATGAGCACATCCACACCTACCCTCCCATTCATAGCGTGAAGTTCCACCCGACATGGATTAGGTCCCAGATGAACATTCTTAAAACTTGTAATGTTAGGAAAATAATTCTTACCAATTGACGGCTGTGGTTCAGCAAGACGTACAGCATCATGGTTTCCAGGAATGATGACAATCTCAATATATTCAGGAATTCTTTCAATAAACTTTTCAAATGCAAGATACTGATTATAAATGTCTACAATCTTAAGGTCCTGTTTCTGCCCTGGATATATGCCGACGCCGTCAACATTATCCCCTGATATGCAGATATACTTGACTTTTCCCGCACTATCATCCCCACTTTTAAGCCATTTAATAAACCTGTCCTCAACCTTCTGCAGATACTCATTACTACCCATATGGATATCAGATATAAGTACTGCGCTCACGTCATCCTCAATCCTCTTGTCATAGCTATTCATGACAGGCACGTCAGGAAAAACCATACTGTTTACAAACATAGTACCATTACTCACACTTCCAAATACTGCTATGATTTCATCAGGAATAATTGTATCTTCACCTATATTTTTGTCTTTCATGATTATTGCAGTCATAGTCCCTGTCGGATCCTCAATATTCAATATGTGATGCCCATTCTTACTAATATTAATATCAGATATGATAGCTATCACGCAAACATTCTTTTCATCTGTCGCCTCATTGAGCCTACCTATAGACATAGTGTTCTTAACTTCAGTGTGTGCCAAAATAATATTTTTTATCTTTTCATACCTATCATTAAAATAAGCTACAAAATCTGTCAATGTCTTAGTATTTTGAGGTTCTTCAGCTTTACTGTGCACTTTGACAGACCCTGCAATATCTTTAGCTATAATCTTTTTTGATGCAGCCTTGACCTCAACTACATTTCCTATATCTTTAATTTTATCCTCTCTATCTAAAGCTTCAATAACCTCTCTTGTAAGAAAAAATTTGCCTGCACTCATAAGTTTTTCAGAAAGTAAAACTGCATCAATACCTTTATCAACCACATAATCAACAGCTTCAGACTCAGCAAGTATACCTGCATCAATGAAAATGCCAGCAACATCTTTATTGTTCATATCTTTCATACCCTAATTGAGTAATTAAATGTTTTAAAATTATAGACAATACTAAACAAAACATATAGAAATCTAAAAATAACAAAAAATCTAAAGCAATTAAAACAGTCTTTTCTGTCCTGGCACATATCCAGATATTAAATTGACATTAAACACATCTTCTTTCCCACCAATACTAAACTTGCCGTAAGTTCCATCAAACCCAGGTGGTGAAAAACAGAAATCATCATTTTTAACTTTAATTATATTTTCAATCACATTATCTGAAAGTTCAGCCGAAGCAAGCTTTTTCCTTATAGTCTCATCTTTTTCAAACCATATCCGCGCTTCATTTCCAAATATACCTATAATTTTTTCATAAAGTTCCACAACTTTTACAGAGACAACAGACAATACACCAATTGAATGTGCAATGACCTCAACCAATGGCACCATCCTGACAAAATCTTTAGTTGATGGTGACAGTTCACCAAATTGTCTTGTACCACCCTGAATTTCTTTCAGCTGTAATGCTCGCGCAAGGACACCTATTGTAAGCTTTTTACTGCATATGGGACACTTGTTATCTTTAGGTGTATATTTTGGTGAAAACACACAATAAGCATCATTATGCCCTTTTTTGCCTGCCCTATGCCCCGTAAGAAAGAACCTGCCTTCAGTAGGATTAAATTCTGCTGTCCTTGCAATCTTATTCTTTCTTATAGAATCAATTATATTTCCATAAGAAACAGAAGTTGTATCAACAGTTGTAAACTCACGGCCCATCCTGTTGAGTGCAGCCGAGTGCGCATCACTGTTTGAAATCAGCGAATAATCATCAAGTTCAGGTATCAAAGAAAGAATCTCAGGATCAGCCGAAAGCCCAGTTTCAACAGCTGTTATCCTCTCTGTAGCAGCACCATAAAAATCTTTCATCTTATCAATCGGATTATTTGATCCGTAAACACCTTGAGGTGTCATGACATGCGCAGGTATAGCTTCAATCTTATCATCAACATCAAGTATCTTTGACAATCTATTACTTACATCAACCCTATCAACACATTTTATGAACGGTCTTCCAATAGTATTTTTGACACCCATTCCATCTAAAAGCTTACATGTATTCTCAACAGATTCAAATGACGGAAACAAAATGACAGTATGCACAGATTTCCTGCCTGAACCTACAGCAGCAGTAAATATTACTTCGGTCTGTAGCATAAACCGTGCCTTATTATCTTTGTTTGAAAAAAGTCCCTCTTTTCTTTCAACAAGATTATCTTTTAAAAATTCTCGCCATTGTGGATGAAGACAATCGCCAGTCCCAAAAACATCTATACCTTTTTTTTCCATTGCAACCTCAAGATCTAAAAGCGATATCTGTCCCACACCGCCCGCATACCCTGAATGCGAATGAAAATCACAATTAATTAACATAAACAGTTTTAAAATTTTAAAACATAAATCTTTATGGTATTATTTATGACAGTCTTAAGCAAAGAAACCCTGAAAAATCTCATAAAAGAGAAAAATATAATTTCTGATTACAAAGACATTGATTATCAAATAACTGCAAATGGCTTTGATTTCAGGCTTGCTGTATTAATCGAAGTAAAAAAGGCAGGCCAGTTAAGAATAGATAAAAATAGCGCAATAAAACCTAAACTAGGTAATGCATATGTATTGAAAGGTTTTGAAAATCACATAAAAAACCTAAAGACTGAGAATATTATAGTCTTAAAAGAAGGCACATTGATATATCTTGACGAAAAAAAGACATACCTTGCCGTCACCTGCGAAAAGCTCAACACACCTGAAAACACAAATTTTGAGATAGAACCAAGATCATCACTTTTCAGATATTGCCAGTGTGATATAGTCACAGGATTTGGTGAAGCAGGTTACCGTGGTATTTTGACTGTCATGTTCAAACCATCTTTGCCTGGTGCAGCAATTGACATCGGTGTAAGGTTCATGCAAGTTTCTTTCAACATCTTAGATTCAAATGCACATTATAATGACCAAAAAGAGAACAACTATCAAGGTGGAAACATTTTGTAGAGTTACCCCTTTAGGTTGTCACTCACACCATTATTTCCAGTAGAACACCATTACATAAACAAACACATTTTTTTTTAATATAATATATAACAATGTTATATTTTATTCTAATACTAATTAAATTAAAAGGTTCCAAAAGAAACAAAGGGGTGAGGGTCAAAACAATTAAAAACAAATTACAAACAATAACTATTTAAACCTTTATTTCCTATAGAAATATATACAAGATAAAAAACATATAAAATTATAATATACCATTGTTTCTTGTAGAATATTATAGAAAAAATTATATTTTTAAAAGGTGTTATGACTGAGCCAAAAGACATTGAAGAACTTGTTTGAGACATATATGCAATCAAAGACTTTTTTCAAAGACAAAAATGCACTTACAATAAAATATACACCAGATACTGTACCTCACCGTGAAGAGCAGATTAATCTTATAGGTGGTATTCTTGCTCCTGCTTTAAAGGGAGACAGGCCGTCAAACATATTCATATATGGTATGACAGGCACTGGAAAAACTCTTGTGACACAATATGTTACCAGTCAGCTTAAAGAGATAGCAGCTGCAAACAACGTAATAATAGATGTATTATATGTAAATTGCAAGATGAAAAGAGTTGCAGACACAGAATACCGTCTAATAGCATACCTTGCAAGCCTTCTAGGAAAAAAAGTACCACCTACAGGTCTTCCTACAGATCAGGTATACAAGATATTTTTTGAAGCACTTGAGGAAAAGAAAGGTGTAGTAATTTTAATTCTTGATGAGATAGACGCTTTAATAGAAAAAGTTGGCGATGAATTGCTGTACACGCTGACAAGGATAAATCAGGATACAGAGAATTCAAAAGTGACAATAGTTGGCATATCAAACAATCTGTCTTTCACAGAGAATATGGATGCTCGAGTCAAAAGTTCACTTTCAGACGAAGAGATGATATTTCCACCTTACAACGCGCTCCAGATAAAAGATATACTTTTAGAAAGGGCTACAATTGCATTCAACAATGATGTAATATCAGACGGTGTAATCCAGAAATGTGCAGCCCTTGCAGCTCAAGAGCACGGCGATGCAAGACGCGCATTGAATCTTTTAAGAGTGTCAGGAGAACTTGCCGAACGCCAGAACATGACAAACATAACAATTGACCATGTTGATTGCGCAGAATCAAAGATAGACATGGACCATATAATTGAGGCAGTCAAGACCCAACCAAAACAGTCAAAGATACTTCTTAAGACAATATTCATGTTAAGTGAAAAGAGTTCAGAATACATATTCACAGGCGACGTCTTTGACCTTTATGTGACATTGTGTGACAAGATTGGCATAAAGCCATTGACACAGAGAAGGATAAGTGATCTTATTGCCGAGCTTGACATGTTAAGTATTATAAACACAAAAGTAATAAGTCGTGGCAGGCATGGTAGGACAAGGACTATAAGGCTTGCGATATCAGGTAAGGTATATATTAAAGTATCAGAATATTTAAGCGACGAGTTCAACATTTGATTATTAAATAATTTTGATTTTTGATTATTAATTTATATGTACTTGTTTAGCAAAAAAAGAATCGGCATGCTACGACCATTATGATGTAACTTATATACATTATACTTTTTATAAAATCAATAGCTACAGCTTGAAAATGTGTAGTTAATTTTTGTTAAAAAATATTTACTCCTTTTTTGTAAAATCGATAGCTCGCAAGTAACGTAGAAAATTATAACTTAAAAATATTTCAACAAATAATGACCCTATAAAAAAAATCGTAAGCAAGTAAGACAAAATTTAGCTAAACAAGTACATTTATATTATTATTATTATTAATTATTTTTTCATTCAAAATCAAACACATAACTAGAACCTGTCTGTCTCAGGCTATCAACCGATACAAGTGACCATTTTTCTCTTATAGTCTTCACAGCATACATACATTCTGCGCCAAAATGTTCAGCTACCTCTTTCAGATTTTCAACCTCTTCAGTTTCAAGGTAAACCTTATTTTTTTTAGTGATTTTGCATTCTATAATAATTATCTTTCCATTTCGTGCAGCTATCATGTCAGGTTTCTTTGACCCTCCTGATCGTATGACTTTCCAGCCATCAGCCTCAAGTTCAAGCTTGATTGTGCGCTCAAAATTATACCCTTTTTTATACATGATATAATTTTAGTGTTTGTCTTCTTATATAATCTAATATAAAACAAAAAAACCAGGCACTGTTCAAAAAGTGAGTGATTTTGAATATTTTTTAAATATTGTTTGTTTATAAACTCCTCCAGAGAACTATTTAATATACACATTTCACGTTGAATTACAAAATAAATGAAGATATTTAATTAACTACATTTTGTTTAAAATCACTCAAAAAATGGACAGTGCCAAAAACCATAAAAACATTTAAACCCCAAACACTAATATAATATTTATGTCAAATATACCGGCAGCTGCAGCAGATCGCCTGTTAAGAAACTCAGGTGCCCAAAGAGTGTCAATAAAAGCTGCAATCATGTTTGCAGAAATCCTTGAAGCGATGGCTGATGAAGTAGCAAAAAGTGCAGTAACCTTTGCAGAGCATGCAGGAAGAAACACAGTCAAGGCAAAAGACATACGTCTTGCAAAAGACATGTGATCATTTTTTACTCATATTTTTTTCAATACCAGAAATCATATCAAGTATTTTGTCTTGATTATCAAACATTTTCTGCTGTACAGGATTGATTCTCGCATATATCTCAGTTTCAATTTGAAAAGTCTTTAATATTTTCAAGTCAACATAACCAAGTATGGTTATAAATACAAAAGTACCAAGACCCAGTATAATAAGCCAGTATCTACCTTGCAAAAAAGAGAAGTATTCATATTGTTTCATGCTTGTGACAGATATGAAAAGAAGCATTACAAAATTGATATAGCTGAGCCAGTATTTACCACGGTCCATAGCCATCTTTGCTTTAATAAGTAATTCTTTCATACAACTAATTTAAAATAGTAATTATTTAACATTTACTATTTGTATATATTTATGGAAATTATAGTAACTTATGAAAACAAGAAAAACAAGCTAATTTTTGACAACATCCCGAAAGTTTCAGAATTGTTGAATAAGCTTAATATAAACACAGAAACTATTCTTATAAAGATAAACAATGAAATAGAACCAGAAAATATAAAAATAAAAAAAGAAGATAAGATAGAGATAATAAAAATTATTTCAGGTGGATAAACCTAAAAATCAAACCTTAATTACTTTTTCTTTCTAGGTGCAACTTTTTTCCTTGCTGGAGCCTTTCTTTTTGCAGGAGCTCTTGTTGTTTTCCTAGCTACAGGTTTTCTCACAGTCTTTTTGACCGCAACAGCTTTTATTACCACAGGCTTAGTTGGTATCTGTGTTTTTTTCTTAAGCAGACCATATACAGGACATGTTCCCATAGCACCGGTCACAAGAAGAAGAACACCAAAAAGCGCACCTACCATATATGCAGTTCCTGTAAGCTGAATAGAAAATGGAGCATTCAAGACCACACTAGGTAAAATTACTGCTCCAATGATTATTCTTATCGCTCTATCTCTTTGACTCATATTTTTTGTCATAATTATACACCTATTAACTAATATATTAAGGTGTGTTTATATAGTTTTCGGTTATATTTTTAAGATTTTAGACCAATCAATTTTTATTTTTAAAATACCATATAGATATTATGCTTAAAAAAAAGGAGAAAGATGTGCTTTTAAAGCTTATACAAAAAGGCAGGAAGACAGACAAACAAATAGCAAAAGAGCTTGACACGACCCAGCCTACAGTCACAAGGATAAGGCAGAAGCTTGAGCAAGAAAAATATATAATAGGATACCATGCCAGCCCGAATTTAAAAATGATAGGGTTAAACATAATAATCATAACTTTCATTCAATGGACTGATTACTCAAAAAAAGAAGAGCTTATAGGCTTCATAAAAGAGATAATAAACAACAAAAACATATTATGTTTTGCAAGAGGTAACGGTCTTTCAGGAAGGACATCAGTTTTCATCTCCTCTCACAAAGATATGAAAGGTTATGAGGATTTCATAGTTGACATAAAGACAAAATGGGGAACTTACATAAAAAATACAGACCAGTTCATCTCTTCAATAGATAATATATTCAAAGGATTTGATTATTCAAATGTAGTATCTCATATTCTTGAGGATCAATAATTTATTATTCATATCTTTTTGACTTTTCCATATTCAGCCAAGACTTTAGCAGCTTTCATAGCTCTCCAAGGTGTAGAAAATGTAGGTATCCCTGAATTTTCAAGCCTAAGTAGCATGTCTATCGTATATTTACTACCAAGCCCACCACAGATAATAGGTTTTTTAGAAGTTTCAGCAATTTTGGATATGACATCAACCACACCAGAATCAAGAGTGGTACCAAGTGCCCATATGAAAACAACAACTATGTCCACATTCGTATCTTTTATTAATGTAGCAAGTGCAGTTTCAAATCTTTCTTCAGTTGCGTCACCTATTAGGTCTAAAGGGTTATGTACTCCAGCAAAGCCAGGCATAACTTTTTTTATTGTCTCAACACTAGAATGTGAAAATTCAGCAAGTTTCAGCCCTTCATAAAAGCAGGCATCTGCAGAGAGCACACCATACCCACCTCCATTAGTGATAATAGCTACCCTATTACCTTTTGCAGCTCTCTGTTTGCTTAACACCTTTGTAAAATCAAAAAGTTCATCAAGTGTTTTTGCCTCAGTGGCCCCAACTTGCCTCATTGCAGAACTAAATATCTTATAACTACCTGCAAGAGTGCCCGTATGCGATGCTGCAGCTTTTGCACCCTTATCACTTTTACCTGCCTTAAGAACTATGATTGGTTTAATCTTAGTTGTCTTTTTTAAGTTTTTCATCAGTTCGCGCCCATTCTTAGGCCCTTCAAGATATATTACAACAAGATCAGTATCTTTATCTTTAGAGAAATAATCAACAAGGTCACATTCATCAACATCTACCCTGTTACCGAAACTGACAAACTTGTTTATACCCATCTTATGTTGTGCGCACCAATCAAGAAATGCAGTCCCGAAAGACCCGCTCTGTGATATGACAGAAATCTTGCCTTTTTTAGGTCTCTCCATACGTTCAAAAGGAGAAAATATTGTATCAACACCGCTGTAAGTATCAAGGACACCTATACAGTTAGGTCCTATGACCCGAAGATTATTTATAGTTATTATATTTTTAAGCCTGTTTTCAAGTATGATACCTTCACTGCCACTTTCTCGGTATCCTGCAGTAATAATTATGATTGACTTAATTCCGCAACCAGAACAATCCTCAACAACCCTATTTGCAATATTTGCAGGGACGACAACAACAGCAAGGTCAACAGCATCTTTAATGTCTGTAACATTCTTGTACGCTTTAAGTCCTTCAATAACATCTTCATTTAAGTTGACAGGATATATCTTGCCTTTAAATCTTTTCTTGAAATTGACAAGTATATTATTACCCAGTTTTTTAGGATTAGCGCTTGCACCGATTATTGCCACACTCTTTGGTCTGAAGAAATTGTCTACCATAATAATTGCCCTGAATTAATATTCTAACAATTACTTGTAGAAACTATGTATAAATATCTTTGACATTTTAAAGTCATTTTCACTGTTGAATAATTTCCAAAACATTAAATTATTCTTTTGTTCCAGAAATGCAGTCAAATTTTTCAAAATCGCAAACATCAATCCATCTGTATTCTGTATGCTCATCGCTATCAATCTTAACCATATCAGAATCGACAGCTACAAGGAATTGAAAAGTAATCCAGTGTCCATATTTATCACAGACTTCTACAATCTCACCAGTTTTGATGATATTACTACAAAGCCCAGTCTCTTCAATTACTTCTCTTAATACCGCATCTTCAACAGATTCATATTTTTTTATGTACCCAGAAACAGTTTGCCACAATTTTGGAGACGTTTTCTTTTTTTCATTTCGTTTTAGAAAAAGGATTTTATCATTATATTTAATTACTCCGACAACTACCCCATAACGTTTCATATAAAAAATATATAGTTAAAAATATATATATGTTTTTCAGTCAACATAGGCCTTTATCTTGCCTGTGTTCCAGTCAATGATAACTTGTTGTGCTACCCTTTTAATGTCAACTTTACCGCCTTTGATGAGGAAACCACGTTTTTTTGCGATGACTGTTAATATGTCCCCCGATGCCAACTCCTCATCAGTTAATTTGTAAAGTTCCTGTATGTTATTATATTTAGAAGATGCGACACTATTTATGAACTCTTCAGTTGAGTCCTCTATATTTTTCATCTTTTCAGGTCTGCCAAACCCTTGTGTAATTTCAATATTTTCACCAAAAGGTACAACGCCAGGAGTATCAAGAAGCATGATACTTGCATTGACTTTTATCCATTGTTCTCCTCTTGTATGTCCAGGAACAGGAGCAACGCCTGCTGCATGTCTTCCAGAAATATAATTAATAATACTGCTTTTACCAGTATTTGGGTATCCTGCAACCGATACCCTTACCTGTTTTTTATCTTTTGGGCGGTTCATGTTTATCATTTTCTTGATATGCGTTATGCCCTCTTTTTCTCGTGCAGACACATATATGCAAGGTATTGTCTTCATAATTTCGTTATGTGCAGCTTCAACAAGTGCCTCGTCGGCAAGATCACTTTTATTTATAATTATGATAAGCTTTTTATCCATTTGGAAAATAAGCTTTTCAAGTTTTTCAGACCTAGTAGAAAATGGTGCTCTTGCATCTACAACTTCGAGTACCACATCACTGGTTTTGATGGCATGCATCATACGATTCCATAAACTACCCATACAATATCTTAAGATATAAGCTTTATATTAATACATAGTGCCGAACCATAGATATATATTTGAAAACGCCCAAAAAAGAATATGGATATTTTGCAAATGTTAAGAGATAGGGTGCGGATGAAATATTCACAGCAAAATAAAAATAGTAAAACTACTCCCCAAAAAAAGAAAGTAAAGAAAGCAACAAAACCAATCCAAGAAAAACCCAAAACTACAACACAAAAGAAAAGTCCAGAGACACAATCTATTCAAAAAAAGAAACCAATATCTCCAAAGAAAAAACCCACAATAAAAAAATAAAATAAAGGATATTACTATGCAAATGATAAGAGGTCTAATCTATTTTGAAAATAAAACAGTTGATGAACTCAAAAATAGTTTTAGTACATTTAAATTAGACAATACAAAATATTCATATTTTAATAATTTATCTAGATATGGTAAATCTATATCTGCACCAGGTATATTTTTAACAGGAGAGGTTATCGATACCTATTTGTCAAAAGATATTGTTGGTTTGTTTAGAAAACATATGGATCTAGATTCAGACCTAAAAGGTTGCGACATATCAATTGAATGTGAAGACACACTAAAACAGATAATTAAAGGAAACCATGCAAAAAATTATATTGGTATACGTATAGAATCTCCCTATGACATCGAAAAAATATATGAGGTCGCTAGAGAGATAGGTGAAATGACATATTCAGTTGATGTATTTGTACGAACAGTAGAATTAGATGATAATAAAAAACCAATAATATGTATTGATTTGTTCACAGATGAAATTTTTGAAAAACATAAAACAGAAGTTGAAACAATAATAACTTCTAAGAATTTAAGACTGGGCAAATATACATTATTATCATTTGTTTAAATTATTTTTTCATATATACCACAAACATTTTTATTTATCCTTGACAACTTAATTATAGATTCTATGACACTTATTGAATTCATCCTTGTAGTCTTTGTAATCTTCCTTATAATGTACCTTACAGACAAAGAGCGACGGTACAAGGCACTTGAAGACAAATTCAACATAGTAAACCACGACATCCGCAGCTTACGTATACGATTCGGCAAGCAGATAGAAGAGTTCATCCCATTTTTTGACGACCTGTTCCCCTATGACCGAAAAAAGTTTTATGCCTTAGGCCAGCCCATAGACGGAATATATTTTGGTGACGACAAGATAGTGTTCCTGGAATTTAAGAGTGGCAATGCAGTCAAGACACAGATGGAAAAAAAGATAGAGCACCTTGTCAAGATGAAAAAGGTAGAGTTTAAAGAGATTCGGTACAATTATAACACAAGAGACAATAGGTGATATTTTACGATAGTTATGATAGGCAATCCCTCATTGGACACAGTCACTTTAAATAATGAGACAAGGATTCATCCTGGTGGGGCATCAGTATACTCGGCAATTTCAGCATCAGCATTGACAAAGACAGCCATAGTAGGAAAAATTGGCAAAGATTACCCTAAAGATTTTCTTGAAATATTCACAAACAAAGGCATAGATCTAAAAAACCTAAAGACTATAAATCACGTATCAAAAAATTTAGAGATAAAAATAGATGAAAATTTTGAGGCAGAATATCCAAGATACAACGTAGATATTGATAAAAGACTAACTACAAAATCAATACCAGAACAGTTGCTGGTGCAGGACACATCTTTTCTTATAACTCAGATGGCGCCGACAAAACAGCTTGCTTTCATAAAAAAGATAAGGAGTAAGTCTCCACGTTCACTGATTCTGGTAAACACGCATTATCCTTTCATAGACAAGTATAAGAAACAATTCACTAAGCTGATAGATTCAGCAGACATCTTTGTGGCAAACGAGATAGAGGCTCAAAAACTGACATCTACCAACCGTACAGACATAGCGACACACATTCTCTCAAAAAATTATCCGAAGACAATAATCATAGTGACTCTTGGAGGCTTGGGCTCAATAGTCATAAAAGGCAAAACTATCCAGTTTGCTCCGACAATCTACAATACTATGATGAAAGACCCCACAGGTTCAGGCGATACATTTTCAGGCGCGTTCCTTGCATCCTATCACAATATACGAGACCCTGTAAGGTCAGCCATTGTAGGAAATACCATGGCATCGTTGAAGAGCGCAGGCCGTGGTTATGACAATATATTGAACCTCAAGTTCAAGAAAGTAGATGACCTCTGGAACTTTGTCCTTGCCAAGTCCCACAATTTCGGTGCTCAAAAGATATTGAGTGAATTCTAAAATACATATATATGTGTCACCTACCATAATATACTCATGGCGAAAATGACAGACAAAGAGCGCAAGAACCTTCTTAAGCTAATAAATATCTTGAAAGAGAATCCGACTGGTTTATGGATCCGAGAACTATCTCGCCAGTCCAAGCTTCACATGGAGATCTCACGCCGCCTAATACAGAAATATCCTCAGATATTCGAGGAATACGCAGACTTCACGCCTTACAAGATAAACCTTAAACTGATAAAGTTGAAGAATGAAAACATATCTGAAAAGAATTTAGACCTTGCTATTGAGTTGTGATATTAAATAAAAAAATAGTATTTGTTTAGCAAATTTCTATAAATTTCTATAATACCTAACCTAAAAACAAAACTACTACAAACAATTATAATATATAGACCTAATGCCAAATATAGATGATATGGATAGAACACAATTAATTGAACTTATTTATAGCATAAAAGCACAGTTAGAATTAAAAGAAAAACAATTTGATGAAATACAAAAAGAACTAAATAAATATAAAAAATGTACTTGTTTAGCAAAAAAATAATCGGCATGCTATGACCATTATGATGTAACTTACATACATTATACTTTTTATAAAATCAATAGCTACGGCTTGAAAATGTGTAGTTAATTTTTGTTAAAAAATATTTACTCCTTTTTTGTAAAATCGATAGCCCGCAAGTAACGTAGAAAATTATAACTTAAAAATATTTCAACAAATAATGACCCTATCAAAAAAATCGTAAGCAATTAAGACAAAATTTAGTTAAACAAGTACTAAAAAATAAAATAGATAACTTATTCCATCTCTTCTTTAATCTCTTTGATAACCCTTCCGAAAGCAGGTCGAGTTATAAGTACACCGATAAGTACACCTATAATAGTAGTCAGTGCAAACCCTCTAAGTGCGCCCGCACCCATGAAAAGTAGTGGTACCATAGCAGCAATAGTTGTGAATGCTGCAGTGAATATGATAAAGAATGCATTAGCCATCTTTGCTTTAAGGCTGGTCATAGTCTTCTCTTTCTTGCTACTTTCATCAGCAATTATAATCTGGTCATCAACACCTGTACCGACAGCAGCAATAATACCAGCAATTGCAGCAAGGTCAATAGTCCAGTTGATAAATGAGGCCACACCTAAAATGATAAGAACTTCACTCAATGAAGTCATCATGATCGGAAGTACAATACGTACATCACGATATCTAATAAATATAACAATACTTACAACAGCTATTGCAAATATGATTGCAAGTATAGCAGTGCTCATGAATTCTTTTCCAAGAGTAGGACTAATCCTATCAATTTTAACAATCTCAAGCTTTGTAGGCAGTGCACCAGATTCAAGAATTGCCTGCATATTTCGCATCTTATCAATTGCATCTTGCTGAGTTTCACCAGGACCACTTATAGTTATGGTAGTCTCAATTGTACCTTTAAGCCCAGATCCGATTCTTAATGAATCGACCATGACATCATCAAGATAAAGGTCAATGTTTTCTTTAAGGTAACCACCAGTTGTACTGAAATCAACAGGGACTTTCTCAGTTAATTTAGCAAACCGTGAAGCTGCATTTGAATTTACCATTATCTGAAAACTGAACTGATATCCATTATCCGTTGGCTGTACACGTGCATGCTGTGCGTCACCGAAAACTTTGACAATATCATCACCTGTGTATGCAAGACCCGTAAGTTCAACAGTATTTCCAGTGATATTTGTGTATTTAAAGACAATGCCTTCAAGAGTTATAGTATCATTGATTTTTAGTATTTCACCATTAACAGTAATTATATCATCATCTAAAGTAACATCATAATTTCCGCCAAATTCTAACGTACCTAAACCATCTTTGGTTTCTACATGCCTCTTTATTTTGGCGTCAAATTTGCCTTGCTGTTCAAGTATTTTTCGGATTTCAGCCTCACCAAGACCTGCCATCTCAACTTGTATATATTTAGACCCAACAGACATAATTCTAGTTTCAGTAAGACCTAAAGTATTCACACGCACATTAAGTGTAGTTATTGCTTTATCTAAAAGTTCAGGATTTTCCGGCAACATCAATGCCCTGACTCCTCCTTCAAGGTCAAGACCCTTCTTTATACTAGTAGTAATTGTAGCAGTCCCATCGTCCTGCAAAGTATAGATTGGATGTATAAATATGATAGAAACTATGATTGCCACAAAAAGCATCACGATTCTCCAGTCTTTGAGCAATTTATTGTAGTTCATTTTTTCTTACCCTTTTTTTTAGTTTGTTTTTTATTGTTTTCCTGTCGTCTTACATATCTTGGTTTTTTTTTCACAGTTTCTTCTTCAACCTTTTCTTCATCACGGAGATACCATTTTAAAAGTCCAACATTTTGAAACCATGTGGTTATATAGTCAGCTAGAAGCCCGAATATTATAACAAGTGCAATCTGGTCAAGTACAACTGATGTGGACACAAGATACAAGACGGCAAATGCTGTAATTGCCGAAGTAGTCATAGTGACACCTGTTTTCATTGCCGATGCTACTCTTTCATCCAATGTGCCTTCACCTTTTCTTTTGATTAATCTTGTAGTGAGAAGGATATCAGTATCAACCGAATAACCGATAAGTAATAATAGTGCAGCCAAGGTACCAAGATTAAGGGTTACACCAAAAATAACCATAAGTGCCATTGCAAAAAGTATGTCAACAGTTGCAGAAGCGATAATTGCAATGGATGGTACGAATGTTTTAAATGTAAGAAAAATTATGATAGCCATAAACCCGAATGCGAACATGACAGCTATAAGTGCCTGTTTCATAAATTCAGCACCAAGAGCTGCACCAACAGACTGTATATTGATGTCATTTGAATCATATGAGATTCCTGCTAAATCAAGTATGTCAATAATGTCTTTGTCCTGCATTACATTTTCGCTTTCAAATATTATGCTTGTGTCTTCATCGCTAGTTGAAGTCCTCACAACAACCTGACCAATTTTGTCATTTGCCACATCCTTAATTGCAGAAACATCAACAGTACCAGAAAGAACCACAACAGACGCTACTGTACCTCCCTTAAAATCAATGCTCTTGTCAAGGATTTCTCCAGTCTGTAAATAATTGTATCCGAGTACCCCTACTGAAAAGAAAATAAGGATAAATGAGATAATCAACAGCTTTTTGTAGTCAGTAATCATTTTCATAAAGAACACACTTACATAAAATGTATATTTAAGATTTTATCGTTAGGTTTATATTTCTTTTCATTGTTTATGATAAGATTTCAATTATTTTTAAATAAATACAACAAAAAGAATTATTATGATTGATTTTATTTATGTCTATGGTTCAATGTTTGTAACAGCTTTTCTAGCATCCACAATACTTCCTTTAGGTTCAGAAGGGCTTTTTGCATATCTTACATACTCAGGGCACAATATACCATTATTGATAATAATTGCTACAACAGGTAATTTTTTAGGATCTCTTATAAACTATTATGTGGGTTTTTATGGTGAGAAGACATTTCTTTCAAGATACATAAAGCTTGAAAGCAAACAGTTCAAAAAATCAACAACTCTTTTTAACAGGTACGGTACGCCAATACTATTTTTTTCATGGGTACCCATAATAGGTGATGCTCTGACCATATTTGCAGGCATCATAGGTTCAGACTTAAAGAAGTTTTACCTATACGTATTTACTGGAAAATTAGTAAGGTATATTGTTCTGGCCTTATTCTTTTTATAATATTTCAGAAGATAGGTGTCCATTCATTATTATCTTTCTTTTTTGGTGGCACATCTTTTTTAGGTTCAAATCTAAGCATACGGTTGAAAGCCTCTTCTTTTGCCTCCTCATCATAATTATTTTTTTGAGGTAATGGTGAAAAAGTATCTTGCATAGGTTCATGTATATTATTAAAATTATTATTTACAGGTTCAATAAAACTTCTTGGTTCTGACATGCTTGACTCTTCAGTCATAGGTTGACGATATGTGTTCCTGAAAGAGTTTTCTTGTTGTATCTCTTGCCTAAATCCATTTGATTGCGGTAATGGTTGATATGCTTGTCTTTTATCATCTTCGTTTTCATCATCTCCTCCGAACATAGAGAATATAGAAGGCTTTTCATCTTCTTTAGGCATATCTTCTTTTGTATACTGGTCATCATATACTTCCATTGCGCGCATCTTAAGTTTTGCAAGCTTGCTTGCAGATGCAGATGAATCAGAAATGAATAGGTGTCCATATTTACCGCTCTGCTTGATGGGCTGAGGTTTTACAAATCCTTTACTTTTTTGTTCGTTCTTATTCCATGCATTGAGAGGAATCTCGATTTCGCCAGGTTTGATATTTTTTTTACGTTCCATAATCCTGTTGTATCTGTCCTTATTGTCAATCTGTTTGCCTGAAGTGAATAGGGTATCTACTTTGTCTTTAGGTTCACTAGAATATTTTGTAGGCCGACAATAGTTAACCGGTCTAGTTTTTGTCATTATACCTTTAGAAGATAATCCAACATAATTATTATTATGTTTCATACCACCTCGTTTTTTATCTAATGAAAAAACGATAATGGCGCAGCCAATTATAATCATAAGTATAAATATGAAGTATTCAAGCATATTCATTAATTGTTCCTATATATATTTAATAGTTATTGTTAAATTGTAGTTTAGGTGTTTTTATGGCAAAAGTGCTTGTGACAGAAAAATTAGATATTGAAGCTATAAGACTTCTTAAATCTGAAAAAGGATTAGACATATCCATTGATGGAAAAACAACAGCAGAGACACTAATAACTAATATTAATCAATATAATGCAATAATCATCCGCACCTATACCAAACTTACAAAAGATGTGATAAATTCAGCAAAAAACCTCAAGCTGATAGTCCGTGCAGGCGTAGGTCTTGACAATGTTGATGTAAGTTATGCGAAATCGAAAGGTATTGAAGTAAGAAACACACCTCGCGCAAACTTTATATCAGTTGCAGAGCACGTCTTTGCCCTGTCTTTGTCTTTATTGAGAAACATTCATGCTGCAGACAGTTATGTAAAAGGTGAAAAGGGCTGGGACAGAAACCTATTTATCGGCGAAGAACTGAACGGCAAGACATTAGGTCTTGTAGGAATTGGTCTTATTGGTTTGCGCGTTGCGCAAATTGCTTCTGCATTCGGCATGAAAATAATAGCCTATGATCCTTTTGTATCAGTTGAAGCAATGAAAAAAGAAGGTGTAACAAAAAAAGAAGACATATTAGATATAGCGCGCGAGTCAGACATAGTATCAGTCCATGTTCCGCTTTTTGAGTCTACACGACATCTTGTAGGGAAAGAATTTTTGTCATCAATGAAACCTACAGCCATAATAGTTAATACCTCACGGGGTCCTGTAATTGACCAGAAAGAATTGATTGTAGCTCTTGAAACAAAAAGCATAAAAGGCGCAGCTCTTGACGTTTTTGATTCAGAACCAATAAACGATAAAAGACTATTATCTCTTGACAATGTGGTGTTGACACCTCATTTAGGCGCAATGACAGTTGAGGCAGATAAGAGGATGTGTATCCATGCGGCAGAAGCAGTGATTGAATTTTTCAAGAATTTTGATGACTTTACGTCCCGATAGCACGGTTAGTTTTTCTATGTTCGCATACCTCAAATCTTGCAATTATTGTATCTTTTTCTGTGATATCATCAGGCATACCCATTTCTTCAATAAAAAGTTCTACTGCTTCTTTCAGATTATCAAGTGCGCTTTCAACAGTAGGTCCCTGACTAACAACATCTAATTCAGGACATACAGCCACATACATAGTTTATCCTTTTTTAATAACTGCTGTAAGATTCATACAATCACAAATTAATTTATATTTTAATTTTTAAATCGTTATTTGTTTATTAGCGTCAAAAAACATAGGCCATTATACAAGCATATATAATTTAAAAACCAAAATAACATTTATGTCAAATACAAATGAAATAGATAAAACCAAACTTATAGGGATTGTAATTGGTTTCCTTTTTGGTGGGTTTATTTACATGACTGGAAATGAGACACAACAACTTTTAGGTATTTTTATAATAATTGTAGTGCTTATTTCCTTCTTTTCAGATTTGTGAGGTTATTATGGATTTATCAATCATACCTATAAATGATATAAATTCCTTAGTTTTAACACTAATTGTAATAGGTATTGGTTATGTTTCTTTATTTTTAGGGTATCGTATTTCTAGCAAACAGAAAGATTTTCTAAAAGAGACGACAATTAAATCAACAGACAAGGTAATCATAAGTTTTTTGATTGGTAGTTTTTCTTATATGGTACTATTATCTACATTTTCAACAGAATTAGCAATAAGTGATACATCATTTAATTTTGACACATTGATTAAATTATTGTTATTCATATTGATTTTGATTGCGATATTTTCATATTTGATATCTTTGATGGTTAAGGATAAGAAGAAAAAGAGAAAACAACATTTAAAACATTTCCAGTAAAACTAAGTCTTATGCAAGAGACAGACATATTGATAGTGGGCGCAGGCCCGATAGGAACCTATTTAGCTGAAAAATTAGCATCAAAAGGTATCTCTGTACTTATAATTGAGAAAAAAAAAGAAATAGGAAAGCATGCCTGCTCTGGTCTTGTAAGCACACGGCTGGACAACTTTGTAGAGTTGGATGAGTCCTTGATTGAGCACAGGATAAACGGCTCAATTTTTCATTCTAAAAGTGAATCATTTACAATAAAAAAAAACGAAGTTCAAGCCTATGTCCTTGACCGTGTCTCATTTGACAAGTTCATGGCAGAACGTGCAAAAGCCTCATGCGCAAACATATTGTTAGATACACCATTTTTGGATTATGTTGTCAAAGATAAAGGGGTTTTTACTTTAACTCCTGATAAAACAATCAAATCAAAACTAATTATTGGTTGTGACGGCGCAGCATCCCTTGTACGAAGAAAATCAGGGCTTGATACAGGGGGGATGACGAGAGTCAACGGCATAATCGGATATACAACTGAAAAGGATAATTCAGAATTAGTTGAACTCTTTTATGGGTCTGATGTTGCGCCAGGTTTTTTTGCCTGGAAGATACCGCGCGGAGAAAAGACAGAGTATGGTCTGGCAAGTGATAAGAACCATATTGAAAAATTTAATCAGTTTCTTTTAGAGCGTAATGTTAAAATTGATAAGACTTATACACATCCAATATGTTTCGGTCATCTTGAAAGTACTGTAGAAGACAATGTCATGCTTTTAGGTGATGCTGCCCTTCAAGTAAAACCTTTTTCAGGTGGTGGTATAATCTATGGTCTTATGTGCGCAGACATAGCAGTTGAAGTTATATTGGATGCTTTAGATAAAAACAATTTTGATAAGTCTATATTAAAGAATTATGATATAAAATGGAAACAAAAGTTAAAAGACAAAATTGATTTGGGTTTAGGTATAAGAAAAACGTTAGATTCATTATCTGACACAGAGCTAGACACATTCTTTTCCTTGTTATCAAAGAACAAAAAAGATATAGAAGTATTTGGTGACATGGATTTCCTTTAAGTTTTGTATGTATCTCTTAACATCCATTTCCATAAAGGTATATAACTTATTTTTTTCCCATTAACATATATTTTTCGAGTAGTTATGTTCTTGAGATTTGTTCAGACTTGTCGTTTATAATCGACGAAAACCTATAAACTTGTCGTTTATAATCGACAACTTTTGTTGGTAGGTGGTATTTTTTAACAATTCATAATTAATATTTGCGCCTGCTAAAAACATTTTATATATGTCTTAGTGTATACTCTAAGTTTTTATGGGTTTTTCATAGAGTATAGTCTATGTTTTTTAAGACATAGTTGTTTAAGCAATATTATTTAGGTTTGATAAATAATTATTTTCATTAAAAAATATAATGTATTTACTTTTCCTCCAATTTCTTTATTTTTTCAGGAGTATCAATATAATTATCATTTGAAATGATAGTTTTTCCTATTTTATTTTTTGCATCTTTTCTTGCATTACCTGCCACTGCACCGCCTTCCTTTGCTGCAACTTTATTTTCACCAAAACCATGTGCATCTTTATTTCTTGTAATCTCCGTTGTAACTCCTTCGCCAAGCATAGTAAATATTAATTCTAAATCATTCATATGATCTCTTAAATTCTCATTTTTACGTCCTTTATGTTGTTTATATTCTGATGGTGTCATATCAAATGTGGCCTTACTAATTTCTGATGTTAAAATTGAAAATTCTTTATTGGTTTTTATTCTACGATTAGCCCACTTCCTAAAAAATGCTAACGCATTTTTGGGGTCCTAAAAATCTTTGATTTTTAAGAACATCTGTCAATTCATCTCGAATAGCAATACCACGAACTCTTTTCTCAATCCATTCATTTGAATAACCTTTTTGTAAATAGGGCTCTTTCATCCGTTTTTGAGCCAGTTCTGGATTTTCTATTTCTTGTACTCTTTCATAACCGACTTTAGCGAGCCATTGTTTAAATGGTTCAGCTTTCGTTGAAGGTATTGATTGAATTAATCTAAATGCACCTTTTGTTGAAACACAATTAATTCTTTGTTTTCCTCCTTTTGTAATTATTTCAAGGGGGGGTGGCAATTTGCCCCCCCCGTCTTTAAAGCTTTCATCTCGTCTTCGCATATCTTTTAAATATCTAGTAGGATTTGTTGAATTTGTTAAAGCTCCAACTATATCCATAGCAGAAAACCACCATTCATCATTAAACCAAACTCTTCTAATGTCTTTATTCTCAAACACAACTAAAGCATTATCTTTATCCATCTCAATCATCCCGATAGGATGATTTTTAATTTTTTTGTTTATATGTCTGTCTCCAGTAGCGTGCCGTTAGAGTTTAAATTAACTCTTATTTTTATAAAAATTATTTTTTGATATGAAATAATTGTAAAAAATATTTAGATGTCTGCGTGATTTTTAATAATATCTTCAACCTTTTGTATGAATTCTATTACCTTCACTTTATAATTAGTTATTTGATCATGCGTAAAACTTGTTTCTGTTTTATAACTTGCGATATGTCTTTTAAATTTCAATTCCGTATAAAACGTAGCATCCTCTTTACTTACTAATAATTCTTCAATGAGTTCTGCATCTTCTTTATGAATTGAATAATATTTTATTAAAAATAACAATGTTGCAGTATGATTTTTAGATGTATAATTTTTATTAGTGACTAAAGCAAGTGCACAATGATATAAAGTATAATATAATATCACAATTAACCAATCATTAAATGTATCATCATCTTTATTTTTATCAAAGAATTTGAGATTATGTTTTGCTTTATCAAGATGTGCTAAAACCAATCTATGATTATGTTCTTGATTGATTAATTGTTTAGTCTTTTTAAAGAAGTTAATTTTGTCATCAAGCAACCTTTGGTTATTTAGATAATAAATATCAATATTCATTTAAAACTACCTCAAAAAAGTTTTGTTCGCCCTTTATGGGAAAACCAGTATTTTTTGCTTGATAAACAACATGATCCTCTGCATTTTTAAATTCTGAAATATTACACTGAAATATATTTAATGGGTAATTAGATAGACTATCTATTTCTTTTTTCAACAAGTCTAGATTAATTTTAGTTTTAGAGACGACTAAAATATCAATATCACTATCTTTTTTTTCAGCTTTTCTTGAAGCAGATCCAAACAGCACTATTGTAAATATATCTCCTTCTATTTTTGTAAGAAAATTATCCAGAGGCATCCTAATCCCTCTATTTAAATTTTGGAATTTTTTAAGGCTAATTTTTGAAAAATGCAAGGCAAACAATTTTTTATTATGTATTTTATAAAATGTATTTGATTTCCTCTTATCTATTGTTAACGTCTTATCTTTAATGAGTAGATTCAATGCATTCTGTAAAGAGCTATTTGACAATTTTGTTATCTCTTTAATCTGATTAAAATAAAGTTGTTGTTCTTTAGATTCATAAAATGCATAAAATATCTTATCTTCTGCTTTCATGTCAATTTATAGGACTTATTCATATATATACTTTGCCATTTTTTGGCACAACTTTGCCATTTTTTGGCACACTCTCAAATTAATAAGCTATTTCCTTATGATTTTTAATTTTTTGTTTATATGTCTGTCTCCAGTAGCGTGCCGTTATACCTGAAGAGTTCAAATTAACTCTTATTTTCATTAAAATTATTTTTTGATATAAAATAATTGTAAAAAGCGATTTAGATATATAAACATATTTCACAAAATTAAATTTATGTCTGAAAAAAAAGTGATAGTCACAGGTGGCGTGGGGTTTATAGGAGTTCATCTTGTAAAAAAACTATTAGATGAAGGTTGTGAAGTGCTAGTTTTAGATAAATATTCATCATCTTTATCTCAAAAACCAAAATTAAAATGTATGCAGGTTGACCTTTTAACAGAAAACATTGATTCTTATTTTACAGGCATTGATGAAGTCTATCATCTTGCTGCAAATTCAGATGTGCGTTTGGGTGCAGACAATACAAAAATAGATTTTGACCAGAACGTGGTCATGTTGTATAAGATTCTTGAAGCTTGTCGAAAAGCAAAGATAAAATCATTTGTATTCACCTCAAGCTCCGTTGTGTATGGTAATGCTTCAGTTATACCCACTCCTGAAGATTACGGACCATTATTGCCGATATCAATGTATGGCGGTTCAAAGTTAGCAGGTGAGGCACTGGTTTCTACATATGCAAATATGTTTGGTATCAAATCAACCATTGTACGGTTTGCAAACGTAATAGGTCCAGGAACAAAAACGCATGGTGTGATAGCAGATTTCATAAAAAAACTAACTAAGAATCCATATGAGTTAGAAATTTTAGGCAACGGCAAACAGAAAAAGTCATATCTGTATATTGATGATTGCATTGACGGCATGATTTATGCAAAAAATAATCAGAAAAATATTGTTGATGCCTTTAATATCGGTTCAAAAGACCAAGTTGATGTGACAACACTTGCTAATGTTGTTGCAGGTGCAATGGGATTGAAAGAAGTAAAGTTCAATTATACAGGTTCTATTGGTGGCTGGAAAGGTGATGTGGTAGATATGCTACTTTCAATTGACAAGCTTGAAAAACTAGGATGGACACCAAAATATGATTCCTTATCATCTATAAAATCAACAGTAAAAGAGTTGTTATTACAGAAAGATATAAAATAGTATTTGTTTTAGATTAATCATAAAGGGATATTTATGTCAGAATCACAAGGCTTGAATTTGGTTGCTTTATCAGAAAAAGTAACTAATGGATACGATAAAATAAAATCAAACCAGTATGTACAGAAATACTGGACATTGGTTGCATTACTTCTTATTTTTGCAATAGGTTTGTATATTAGGACACAATCTCTGAAACCTTTAGCAGATTGCATTGAAGGTATGGTCTGTCTTCAGGCGCTCGACCCTTTCTATCTTTACAGAACTGCTCTTGACATGATGAACAACAATTTCCATCTAGTCTTTGACACTTTGAGGTATTTCCCGACAGGAATGGACCCTCATATAACCACACCAGGCATATTTTATCTTCCTGTGGTCATGTATAAACTGATTGCAATGATAATTCCTTCTCTTTCATTTTATGAATGGGCAAAATGGTATCCTGCACTCATGGGAGCTTTCATGGGTATTGCAATGTATTTATTAGGTAAAGAATTATTCAACAAGAAAGTAGGTCTTCTCGCCGGTTTCTTACTTGCAGTGAACGCATCAACACTTTATAGAACTACAGCAGGATTTTTTGAGAAAGAACCATCCTCTGCCATATTTATTATCCTTGTATTCTATTTCTTTGCTCACGCACTGAACAAAAATTCAACACTGTCCGCAATCAATGCAGGTTTCTCTCTATTGATGGTAAATTTCATATGGGGTGGTGCAAACATAATCTTCCTTATACTTGCAATGATAACAGGCATTCTTGTATTTTTGAACATACATCCAAAATCGATATATAAAACATATCCAATTATGATGTTTGTTTCAATATTGACCCCTGCAATAGCTAATGTTCCGGCAAGTTTGGGATATACAGGATCTTATGCTCTTTTATCATTTAGTGTAGTTGGTTTTGTAATTGTTCGTTATATCATTGAACAAAGAAAAATTGTATCTGAAAACTATATGAAATATGCAATGCCGATAATTTCAGTCATTGGTTTAATTCTTGCATTGATTGGTTCATTTTTCTCAAAGAGTCTTGCTAGCCTTTTTAATGCGATAGATAGTCTACTGCATTGGAATGAAGGTGTTATAGGTTCAACTGTTGCAGAAAACAACCCTGCAAATTGGGCAACTATAAAAGGGCAGCTAGGAGCAGAATACGCACAATACCTTACACCACAGCTAAACTCTATAATCCCTTACATGTCGCTTTGGATATTTATGTTAATCGGAATCGCATTTTTAGCATATAAACTTTACAAGACAAAAGACTGGAGATACATGTTCACTCTGGTGTGGGTTGTGGCATCAATTTATGCATCCTTTGCAAGAATCCGTATAATATTCCTTTTAGGTGCACCGGCAGCACTTGCAGGAGCCTTCGGTATTTACTATATGATTAAGTGGTTCAACGATTCATCCTTAGTCAAGAATTTCAAAAAGATAGATGTTGCAGGTCTTAAAGTAAACATATTGAAAGCAATCCCTGTAATATTTGTAATCTTATTATTGCTTGTAAATCTATCCGCAGGTCTAGCATTCTCAAAATCAATTGGTCCGTCACTTAACAAAAACTGGCAGGGAGCTTCACAATTTTTAAAGACAGAAACACCAGTTGACTCAGTAATCCTTTCCTGGTGGGATTACGGTTACTGGTTTGAGACAGCTGGTGAAAGAGCATCAGTTGCAGATGGTGGAAATGAAAAAGGTCATACAATAAATCCAATCCTTGCAAACGGTTTCATAAGTGATAACACATCTGACTTAAAAGATATAATTGAATATTTCCCCGCAGATTATGTAGTGGTTGATTACACATTAATCGGTAAATTTTCAGCAATGTCAAAGATTGCTCATAATGGTGAAAAAGTAAACAGTTTCATCCCATTAACTCTTGCAAAATCAGTACCTAAAGGTAACTTGACAATAATGGCATACCAGTTAGGTACAAACAGCATCTATGTTCCCGTGACTCAGGAAGGTGGCATTGGTGGCGACATAAAGTTCATCACACCTCAAGGCACCGCAAACATAAAAGGACTTTGCACAGCAAACGGTTTTGTTGACTTAAAACCAGCAGAGCCAGTATATGAAGCATGCCTAATGTTTACACCATTTGGTGTATATCTACCATATCCAGAGATGGAGGCTGGTCTTTCAAATTTCGCAAAACTATATCTGTTTGATGGCGTTGGAGTCCCATTCCTTGAAAAGGTCTATGACAACACAGAAATAAAGATATTCAAGGTAATCGCTAAAAACGGAGATATCTCGACATTATCTCAAATTGATATAATTAGTGAACCAATTGAAGTTGCCGAGGAATCAAGTGATTTAATCAATGAAAATAATGAATCCCTAGAATTAATTAACGAATCAATTGAGTCAACAACTGAGGAAACAAATGTATCTATAATAGAGGAATAGATTATGGATCTTATTTCAACAATTTTTTTAATTTCTTTTCTTTCTTTTATTTTTACCTACCTCTTAATACCTCCCTACATAAAAAAAGCGAAACAGACAGGCATGGTCGGCGTTGACAAATACAAAATTGAAAAGAAAGAAGTAGCAGAATCAGGCGGAATAATAATCCTTTTCGGGTATCTTATAGCACTTTTTTTGATTATGGAGATATTCCCACAATATATAGTGCAGATATTTGCAGTAACAACAACAGTATTGTTAGTGGCATTCATCGGCATGATTGATGATATCTATAACATTTCCTGGCGAACAAAAACATTGTTACCTCTTCTTGCAGCACCGCCATTGATGGTTATAAAAGCAGGAGTTACAACTCTATATTTACCATTTATTGGTTCTGTTGATTTTGGAATAATCTACACATTGATACTGATACCTATTGCAATTACAGGCGCAGCAAATGCAGTTAATATGGTCGCAGGATACAACGGTCTTGAGGCAGGTTTGGGAATTCTAATGTTTTCAGCATTGTCAGCAATAGGTTTCATCACAGACAACACAATAGTTGTTTTGTTGAGCACACCGCTTGTTTTCGTATTGCTCGCATTCTTATATTACAATAGATACCCGGCAAGAATATTTCCAGGTGATTCGGGAACATTTCTGATAGGTGTAATGCTGTCAGTAATTGTAATTTTAGGAAACATAGAACTTGTCGGAGTGATTCTTATAGCTCCGCACATATTCAACCTATTCTTGTATTATTACGGTTATTTTACGCGTGGCAAAGAAAAGACACGTTATGAGAGGTTCGGTTCGGTTGACAAGAATGGTTATCTTGTAGTGCCAAATATATTTTACCTTCCCTGGCTTGTTGCATCATTTAAAAAGACAACAGAAAAGCAAGCAACATATAAACTTTATCTTCTTGAACTTATTTTTGTATTGATTAGCATTTTAATATTTGTAATATAGATTTTTTAAAATCAATCTTTTTTTCAAAAATCTTGTAAGATATATAAAATTTATCTTGTAATCTATTATCATGATAAATGTAGCAGTCATAGGTACGGGTGCAATGGGTAGACATCACGTACGGATTTATTCTGAATTGGAAAATGTCAATCTGGTTGCAATATCCGATCTTGACGAAATTAATGGAAAAAAACTAGCAGAAAAACATTCCTGTAAATTTTACGCAGACTTTAAAGCAATGTTAGATACGGAAGAAATAGATGCAGTATCAGTTGTAGTCCCTACAAAATTTCACACATCGGTTGCATTATATTGTGCAAACAAAGGCAAACATATACTTTTAGAGAAACCGATAGCAGATAAGGTTAAAGATGCGGAAGAAATAATTTCAGCTTGCAAGAAAAACAACGTACTGTTATTGGTAGGTCACATTGAACGATTCAATCCTGCAATAACTGAATTAAAAAGACAGATAGATTCAGGAACTCTTGGCAAGATAACATCCATAATTTCAAAAAGAGTAGGGCTTTTTCCTTCAAGAATAAAAGATGCAGATGTAGTTGTAGATCTTGCGGTGCACGATATTGACATATTCAACTATCTTTTGAAAAGTACACCTGAAAAAGTAAACAGCAATCTTGGAAATGCCCTGATAGATGACCGTCCAGACTATGCGAATATACTTCTTAAATATGATGGTACAAGTGCATTCATCGAAGTGAACTGGACAACACCAGTAAAGATACGGACATTGAGCATAACAGGCACAAAAGGATATGCAGAACTAAATTACATAACTCAAGAACTTGTAATTTATGAAACCAATCTTGAAAAAGAATTTGACAGTTTTGGTGATTTTATCATAAAATTTGGTGAAGCTGAGCACAAAAACATTGAAATAACAAAATCTGAACCATTAAAGAACGAATTGATGCATTTCATTGATTGTATAGGAACTGGAGCAATACCAAAAGTAACAGGTGAAGATGCTTTAGAGGCGTTGAAAGTGTGTTTAATAGTTACAGGTGATAAAAATTAGTGTATTTATTCATGAAACTGCAGACGTCTCAAAAGATGCTAAAATAGGTGCTGGGACCAAGATTTGGAACCAGGCACAAGTCCGAGAAACTGCCGTTATTGGAACTGGTTGTATAATCGGTAAAAGCAGTTATATCGATGTCAATGTTATAATCGGCAACAATGTTAAGATACAAAATTTTGTAGCAGTCTATGATGGTGTAGTTCTTGAAGATAAAGTATTTATAGGTCCGGGCGTCATATTTACAAACGACCTTTATCCTCGTGCAAATTCAACATCTCGTTCTTGGTCAAAAACTCTTGTAAAAGAAGGCGCATCCATTGCGACAGGCACAGTCATAGTCTGTGGTAATACAATAGGAAAACATGCAATGGTTGGAGCAGGCTCAGTTGTCACAAGAGACATACCAGATTACGGCCTAGCTTACGGCAATCCAGCAAAACTGAAAGGATTCGTATGTGAGTGCGGTCATAAGTTGACAGAAAAAATCAAAGACAACAACATTAATGTTTTGTATAAGTGTGCAAATTGTGATAAAGATATAAAAATATCAGTTGTAGATTTAAAGAAACTTGTTTAATTCTTTTATTTTTTGATAATTATATAATATTTACTAAAATAAAACTATAGTTTAGGGATAATGAGACTAAAGTTAAACTCTAGTTGTATTTTAGTTTTTAAGTGTATTTCTGATTTTCAATCAGAAAGCTTCGAATGTAACGAAGGGAAATGAGCTGATTTCTGAGCGTAAGCGAAGAAAGCTTCGAATGCTAATGAGATGATTTCTGATTTTCAATCAGAAAGCTTTGAATAGAACGGAGTGGAATGAAATGATTTCTGAGTAAAACTCATTTTTTTGAAACAATAATTTATAGTCATTATTTTCTAAAATCTGCCGAAAGATTTAAATAGTATAATTGCGATTAGTATAATTAGGATTATACAAAAATTCAAAGACCGAAAAAAAGAGCGTACTGCACTTAAAAAAATAATTGAAAGCGATAGGTTTGAATTTATTGTAATATATGGAAGGCGGCGTATAGGAAAGACTGAGCTAATACTTAATGTAACTGAACAAAACAAAAGAGTGTATTATTTGGCAGTGAATTCTGATAATCTTGGGAGATTTTATACCTATTGTATACAAAAATATCCAGAAGCATCAAAGCTTAAAGCGGAATGGGATGTTCTTTTTGATTTCCTTAAAGATAAAACTGAAACGATAATAATTGATGAGTTTCAAAACATGATAAAAGAAGATGAGAATATATTGAATTTATTTCAGTATATAACTGATGTTATATTGAAAGATTCAAATATAAAACTTTTCCTTCTAGGTTCTTCTGTATCTATAATGACCTCAAAAGTATTGAGCTATAAAAGTCCATTGTATGGACGAAGAACTGGTTCAATTGAATTAAAGTCAATTGATTTTTATAATATTTCAGAATTTTTTCCTAACACAACAATTAAAGAGCTTATTGAAATCTATGGTTTTGCTGAGGGTATACCCTTTTATTTGAATAAAATAGATATGTCTTTTTGGTCATGGATGGATGGCGAGATAAATGAGTGGACCTCATTTTTAAAAGATGAAATCGATTTTCTTATGAGGTATGAGTTTTTCGATGTCGGGACATATAAGCTTATACTTGAGGCAATATCTAACGGCAAGACAAAACTTAATGATATTAAGGGTTTCATGAATGTCAAAAGAACAGACATAAGTCCGTATATGTCTAATCTTGTAGATGTTCGGATGATAAAAAGAGTAGTTTCTGTTACTGAAAATATAAAATCTAGAAAAGGCAGGTACTATATCTCTGATAATTTTATATGGTTCTGGTTCAGATATATTTACCCTAATCTAAATATGATTGAAGAAGGTATTTTTGATATAAACATAATTAAAAAAGAATATAGTACGTATCTCGGTTTTGTTTTTGAAAAAATATCTACGCAGTTTTTTATTCGAAATAAAGATAAAATATTTAATTTCACAAAAATTGGTCGTTGGTGGCATAAAGATAAAGAGATTGATATAGTCGCTTTAAACGATGATACAAAAGATATCCTCTTTGTAGAATGTAAATGGAAAGACCTGTCTTTGAGACAGGCAGAGAAGATAATGTCTGACCTTAAGGAAAAATCAGTTTTTGTAGACTGGAATTTAGGGGTCCGAAAAGAGTATTTCGGTCTTGTAGCAAAAAAGATTGAAGGTAAAGAAGAACTGAAAGCAAAAGGTTTTGTTGTCTTTGACTTGGATGATTTCTGATTTTCAATCAGAAAGCTTTGAATAGAACGAAGTGAAATGAGAACAAAAGAAGCAGATTCCGTTCAATACGCTCTTGACCGTTTATTAATATCAGAAATAAAAATCAGATTTTTTTTATAGTCTACAGAATACTGAATTCTGTAGTCACCAACTCTGATCCTAAATATTTTTTCATTCCTGTTTACGACTCTTTTGATATCTGCAGGAAACGGATCTTCTGATAAATTTTCAATTTTTTCAAGAAGTCTTATAGCAAGTTGCTTATCTGATTTTTTAAGAAATCTCTCGGCATGGCTTGAGAATTCAACATCAAACACCCTAAATACCCAGATCTGTCTTAAGTTTAGACAAATTTGTTGTTTTTCCATCCTTAAGTTCATTCATACTCTCTTCAAATATTTTACATTCTTCCGTAGTCATCACAGTATCTGGATCAAACATATGTTCTTTGATAAAAGTAACATCTTCTTTCAATGATTTAAGTTCATCAAAAATCTTATTCATTGTATCTGCTTCAGCTGTCATGTTTATCATTCCTGATTCTTATATGTGGATAATAAAGGGATAATATACTTATATAGTGCAAATTTTATATATCTTACTGGTGGGTGTGTATTCACACAGTACTGCATATTCATAGAAATTGTTTTATTATAAGTCTTATATCCTCTTTACTAACACCAGGATGCACAGGTATACTCAATACCTCTTTTGTTATTTTTTCAGTGTTTTTAAGTTCTTCCTCATATCCTAACTCCTGATAATATTTCTGTCTGTATATAGGTTTCGGATAGTAGACGAAAGCGCCTATACCCATATCTTTTAGTTTTTGAATTAATTCTTCTCTTGTAATCTTAAAATCATTTGTAACTCTTATCGTATACTGATTAAACACATGCCTTGTATCTGTTTTTATTATCGGTGTGATTATACCTTTTACATTCTTCAATCCTTCTGTTAACAATTCTGCATTCTCAATCCTTCTCTCTATGAATCCTTCAAGTTTTTTAAGCTGTTCAACACCAATTGCCGCCTGGATGTCAGTCATTCTGTAATTATAACCGAGCATAGTCTGGTTATCGCGCCCATCCTGGCCGTGATCTCTTATTATTCTGCATTTTTTCTCGATTTCTGGGCTGTTTGTGGTAATCATCCCACCTTCGCCAGTTGTCATGTTTTTAGTTGGGTACAGGCTAAAAACACCACAGTCTCCGATTGACCCGACCATCTGTCCTTTGTATTTTGCCCCATGTGCCTGGCATGCATCTTCTATAAGCAAAAGGTTGTGTTTATTACAAATTTCTTTGATTTTATCCATATCGCAAGGATTGCCGAAAAGATGAACGACAAGAACTGCCTTTGTTTTGTTAGTAATATTATCTTCAATCTTTAATGGGTCTAGATTGAATGTATTTTCATCAATGTCTGAAAATACAGGTTTTGCGCCACAGTAAAGTATAGAATTTGCGGTTGCAGTAAATGAGAATGGTGTTGTTATGACTTCGTCGCCTTCTTTGATTCCACAGGCAAGAAGCGCAACATGTAATGCAGAAGTACCATTATTTGTAGCAACAGCGTATTTTGTACCTATGTAATCAGCAAAAGAGTCTTCAAGTTCTTTTGTTTTTGCCCCTTGTGCAATCATGCCAGATTCAAGGACATCTAACACTGCCTTTTTTTCTTCAGAACCAATTGAGGGTTTAGCGATTGGTATCATAATAACAACTATATTATCTGAATTTTATAATGTTTTTCTTTTCCAGATTGCATAAACAAGTAAGATATTGAGGGATTTATTGTCTTTACCATTTCTACTTAAATCGCCTATTCACTTTATCAATATCAAACTCTTCGGGGTTAAAGTCTTCTCCCATCCATTCTACAGTATGTTCATGTTCTGGATGGCTTTTATTTTTCATAATCTCAAGAAGTTCTTCATAACCCCAGATGCCTCCGCTATCGTCAGGGGGACATGCCATTTCTCCAGCGATGCAAACCGGATACTTTTTTGAGTCTTCCTTGTTAAGAATCTTTTCAACAGTGATTATGTGATCCCAGCAGTCACCAAAATCGTATTCATATCTGAACTTCTGTTTTAATATGAGTATATCTTTTAATTTAATCTTTTTTGAGTCCTTTATATTGCCTTCATAATCTGGGTCTGGTTCACCTATTTCTGACACTCCTACATGAAACATATGAAGGTGGCAGTTTCCCCATCCCATCACTTTTTGGATTATATTATGCATCCTGTCGAACGTTGTTGTATCTTCTACAAGCACACGTCTCCAGATCTTAGGCTTTGATCCATCCAGTACTATCTTGAGCTGAAATATCTTTTCCATAGATTACACCCTTATATTAAATATTCCTTTTAAGTTGGTTATAAATATTCCTTCTTGCTTCAGCCTTGACTTTAAGGCGGTTGACGTTTTGAATCTTTCAGAATTTATTTGGATTATGTCAATTATGTATTGATCTCCATACATATTCCTTAACACTTTCAGCATAGACACGACCCCCTCCGTATCTTGGTGCCGGAAGATATCCTTTTTGTTCTTGATAAGTATCTCTGTATCTTTTTTGGAAAGCTGATTCAGCCTTTCTATTAATGTTAAAGTTAGTTCTTTGTCAAGGTCAATAAGTTTTTTGATAAATTCATAATCATCAGTCTGAGTTAAAAGATAATTCATCTGTGTTTTGTCGTATAGGTTAATAAATTCTGGAAATAATAGTGTCTCTGCAATATTTTTAGCTTTTAGCTTATTTTTCATGAATAGCCGTACAATGTCTGTTATTTTTGTTGATATTATGTGGTAACTGCCCATCTTTATGATTTTATTTAATTCAGAAAAATAGCATAAAATATTCTTGTAATCATTATTATGTATTGCTACAAGGAAAATAAGTTTTTTATCATTTATTGATGTTGCAATGGCATCTGCAAGCTGTATGTTATATTCTGGTAAATAATACAGTTGATTCTTATTTTTGGCAGTGATATTTTCTATGATTTCATCAACATTTGGTTTTTTAAGGTGTAGAAGAAAACTAAGATAGTCATATTTTGAGAAACATTTCTTGATTGTGTCTTTGAATCTTATGAAACTGTCAGCATTTTTGATAATATCCTCATTTAAAGATAATGCAATTGCTTTTTTTAGTTCGGCTTCTGTTGTTATCTTTTTTATAATTTCTTCTTTTATGCATATTTCAAAGTCAAAGAGTACATCATTATCTTCATAACCGCCATAGTTTGTTTCATATATTTTGTCACATAAGTCATCTTCATTCTGTATTATGAAATCAAGCATTTTTGTCAGCAGTTTAAAATCAAATGATGAAACTATCATCTCTGCTTTCTCTAGTTTTTGGTAGTTGAAATCAGTGATAAAACTGTTTACAAACGATTCAGGTTTTGTCAATGTCTTGAAATCATAATCCAGCACTATCTTAGGATTTCTATATATGCTATCCACAATTATCTTTATCAGGGATTCTTTGTCTAGTGTATCTAAGTGTCTGATAAAGGGTTCAGCATTAACATAATCCTTGTTCTTATACGCAAGATATGTGGCGACTGCATGTTTGCAGTCGGTTCCATACGGGCAGGAACAACTACCCTGAAGCGTCTTAAGATTCACCTTTGTTTTGTATCTGTGTGTACCTTCTACTTCTGCATATAAGAAATCATCAATCTTCAGGCAGTAAATTACATTATGTATGTAATTATGTCCTCTTTCGATAATCTTATCCTCATAGATTGCATTCAGTTCTAACATTTGTATCAAGGCCTGATATTTATCCTGCTTATATCCACATATAGAATAGATATCATATAAATATTTAGGCATAGTTCAAAGTGATTCTTGAAATTTTCTGATAGGCCTATGCAGGCATTTGTCCATCCGGAAATAAGTTCATACTCCTTGAAGCCCAAATCAAGGATTTTCATGATATGTTCCACTAAGAAACCATTGCCACAACGGAATGAACTTTATCTTTCTTCTTATGCCAAACCATTCTTCCTCGGATTCAGATTCATAGTCATGAGTAATCACAATTAAATTTTTGCATTTCAATTCCCTGCTTGCCTGAATCAGTGATCTTATCTCTCTTTTTCGTGTATCCAAATCATCAATATTGTAGCAGATCTGGATCAGATGCTTGACCTTACCTCCTTCAACAATGACAAAATCAACTTCCTGTTTTTTTAAATTTTCCCAATAATAAAATTCTTTATTCCTTCTCTTCAGGTCAATCGCAAATGTGTTCTCATATAGCCTTCCAAGATCTTTGGTGAACCTGCTTGAGAGCTTGCTTATAAAAACAGCATCAACAAAATAATTTTTTCTGGCATATTGCATCTGGTCCTTGATCTTATATGAAAAGATAGGAACACTGAACATAAAAAAAGAATTTTCTATATAGCCTATATACTTTTGTAAAGTTGTTTTTCCCACATCATGATGCAATGCTTTTAAGTTATTGTACATCTTGCTTATGGAATATCTGGTGGAATTGAGCAAGAGCCTCAATAATGCCTTTAATGCTTCCTCGTTCTTTATGTTGTATCTTTCTATGATATCTCTTCTGACAACTGTCTGATAGTATGAATTGGCGATATCCACTTTCCTGCCCTCTTCAGCCAATACAATCTCTGGCAGGGCGCCGTACTCATGAAACTCATTTAGGTGCCTCAGCAATTTTGATTTTTGCTTATCAGAATAATTTATTGTCTCAAGGTCAAATTCAATGCCTTTGAACCTTAAAAATTCTTTGAATGAAAGGGGAAACATCTTCACTTCTAAAAACCTGCCCCTCAATTCTGTAGGGATCTCTTTGCTGGACATTTTTGAAGATGAGCCAGACACAAAAAATCTTATATTTTCATTATCATAGGCTCTTCTCAGCCATTTGCTCCAGTTTGGGATGTTTTGGATCTCATCTAAGAACAGAAATTTCAGCTCGCCTTTAAATAATTCAGATATTGTCGGTATCAACTGGGTTAAGAACTCTGTTTTTTCCGGAATTCTCTCATCTTCAAAATTGATGTAGATAATATTTTCTTTGGTGTTCTCTTTCAATAACCCGTTGATGAGATGCATCATAGAATATGTCTTGCCTGTTCTTCTGAAGCCTGTGACAGCTATAATCTTATTTGGTATTGATTCAGCATATTCCTCAAGATTGACATCCCTATCAAAAATAATAGGCGTTTGTCTTTCTTTCCATTCGACCAGCAGTGTTTTGATAATTTCTTTCATAGTACAATTTAATATAACTATTGTACTATATAAAAGTTTTGTTTTAGAGGGACACAGTTCAAAAGATGAGTGATATTTGCGCAGGTTGGTTTAACGATTGATTGAATAAGAAGGCCTATAAATGTTTACAGATCATTCATTTTCTTCACCCATATATATGATTTTTTTAATTTGAGCATGCGGTATCGGTTGTGGACTTAATATCTTAAGGCTTATTGCAGGGCATTGTTTTATTCTGTCAATTTTAAATGGTTATGATGCAAATAAGCCAATGCTATTAATAGCGCATACCTTTGACAACAAAATTTAACCTCTTCAAATGTTCCATTATCTATTTTGACTTTCAGCTTCTACCTATATTAAAAAGTTGTAACTATTCAGGCATCCATGTGTCATTAAAATAAACTCGTATCATAGCAATTTATCAGATATTATATCTAATAAATTATTGTGAAAATCGCAACAGATTCAGTAGTTGCTGTTTTTTCCTTTTAATAAATTTTAGATTAATCGAATTTACTTATCTTTATATGCTCGCACGTTATTGATTTCTATAGGATGAGCAGTTATCGAAAGTTTATAGCCTTTGAAATCAAATAATCCTTTGAACAGAGTAGATAGCTTTAGATGAGGCATTTCCGATTATCCAAACTGATATGTTTCTCTAAAGTTTTATAACCTGACCTCCCTAATTTTTAGGCATATAACCCTTTAATTTTTATTAACTCATTCGTTTTTGGTCTAAAAAGACCGAAAACTATATATGCCTAAATAGGCATATAATATGTATGAAATCTTTTGAGCG
>JAHYJO010000009.1 GCA_019429125.1 Nanobdellati archaeon | reverse complement strand
TGGCTTCATTTGAGAATGTTAGGCAGAGGATGTCTTCTGGGTTGTATTTTAATTGTTCAACTAAGTATTTGGCTTTCTGTTTAAGTGTGTAGGATTTGCCTGTTCCTGCACCTGCAAGGATTACACATGCTTTGTCTACTTGAGTTTTGATTTCGTTTGTCATGGTTGATTACCTGGTTTAGATACATAATAATTACTTATAGCTCATATTTAACTTTGATTGTTATGAATATGCGCATTTAGGTCATCGCCGAACTTTATGCGCACGTGGTCTATGTTCATACCAATCATTCCTTATTTCTTAACTCGTACCAAACATTATTTCCTGCGCCTTTTTTGATTATCTTTTTGGTTTTGATTAGTATATTTAAATCGTCTCTTGCAGTATCTCTATTTACAGAGAATTCATTAACTATTATCTGATTCTTAATGGATTTATTTTTGTCTAAATAATCAATGATTCATTCTTGCCGGATTTGTGCTGGATTTGTGTCAACATCAATACTTATGTGTTCTATTTGTTCTTCAGATTGTACCCCATAAAATACAACACTAAATCCATATTCCATAACATTAAAACTTACTTTGACCTTTTGCGCTGTACATTCATCATAAATCATTTTAATCCCAGAACCCCATTTCTCAATATCACTGCTCAAATACAAATATTTGCAACTACAGGATTTCTAAGAATTGATGGTGTCTCTTTTGTAATGAAATCATCAGGATTATAACCCCCTTGGGAATCTCACAGATTTCCGTCTGCTTTAACTTATTCTCAGAAGTGCTCATTTTACAACCTCCCAATGTCCGCCTTTATCAGATCCTATTCTTTTTATCAAACCCTTTTCTTTTAATTGTTTTAAATTCCATTCAACACCCCTTCTTGTTAATCCTGTTATTTGTTCTAATTCTTTTTGAGTAATAGTATTATTTTTTTGTATAACATCCATAATTTTCTCCACAGTTTTCTCCACAGTTTTCTCCACAGTTTTCTCCGAACTTTGGGTAGATATTTCATCCTTCAATGGAATAATTATCTTAAAAACTTCGTCTTCAATTAATTCCGGCTTTGCATCAGAATAGATTTGAACATATTTTATCAAATTACGAACTCCAGAACCAAGCTCATCTGCAAGTCCAATCTCTTTAAAAACACGAGCTATCGTTGGATTTTTAGGATACGGAGTAAAATCAGTTAAAGACACAATACCTCTAAAATGAGGTTTATTTGCATTCTCACAAAAAATTCGATTTTTCTCAATAATTATTTTTGCAGGATATGCATCAATGTATTCTCTATGCATAAGTATATTTGAAGCAATTTCTCGTATTATTTTATTTCTTACGCTTACTCTTTGAACTCCTTCTAAATAAAAAGGGTCAGACAGATGTTTTTCACCAAATTGCATAATTCGTTCAAAACTATCAATTAAGTTGGTTCTGACATCATCTCTATCATCATACCTATCAACATCAACTTTACGCAAAATTAAATCAGTTTTATGATGAGGTAACACTGATAAAATAGTTTCATCTTTGCCAAATAGCAAAATGCATGCAAGAGTAAAACCGGATTTGCCAGTTTTATGATTTTTTGTATATAACTTAACACTTTTCAATATATCTAAATTTGATAAATTTTTCCAAGGATGGTTATTATCCCTATTGACAGTCATCTGCCTTGCTTTATTTATTACATCCTCTCGTACATCCGAAATTGAAACATAAGGATACACAGCATTTTCAGTATATTCTTTTTGTTTATTCATATAAAGTTGCGTTATCATTGAATTTTTATTAGTAATCTCAAAATCGCCATCTTCATTTCTATCGAAAATTTGATTACTACATTTATGGACTTGAGAACTTTGAGGCACATAAATATACAATATCGTTTTTCCCTCAATCTCAACATCTTCAATACTCAAATAAACTGACGGATTAATCTTTTGAGGATTATTTGTAGTAGATGCAATCTCTTTTTTTATTTGCGCAATTTTATCTTTATCTACACCTATTATTTTTTTATCATCAGTGACACCAAGAAGTATTTCACCACCAAACCTATTTAGAAATGAACAAATAGTTTCATACACATTTTTAGGAATAGTATTTTTACACTCTTTAAACTCAACACTAATCCCTTCTCCTTGTTCAATTAGTGATTTTACCGTTGATTGTAACATTGTTTTACCTTTTTAATTATTTTATCTTAAAAATCGATTGAAAAATATTCAATCTGCTTAAGGGAGGGGTTTACTCTAATTATTAATTAGCAATACGACTTGCATATAGATGCGTTAATACTTATGGTGATGACTTTTAGATAAGTTATTTATAATGAGTGGAAACTACCACATTATTAAGATTTTATTCCTTTTGACTTGTAACTACGTAGCCTAAAAAATCAATAACTTGCGAGCCTGTATCTCTATGTGAATCCGCTCAAACTTAAATTTCTTAATATCTATTACCTTCAGAACTTTGATGCGGGAGAATCCATTAAGAATGAGGCATTGGCGCAAAATGTATGTGTTCGTTGCATATCGTTTAATAATATGTGAGTTACACATGACATATTGTTTAATAATATGTTTTAGAACCATTTAATGTTTTGAGATTGTCATCCTTAATTTATACTTTTTAGGTTGTATTTATAGGTTTTTTACTTATTTTCACAATATCTCGTTCATCCGTTTTATGAATTGCCTGAAGATTTTGTCTTTTTTTAGGATTGTTAGCATGCGCTCGTCACCCCATTTATGTATCCTAAATGACATCCTGGCGCGGTCGGGACACATGTCTGTGCGCTTGACTAATTTTGCGAAACTGTCTTTTTCAAAGACTAGGTCGGTCTCATGGAGGACTGTATTTCCTCCTTCAACCTTCTCTTCAGAACGTTCAAGATGTAGAATCAATATGACATGCTCGCGCTTTAAGGTTATCATGTGTCCGGGTTCAGAACGGCTCGGGTATAGGGAATGATATTCTTTTTTAGGGAGAGAGTCCCATCTTTCTGCGAGTGTTGCCCTTATATGTGCAAGATATTCTGGCTTTTCGGATTTAATTTTATTGAAATTGCCCTCTTCATCGTTTGAGAGATCATAAAAGTAAGCATAATTGTCAAAGTAGCGCATGAAATCAATTATATCTTATACATTATATATATGTATAAAACACTCAATAATTAGAGATAAGTATTTGATGCAAGTAAATCACTTAATCAAAATAGAATAATCACTTAATCAAAATAGAATAATCACTTAATCAAAATATTAGAAAACAGTTGATGACATGTTCAAAAAAGAGGTACATAAAAACCATATACATGAGGTTATGGTTGCAACCGATAAAATAACCGTATTTAGAAGTATCCCTGTAAATGAACAGGGTTTTGTGCTACTTAATATATCAAGGATACTACGGAAAAGGATAATAAACAAATTGAAAAGTGTTGAGATTATAAATTTACTGCATTATCTTGACCCTGATGACTCAACTGATCTTCTACAGAACATAGAAAGTGCGCACAGACGACAAAATATCATAGATAAATTGAGTAAGGATATGAAAGAAAAAGTTGAATATCTGCTCAAATTTGACCCTGCAAGCGCTGCAGGTATCATGAGTCTTGATTACATCGATGTTGATTGCGAGACTACATTTTCTGACGTTTCAAAGATTATCAAGAAACATGAGATGAGGACGGGCAAGCTCCCTGCAATACTTGTTGTCCATGAAGGACTTCTCCATGGTGAACTGTTGATGCACGACCTTGGACTTTATTCAAAAGATGAGGAAGTCAATAAACATATACGTAAAGTCCCATACATAAGATATAACCAAGGCGAAAATGATATTATAAATCTGTTCAAGAAAAATCCGCATTCAAAGATTGTGGTGCTTGATGAAGACAGGAGCATAATAGGTGTCATATATTCTGACGACATACTGAAACTGATACAGAAACAGGCAAGTAACGCATTATATGATTTTGCAGGTGTCAGCCGTGATGAGGATGTATTTGACTCCGCACTGACTAAAGTTAAATACAGATACAAATGGCTCATCCTGAATCTTGGGACTGCATTTCTTGCTGCATCTGTCATCGGGCTTTTTGCTGATACGTTGTCAGCAGTCATACTTCTTGCTGCATACATGCCAATTGTTGCAGGAATGGGTGGCAACGCAGGCACGCAGACTATGGCTGTGACAGTCCGTGGTCTTACACTTAAAGAGATAGAACTCAAGACATCAAAGAGAGTCATATTGAATGAGATGATTGCAGGATGTATCAATGGTGTTATTACAGGACTGTTGGTTGCAGTTATTGCTACATTTGTCAATAAGAGCCCCATGCTTGGGCTTGTGGTAGGTGTTGCGATGGTCTTCAACCTTGTCATTGCTGGCCTTTTCGGCGCATTGGTACCTGTCTTCATGAAACAGATGGGCAAAGATCCGGCAACTTCAGCTACAATATTCATTACTACGGCAACTGATGTTTTAGGATTCCTTGTTTTCTTGGGTCTTGCTACAATTGTGCTGGTTTAAATTATTTTAAACCACTTAATTTTACCAATAAACGATATATTTATAAACTGTTACTACTAACTAGTTATATGTTGAACATTATAGATTGTCACACACACCTTAATCAAGTAGATGGCACATTACAAGACAATATTTATGATTATTTTGAAAAAGCAAAAAAAGAAAATTTATATGTAGATAAAGCAGTGGCATGTATAGAAGCTAATCAGATACTAGGCTTATTCAAAGATGAAAAGTTACTAGAAATAAATTCCGATTTTAATTTGAAAGATATACATCCAAAATTAACCACTGAAATAATTCCTTATTTTTATGTACCTTACAATTCAAGTAATAGAGCACCACCAAAATGGATGAAAGATATTGATTGTTCTGAATATATAACAGGCTTAAAAAATGCAGGATTTAAGGGATTAAAATTTCGTTGTATAGATGGATTTAATCAAAATATATACAATATATTTAAAGAAGGTATTGACAAGGGTATGTCAATACAAGCACATATCAATGCGCCCGATAGAATTCTAGAGACTTTAGAAACTGGTGAATTTCCTCTTTCAAGAATAATAGATGAGACAACACAGAGTGGCAACATATTTTATGGTGTACATAGTTCAGACATAATGCTAAACCTAATTGAAAATATGGACTTAAATGAATTTGAATTTGAAAAATACACAAAATTAAAAAAAGTAATTGAAAATAACTTAAAGAATATATATCTTGGAAGCTCTGATGCATTAGAAGGACACACAACTGAATATCTTTATCACACAAATACAAAATATATTTCATATTCAACAAAATTAAAACAACTGCAAGACGATAAATCTGAAATATTGAAACATATTTGTTTTGAAAGCGATATATTCAGAGGACATATCACATTTGATAATCACATGCCAATTATCAATTCAACGACCTTAAGAAATAAAGACAAAAACAATATATTATATAATAATGGAAAAGATTATGCTAGCAAAATTGCATAATATCTTTATATACACTTAACAAATAAAAGATAATGAAAAGTCCTAAGAATAATATATACCACACCCAACATTTAAATAATTAAAGCATAAATCTTTGAGAGTGATATCCATATGAGTATGATGATTGGTCTTGAGACACATGTGCAACTTAACTCTAAGTCTAAACTTTTATGCGGGTGCGCAAACCCTGTATCTATCAAAAGTAAGAATGCACTTGAACCCAACACTCTAACCTGCCCTACATGTCTTGGTATGCCGGGTGCAAAACCACGGATTAATGAAAAGATTATCGAGAGCGCTATCAAGGCTGCGCTCGCGCTTAACTGCAAGATTGCAGGTGAGATTTATTTTTCAAGAAAGACTTATTTCTATCCTGATATGAGCAAGAATTTCCAGACTACACAGTATGAAGTGCCACTTGCAGAGAACGGCATAATGGAACTAAATGTTGCTGGGACTAAAAAGAATATACGGATACGACGATTGCATATTGAGGAAGATCCGGCAAAACTTATACATCAAAGTTCGCCAACTGGCGGGTACACTCTTGTTGATTATAACCGTGCGGGCACACCGCTTATCGAGATTGTGACTGAACCTGATTTTGCAACACCTGATGAGGCACGGCTATACCTGCAGAAGATTGGGCAGATATTTGATTACTTAGGCATCTATGATTTTGCAAGTGAAGCCACACTCAAATCTGACGGCAACCTGTCTATTAATGGCGGAGAAAGGGTTGAAATCAAGAACATCACGGGGACTAAAGAGATTGAGAAAGCACTCAACTATGAACATATAAGACAGAAGAATGTCGTTCGTGGTGGTGGAGTTATCACGCTTGAATCAAGGCAATGGGATCCACAGATGGGTGTCACAAAAGCTATGCGGAAAAAAGAGACGGAAGCTGATTATGGGTATACATTTGAACCAGATCTTACAAAGATTGAGATAAAAAAATCACTTATTGACAAACTTAGAAAAGGATTGCCTGAACTACCAGACCAGAGACAGAAACGGTTCATAAAAGAGTATGGTATGCACGAAAAAGAGGCTGAGAAACTTACAAGCGAGAAGGCAATATCTGATATATTTGAGAAAGTCGCAAAAAAAGTGGGTGCACAGATTGCGGCAGGATGGATTTCAGGACCACTGAAAAAGACATTGAATTATAATGACACTACTTATGTCGGTTCCGGACTCAAAGATGAATGGGTAATAAGCTTACTTGTATCATTTGCAAAGAAAGAGTTTACAGACCATGTAACTGAACAGATAATTAGGAAGATGGTCGAGCTTAAGACTGATGACAAGAGCGCTGCAAAGATGCTGGGACTGGGAAAGATTGATGATACAGGCGCAATAAAAGATATTGTCATAAAAGTCATTGAAACAAATGAGGTTGCAGTTAATGATTATAAAAGTGGTAACGAGAAATCGCTTCATTTCCTTGTGGGGCAGGTCATACGCGAGACTAAAGGACAGATTGACGCCAATACTGCTAAAAAAGAAATTCTTTTAGAACTTAAATGATTAATATAGCCCTGGATTGGATGCCTGATACCCCATAGTATCAGACACCCAAGGAATCAATGATTCCTTTGATGGAGAGAGAGTCCACAAAATATGAGATTTTATTTTTTGTTGTAGGGATATTTATATAGTAGGTCAAAGTATATAAAGATTTTGTTTTTTGATTAGTTTCTTTTTAAAAACTGACCATAAACTATAGATTACTGTATAATATGTATTTTATTGACAGAAACATTTATATATTATATTAAATAGATTATACCTTATGAACTCAGAGATTACCACATATAAACAGATAAAAAAGATAAAACCAGATAAACTCTCAGATAAAGAGAAACTTGTACTTTACGCAATAACTAGATGGCCACTTAAGACTGATCAGGAACTTTCTGAAAAGATAGACCTCAACAGGTCAACTGTCACTGCAATAAAAAAACGATTGAAAGACAATGAGGTATATCACATTAAATACCGTATAGGTTCTGAATACATAAATGAAGAAATTATAAAAAACACATTTTTTCATATAAATCCTAATTTAAACAAAGAGATATTGAAAAAGTTATCAAAAATTGTGTTAAACAAATATGACAACAGCGTATTTACAATTATCACAGAGTCATCTTTTATAGGCCTTAATTTTGTCAAGGATTTTGCAAAACTAAAGATAGGACAATATAATTTTGAGGAGAAATGGTATAACCAAAATATATTTATAAATGGATACCCCAAATATGTCAATTTCGCACTAACACATGCAAACATATATTTCAACTATGCAAACCTAATTAAACACATATTTAGATTAGAGATTAAAGACGACAAAGATTGTCCTGACATGATAAAAATAAAAGACAGGACACTTAAGAGGGTTAACCTGAATAGAAATGATAAGAGAGTCATCTTTTATCTGTGTAAATTCCCTGAGAATAACAGCAAAACGCTCGCTGAGATAACAGGCATAAATATACAGACATTTAGAAAAATAAAACATAAAATTCTAAATGAGAGTATATTGAAACCTGTTATAGTCCCTGTGCTCAAAAAACTCGACAACGAGCTTATAGTCTATAACTCATTTAGATTCAATCCGAGAAAAAGTATTGAAGAAAGAACTGAATTTGTAAAATATATAGACCGTGAACACCCACATTATTTCTTAAGGGTGTATGACGAAAATGAATATGTATCACTTTGTATCTACGAAGATTACAGCAAATACTACCACAATTCGCAAGCCATCGAAGAGTATATAGCTAAAAATGACATAATGATGGATAAAACTGAAACGGCAGTGATCCAAATAAATGATATAATATACACAAAAGATGTCGTATTTTCAGAGCTTTGCAAAAAAGTGTTTGACATAAAAGATGAGGACATCAAATTGTAACATTTAAAAAACTATATGGTCATTTAATTCTGTGGGCTCGTGGCTCAGTTTGGATAGAGCGACTGGCTTCGGACCAGTAGGTCGAGGGTTCAAATCCCTTCGGGCTCACTTTTTATTTTAATATATATATCTAGTTCTATAAATCATAGATGTGAGACACCAAATGCAACGAAATACTAAAATGCAAAGGCAAGCTACATATGTTAGATGGTGCACGGAATGCAATGTGCCACTGCTACGCAAAAAATGCGATATCTGTGGAGGACGTGGCAAGGCGATTAGTCTTACTGGTAACGGTGAGATTAGACCTGCTTTCGAAACTGAAACACAAGAAATAAACAAACTAATTACTAATGCTTACGGCTCGCGCACGGGTAAAGTGATGCGTAAAAAGACAATATACCTTGCCAAAACATCCGGACTTGACAGGGTTGATGAGGTCATTGTCGACGGAATCGTTATTGGGAACCTTGAATTTAATATAGTGGATAAAAGGTTCATGTTTATTCCTTCAATTGAAGGTTGCGTAGTATTTGATAAGTCATCAATAAGGAAGATACGGGTCAAGACAATGCCTAAGGGGCACCTTAAAGGTAAGTATATTGATTCAGACAATGTGATTGTATTGTCAAGTGAGAAATTCAATATCGGAGACTATGCAATATTGATGTTCCCAAATAAGATGATAGGTAAAGGCCTGGTCAAGAAAGAACTTACAGATGACAAGGAAGTCATCAAAATAATTGACATAACACGGGACGAATTTGCTTTCTCTAACTTATACAGCGATATTCCAAAAGCAATAATCGCAAATAAAGGTGCACTTACAATCGCTGAAAAGGAAGCTAAAGAATTCATCAGTAGCACTATGGAAAAAAATAAAAAACCAATCAATGTCGCATTCAGTGGAGGCAAGGACAGTCTTGTTGTATTGGAACTTATTAAAAGTGTGACATCTAACTTTGAGATTATATTTATTGATACGGGTCTTGAATTTCCAGAGACTATAGATTACATTACAATGATGCAGAAACATCTTAAGAAAAAGATACGTCTGCTTAATAATGATAAAGATTTCTATTCGGAGATGGATACTTTTGGACCGCCTGCAAAAGATTATAGATGGTGTTGTAAGACACATAAGCTTGCACCCATTGCCGAATATGTATCACTTAATTATCCTGATGGATGTCTTACGTTTGAAGGTAAGAGGAAAAATGAGTCATTTGCAAGAGCAATGTCTAAAAGAGAAGATTCAAATCCGTTTGTGCCAGGACAGATAAGCGCATACCCAATACTTGACTGGACTTCGCTTGAGGTATGGTTTTTTATATTATCTAAAAAATTAAGATACAATAAACTTTATGATTTGGGTTTTGAACGGGTCGGGTGCTGGATGTGTCCATCAGGACTTGATTGCGAATACCAGAAGATGAAAGAGAACCATTTCGATAAATATAAGAAATTTAATCAGTATTTGATTGATTGGGCAGAAACACGGATGCTTAGCAAGAAATATATACGGCTTGGGTTCTGGAGATGGAAAGATTTCCCTAAAAAGATGTTGCGTATATCTGAAACTAAAGGTGTTAACCTTGTGCCACAAGAAAAAAAGACAGATTATAGTATATCAAGTGTTTCAGGAATAGTTCCATGCCACGACAAGAAATTCTCTCTTGAAGGCGTGCTTTCAGGAATCAAAGATTTTGAGAAACTTGCCGGAGTGTTTAACATACTTGGAAGTGTTAGGTATTCAGAAGATTTGGGCGCTATAACTGTTAGGACTGGTAAATGCGACATATCACTTTTTGCGAGTGGACATATTGTCATTAAATCTGATTCTAAAGATGATGCAAAAAATATGTTTACTGAACTTGTTAAGACGATTATTAAGTTTGATACATGTAATCTTTGCGGGATCTGTGTCAAGACGTGCAATAGAGGGTCGATTAAGATTGTGGATAAGAAGATTGTTATTGACAGGACCTGTTCTCATTGTGGTAAATGTAATGAATCTTGTCAGACTTATACTTATGCAGGTAAAGTTGTTGATTTTGGCGCGATTAAAAAGAAGATGTGAATATTGTTTTACAAGTCCCTTGCTACTTCTGAGGTTATTGCTGAATATATCAGACCTGCAACTAGATTAAAGATGAATGCGACAAAGAGTGCGCCATAATATGACCCTGTAGTTGTGCCCAATACCCATTCCACATTTATTGCAATCCACATCCCAAAGACTATAAACGTGGTTGCAATCATCCATTCGCCTATGAGCTTTTGTTCGGGGAGAGGATTAGACATTAAAATCATTTCCTATTTCTATGTATCACGCCGACAGCAACACCAATCCAGGATAGGCCGGCAAAAAGTACAAGTATGAATGCCATGAATACATTTGATGAGGTCTGGCTTTCAAGACCTAAAACCCAACCTGCTGCAGTCATTGCGATTGCGCCTATGACCCAGAAAAGACCTAATTTGCCTTCAGGTAAGGGCATTTCTTGTTTTTCCATAAGTATCACTATTTAATAATTGGTTCTGGGTGCTTTTATAGTTTTTGTGCGCGGAAAGAAAAAATTATCTTTTTTTCTTCCACCTAATACCCTTACCTGTGTCTTCTAAGACTATACCTAACTTGTCAAGCTTGTCCCTTATCATGTCGGCTTCAGTCCAGTTCTTTTCAGTTCTTGCTTGTTCTCGTTTTTCTATTAGAGCATTAACTTCATCAGATATCGCGTCTTCTTTTTTGTCTTTTTCGGGAAGTATGTCAAATATTTGATCTATGTCATATAGGTGCGCTTTGATGTTGTCGATTTTAATTTTACCTATTGCACTGGGCTGTTCCATCAGACGGTTTATGTCTTTGACGAAACGGAAAAGTGATTCAAATGCTTCAGGTGTGTTTAGGTCGTCATCCATGGCAGTTATGAAATCCTCTTTAGACTTATAGATAAGTTCTTTGACGGTTTTGTCTTCTTGTCCTTTATCTTTTGCCTCTTTCTTGTAGAAGTCAAGATTGTCAAGGAATGTCTCAAGGCGGTCAAGGGCTGCCTTTGCATTGTCTATGTTTTTTGGATTGTAGTCTACAGGTGTCCGGTAATGGGATGATACCATGAAAAGTCGTAATACTTCAGGTCTGTAGGTCTCAAGTATGTCTCTAATCCTTATGAAGTTCTTCAAGGATTTTGACATCTTTTCGCCACCTATGTTTATGAATGCTGTGTGCATCCAGTAGTTTACGAACTTTTTGCCTGTGGCTGCTTCACTTTGAGCAATTTCGTTTTCATGGTGCGGAAAATAATGATCCATACCACCTGTGTGGATGTCAAGAGTATCACCTAAGTGCTTTCTTGCCATTACTGAACATTCTATGTGCCAGCCAGGTCGACCCTTGCCCCAGGGACTATCCCAGGTTGGTGCGTCATCTGCAGATTTCCAGAGTGCGAAATCCTGAGGGTTTTCTTTGTAGTCATCCACTTCCACTCTTGCGCCCGCCTTTGTCTGGGTTAGGTCTATCCTTGACAGTTTGCCGTAATCTGCGAATTTTGATATGTCATAATAGACTGAACCGTCGTCTGTGGTGTAAGCATAGCCTTTATCAATCAAGGTTGTTATCATGTCTATTATCTCTTTTATGTGATCTGTGACTTTAGGATAAACGTGAGCGCGCTTAATCCTTAACCGATCCATGTCTTCAAAAGCAATGTCTGTGAACTTTTTGGTCAGGTCTTCTAAAGATACGTTTTCTTCTTTTGCGCGTTTGATTATTGAATCGTGGATATCTGTTATGTTCTGGACATGCTTTAGGTCATATCCTGAATAGTCTAAGTATCGCCTTAGGATATCCCACATTATATAGACACGGCTATGGCCAACGTGAGGGTAGTCATAGACTGTGAGACCACAGACATACAGGTTTACCTTGTTTCCTTTAATCGGAGTGAATACCTCTTTTTTACGAGTCATTGTGTTGAAGAATGTGAGTACCATGGTTAGATATTTGAATTTATTTATTTAAATGTTGCTGTGGGGGCAATTAGTATATAAAAGTTATTTCTCAATATTATATTGGCAAGGCTTTATTGGGGAGGTAGGCGCTCCCTGTAACTGTGAAATCGTCTATAGCAGGATGAAGCAATTTCGGCGGTGCTTAAGACTTAAGTGTCTGCTGACTTTTCCGAACGTTGATACCCTGCCCTTTATGATTTATAGGATGTCGAACCGTGCCAGGCCCTGACGGGAGCAACACTAAGGTATCGTATGGGTGCTTAAAGGATCCAGAGTGGAGGTAGGTGGGTTGGTAAGGCTTGGGTATTGGCATCCACGAGATTGCGCGCCTTGTCATCTTTATATTTATTAAAAAAAGGTGTCCATCTATGAACAAGAAAAAATGTGAAACAAATCATCTAAACGTTAAGACTGCGCTCATAATACTCCTTATATTTAGTGTAGGACTATATTCTGGCGCAATATTTTTTACAGAGGTTGATGCTGATGCTATCAAGATGATTACCCAAACACCTATTGAAAAAGAGGTGCTTTATCTTGATTTACCTAATTCTTTGACTATAAACCTTCCGGCAGTCAACGGCAATGATACTGGAGTTACTGCATTTTTAGAGGTTGCTGTCAGTTCAGGTTCAGGGTTGATACTTGTTAATGTAGGAAATATTATAACTAATTATGATACTCAGGCATCAATGAGGAGTGCAGCAGAGATTGCTTCAGATTATTTGAATATTAGTCTTGAAGAGGTTGACATAACTTATAATCTTGTGGCGGATGCTTCAATTCTTGAAGGACCGTCTGCTGGTGCTGCTATCACTATCGCTACAGTTCTTGCACTTACTGGGTCAGATATAAATGATAAGGTTATGGTTACAGGCACTATCAACCATGATGGAAGTATCGGTCCTGCTGGACGGATTAAGGCAAAAGCTATGGCTTCTAAAGAAATTGGTGCTGAATTATTCCTTGTCCCAGTCGGTGAAGCTTATGAATATAATGAGACTGAATTCTGCTCGGATTATGGGATATTTAAAGATTACTGCCAACCTGAACTTGTGCCTGTAAAGATTGAATACCTTGCAAATATTAAAGTTGTTGAGGTTGCAAATATCGGTGAAGCACTTGAGTATTTTCGCGCTTGAGATTGAATGATTTATATGTGTGGTTTATAGCTTATAGATATGGTTATAAATGTTGACACCCCTATCATTTATAAGATAGATGTTTATGGATTATTTTAAACAATATGTTAAAGATATATCACAGGACATATTAACTATTCTTTCTACTCAACCTACATCAATTGCGGAATTAATCTCGTATTTAAATGGTCCTACACATAATCAAAATACTAACATAAAAATTGATGTAATTGAAGATGTACTTGATTATCTATCTAAAGAAGGATATGAAATAAATTCAATCATAAATGACAAAAAGGTAGAAGAATTTTTTTATATACCATACAATAATTATACAGATGATACTGAAAATTCTATCAGTTTTGGTCTTATTTCAGATACACATTGGGGTGCCAAAAAATGTGACGTTGAGGCACTTAACCAATATTATGATATGATTAATGAAAGAGGTATAAATACTGTATTTCACTGTGGGGATCTTATCTCAGGCATAAATATGTATAAACACCAAAATGAAGACAATTATCTAAAAACTATTTCAAAACAATGTTTAGACGTTGTTAAAAACTATCCAGCCATTTCTGAAGGGCAAACTGTATTTGTTACGGGAAATCATGATCTTAATATTTTGAAACATATAAAAGGTAATAATAATAATAATAATAATAATAATAATAATAATACTGCCTATAAAGAACAAAAGATAGATACGGGTGCAAAAATTGAGGATATGGCATTTAAACTTGGACGTAATGACCTTGAATATCTTGGCGCTTGTGTGGGTAGAGTTGTTATTGATAAGTTCGGATATGTACTTAAACTGACACACAAAATAAATAAACAGGATTATGAATTTAGCAATCATGGTAAAGATGATTATCTTTTTATAAACGATTCAGCCAAACATTTAAAAATTATTGCTGAAGGTCACTCTCATAATACTTCTTATGCTCTTGAAAAAAAGGATGAAGATATTATACATAAATTTGGATGTGGTACATTTTTGAAACCAAGTGAATCATATTTAAAACGTGGTCTATATACACCTATAAGCGGATGGATTGTAAACATTACATATGATGATAAAGGTAAAATTACTTTACTTCCAGAACCTATCAATTTTGGATGACGTTTTTTTAGATAAATGTTATATAAAGATTCTTGAATTATTTATCCTATGATATATCTTATCGGGACATCACATATTGCAAAAGAAAGTCTTCTTAAGGTTGACAGTAGTATTTCTAGCATAAAACCTGATCTTGTTGCAGTTGAACTTGATCTTGCAAGACTTCGCGGACTTCAACAGAATAAAAAAGGTAAGATGAAACTTCCAATTGTTCAGAAAATCATAATGTTGCTGTTGCAGAAGATGCAAGAGACACTTTCTAAAGAGACGGGCATCTTGCCTGGACAGGAGATGCTTGATGCTGTGCGTCATGCTAAAAAAGCTGATTCTAGAGTTGCATTAATTGATCAGAGGATTGATATTACTATTAACAAACTTATGCGCGCTATGGGTCTTAAAGAAAAAGTCAAATTGATTAGTTATATGGTTCTGGGACTTTTAGGTATTGGTGCATCAAAGGTCATTCCTGCTAAAGAGGGTATTGATTTGAATAAGATTCCTGAATCAGAATTTATTGATATGGCAATGGTATATATGGAATCGTCTTTTCCTTCAATCTATAAGGTTTTAGTTGAGGATAGGAACTGGTTTATGGCTCATAATCTTATGAAATTATCAGCTGAATTTGAGAATATTGTTGTGGTTGTCGGCGCAGGGCATGTCAAGGGGATGCGCGAGCTTCTTGAAGAAGATGGTATTTCTGTGCAGGTTCTTTAAAAAAAGTTATAAAGTTTGATTCTGAAGATAATGTTAGCTAGAGTTTTATAAGAAAGCCAAATTAAAACATGACACCTGAGCGAATGCGAATGGTGTTACAGATACCCGGGCTTTCTGAAGCCAGGCCGAAGTAGTCTAGCCCGGCAAGGCGATGGTCTCGAAAACCATTGTGTTTGCGCACGCGCAGGTTCAAATCCTGCCTTCGGCGTTTTTTTATTTGTTTTTATCTTAATTCAATCTTCTACTTTTAAAACATTTACTATACAAACTTTATCTATGATTAAGATTGGGAATGTGCGCATAAAAGGCAAGACAGTCCTTGCGCCGATGTGCTCAGTATCAACATTACCTTACAGGATACTGTGCAAAAGGTATGGTGCTGCGCTCGGGTTCTCTGAGATGATAGATGCTGATGTTGAACAGTACGGAAAGTATAGGTTCAAGAAAGAATTCAATACGGCAGAAATTGAAAGACCCATTGCTGTGCAGATATTCGGCTCGGACCCTAAAAAATTGGCAAAGAGTGCGCACGCCATGGAAGCGATGAACGCTGACATTGTAGACATTAATATGGGATGCCCATCGATTAAATTATCACGAAATAATTCTGGCGCGGTATTACTTAAAGACAAAAAACTTATTGCTGAAATTATATCTCGCGCATCAACAACTGCATCAATTCCAGTCACTGCAAAAATACGGCTAGGGATTGATTCTAAAAAGGATACTGTTTCAATTGCAAAGATTATTGAGACGGCGGGAGCCGCTGCAATAACTGTTCATGGGCGGACTATGCGCGACAAATATACTGGCAAGGCTGACTGGGACATGATTAAAAAAGTCAAAGAGGCTGTAGGAATTCCGGTCATTGGTAATGGTGACGTGTTCTGTGCGCAAGATGCAAAAGATATGATTGACAAGACTGGTTGCGACCTTGTAATGATAGGCCGTGGCGCAATAGGAAACCCATTCATATTTAAGCAATGCGAGGAATATCTTAAAAATGGAACGATTATACCTGACCCGACTGCAAAAGAAAAGTTTGAGGTTTACAAGACTATGTGTGCGCTTATGGATAAATATAAGCGCATCAATCCCAAACTTAAAGATTATAAGGTTCAAGCTTGTTGGTTTACTAAAAATGTTAGTGGCGGGCGCGAGGCAAGAGCTGAAATTGGTACATGTAAAACTAAAGACGAAATTGAATCTGTGTTTTCTAAGTTGTGTGAGTGAGTTTCTTATCTTATAAAATTCACTATTTAATTATTTATTATGTTTAAAGTTCCTGATAATGTTATACTTATTGACGAAAAGTCAGTATACACTTATTCTGAACTGAAGGAAATGTTTCCGGACTCAAAACTATGTATCTGTGATTTTTATTTACAGGGTACTGAAAAGGGAGAATTCTCAAAGGAAGGTATAACTTATGAGGATGTATTAAACATTGATCATCATGCGCCAATCAAACAGATGTATAAAAATATTTCAAGTACTACTATTGCAATTGATTATGTTAAAAAATATGGTGTTATCTCTTCAGATTATATGATTATTATTAATCACACTGACTGTGATGCTGTGCTATCAAGCATGATAATGACAGGTGTTCTTGAACCTCGTGAGATTTATAATTTTGCGGCTATTTCTGCTGACCACACAGGGGCTGAAAATGAAATTGCCGACATCCTCCAAGCATTGCAAGAAACAAGAGATTTGCCGTTCATTATGGAGAACCTATATTATAATCTCAATGATGAACCGATAGATACTAAAGCTGAAATTTTGCTTGAGGATAGAAAGGAAAGTAGAGAAGAAGTACAACGACTTGTTGATGATGGAGCATTTTCAGAACAGAATGGTATTTATTACATAACTTTAGATGAAAAGATTGAATCGGAACTTGTGCCTGAATATTTGCCAGATGCAAAACTAATTGTTATGGCTAGTCCTATGTCTGCCGGTTCAAAAAGAAAATGGGAAATAAAGGTTAGGCTTGGAAAGATGGCAGGAGACATAATACTTAGGGATCTTAATATCCCTAATTTTGGATGTCGATGGAATGCAGGTAGTACTGACCGAAATGGTGGGACCGATGTTGAACCTGAAGAATTTGTTAAAATAGTTTATTCTGAAATTTTAAGAGTTTATAAGAATTAGTTTTTCTTCTTTTTGCGTAAACTTAATAGATGATATGCTGCGGGGAGTATAGATGTTAATGGATTAATACCTGGTGTTGCTTCTGGTTCTTCATCAGCTGGGTCTTGGGTATCTTCAGAGGTATTTGTTGATGAGAATGAACTTGAGTTATCTGAATTGTCGGGTTTTGATTGTTGTATGTCGGGTTTACTATCACCCATATTTCCTAGCATCGGCATTATTGATGCGTCTTTTCCGACGATTGCATAGTTACCTGAGATGTGGTCTAGTTCTACTGAGAATACATATTCACCATTGACTTTATCATGTTCTTTATATTCTGTTTCAATCTCAACCCATTTTCCGTTTTCAAAGTACATCAATCTTATTGAGTAAAGATCAAGGGATTTGTCAGATATTATATTATCAATCAGACCAAATTCAAGATTAATGTTATCAAGACCATTCTCTGTGCCTACCAGACCAAGATACATGTTAAAATACATCGCAACAATGTCTTCTGCGTTTTTGTCAACTAATGCAGATTTATATTTAAGAACTTGAATATTTAGATTCTGTGAACCTTTATTTGTTGATGACATAAATTCAAGATAATTTATTGGATTCTCAGGATTGTTAAAATTGTAAATAGTTATCATATTATTTATTATCTGCTCGCCTAAACTGTCTTTGAATATTATGTTTTCGTATTTTTCTCCTGTAGATCCGCCACCACCGCCGCCACCGCCACCACCACTGCCACCAGGTTTATCAACAGGTGGAGTGTCTGTGTCGTCGTCTTCAACTACTTTTTTTGTTATGTTTATCGGAAATAAAATTGATAAATTATTTTGGTTGCCTGAAAGGTCTGTCATGTTTAAATCAAAACCATTATAATTTCCTTCGGACAAGTTGTTGAAATAAAGGATTGGATTTGTTAAAAATGTGCTGTTTGTTGTGTTTGATTCTGTGCCGATTATTTGAGTATAAATTGATGCATTTTCGGTGAGATTAAATTTTAATTTTACATCATCGTTGTTGCCGTCACCATCTCTGTCAAAGACAGATACTAAATAATCAATAAGATTAGGTAATGTTGTATCAATTAAGATTGATAATTCTATTGAATCATTATTGTTACTTGAATCTGAAAATGTAATATTGTAAACTCTATCACCCTCTGTTTGATCTTTTAATAATACAGACCAATCAGTTTTCAAGCTAGTATTTGAATAGACTAAACCATTTTCATTTTCAATTTTAATAGATGTCAGTTCATCTGTTGTTATTGATACAGTGACATCATTTTTTAGTGTATCTCCGTCGATAGCTGTTACTTCTATTTCTGAACTTAGAAGTGTTGGAGGAGTTGTATCGGCGAGAGGCGCGGTATCAATTGTTGCAGATAGTTGGGTTGTGTTCTGATTGTTGTTTTTATCTGAAATTATAATTTGATAAATGTGAGTACCATCAGTTTGATTGTTTAAAGTCAAAATCCGTTCTTTGTTTAGAACTGTGCTGTTGAAAAGTTCAGCACCATCTTCTTTGACTAACATAGTCACAGGTTCATTTGATGTTGTTGAGATGTTTACATCATTTACTTTATTGTCTGGGTCTTTGGCGTAAACTGATATATCTTGTGTGTTAAATAGTGGTGATTGATCATCTGTAAATGTTACATTGAAGGGATAGTTAGATGCGCCACTTACCATTGTACCATTTTCTTCTGACATAAATGTTTGAGCTGTGTCTTCATCAAGGCAGAAGAAGGTCACATTTTTTTCGGCATTTGTTGCGTCATAAGGTATGGTGATTGTAAAAAATTCATTTCCAGAATTATCAGTAAACCAAGTAGTTACATCGTAGGACGTTTCATTTACTAAAGCTGTCAGTGAAACTTCTGAAGAGTTTACAATTGAACCGTCAAGTTTACCATAACCTCCAAAAAATGTCGGTTGGGTTGGTACACTTTGGGTTACGGGTTGTGCAGCTGCGATAGGTAGAATGTCTGGTAAATCTGGAAGAATTAAATCTAGTTGATGGAGTAAATCTTGATAGACTGTGTCTGCGCTGTCTGATGAGAGATGATGATTGCCATCAAAAGCAGATGCAAAACCTGACAATAATAATGAGCCTATGACTGTCATTGATGTGGCTTTTATTAAGGTATTTTTTGGATTGAATAGAGCATCATATATTACATTTGGAATTTCTTTTGCAGTGTCGGTAAATGAAGTAATTATGTTTGTCTTTTTTGGATTGGCTGTTGAATTTTGGGTCAATAAATAGTCATTGTGTGTTATTAGATTAATTGCATCTTTCATCATAACATCATATTCAAGAAGAGTGCAAAAATCAGTTTGAATCTCATTAGGTATATTAGAATTTATAAGTCCTGAAAGATCATCTAATGATATGTTATTTACACCCACACCCTTAAGATTATATGAACTGATATCTTCAAGATGCGCTCGGCAGTCCTTAAGAATATCTTTATGAATACTGAGATCATATAGACCTTTTCCTAGAACTTGGAACTCTGAATAATTTTTGGTCTCAAGACCCTCTATGCACAACTCTGCGTAATAAACTTTTTGGGCTAAAGAGAACCATGCATTTTTAAGATTTACAAAGGCATTAGGATAATTAGGCGAACAGAATACTTCAAAATCAGGACTATCATTTTTATCAATTGATTTGTTTTTAGTAGACAGACTCATATGATATCACACATTAAAAGTTAGATTTAATTCTTTGACTGCACCACTAATTACAGATGAGCTCCCTATAAGGGTCCCATTATATGAAAAATCAATAAGTTCACCAGTTTCAGGAAATGTAATCGTATAATAACCGCCAGTAAGTGTTGTTGTCTGATATTCTGTGTTGTTGACTGTTGCAATTATTGTTTCTCCGGCACTTGCAACATTATAATTTATAGTAAGAATACCCCAGAAATTTGCAGGAAAATCAGGTATTGCACCAGTTGATCCATGGTATTGTTCTGGATTATTATCATCATCATCATCTGTAGGAGGAGTTACAACTGGAGGCTTATCGTTTTTTTTACCGCCGGAACCACCGCCACCTAAAGCAGGGGGTTCTTGACCTTGTGCATCATCATTTTCATCAGAATTGTCATCCTGATTGGATTCGTCAGAATCTTTATCTTTATCATCTTTTTTCTTGTCTTTGTCTTTATCAAATGAATCTTGTGCAAAAATAGAATAATCATTTTCAGGTAGGATTGCATCACTTAACACTGCAGGAGACTTATCATTATTATTTTGATTATTACCTTTTGCGCCCAAGGTTGCAAAACCTGTGATTGAGGACAGGTCTATTGCGCCAGTTTGCGCAAATATATAAACTATGACAAATATAAGTGGAATTAATAGAGTTATCTGCATCTTAAGTTTCCAGTTTTTCTGGGTTATTATCTTTTTTCTTAAACCCATCTAAATCTATTTCCCTTAAAAAAATATTGATAGTTTAACAGGTGCTTGTCCACTCAAGAGTTTCAATTTCAGTCATGTTTATCCAGTAACCGTATCCTTTTGTGAAATTGTCAAGAGTATTTACTTGGACTGGTGCAGCAGGATTGTTTAGAGTCCATTTTTCGTAGTCTGCGCCTGGTGCTGTTTCATTGTATTGCCAGACTACTGTGTAATTTCCAGCAACTTGAGATAACATACAACTTATATCTGCTGACTCATTAAATGGATAAGATATTAAATTCCAGCCTTGATTCAAATTGATTGTTGTTGATGTAGGTATTGTGCCTATAACTGTCAGTCTATCTGCAGATGTCATGTTGACCCAGAAACCTTGAACATTTTCAAGTGTCTTCAATGTATTTCCTTCAAAAGGCATTGTAGGATTATAAGTTGTCCACTCTACGTCTGCTGATATATTATATGCCCAGACAACGTTGTAGTTTCCTGTAACTGTGGATAAGACATCGTCTATTGATGCGCTGTCAAGAACATATGGGAACGATATAAGGTTCCAACCAAGGGCAAGGTCTCTGTCAAATGCGTGATACTTGTCTTTGACTTCTATGTTGAATGTTGTCGAATCTTCAAGAACTGTGTCTGATACTGTAACTATTATTGTATAATTTCCTGAGTCAAGATAATCTGGTGTCCACTCAAAAACGCTTGATGTTGTGTTCCAAATCAGGTTTGAGTTGTTTGCAGTAAATGTTAATGAATCCAAGTCAACGTCTGTTGCTATTGGTTTGACCGTTATCTTCTGTCGCTCAAATACTGATATGTCAGATATTGTGGTCAATATAGGTGCATCATTTACGGCTGTGACTGTGATTGAGATTGTTTTTGCTGTGCTGTTCACTGTGCCGTCGTTTGCGTTGAAGGTGAATGAGTCGGCACCGTTATAGTTTGCGTTTGGTGTATAAGTTGCGGTTGCGCCTGAGATTGAGACTGTACCATGTGTGGGTGCTGTTACGAGAGCATATGTTAAACTGTCACCATCTGCATCTGTTGCTGAAAGTGTGATGTCTTTTGATGTGTCTTCATATGTTGTTGTGCTACCATCTGCTGCGACTGGTGCACGGTTCTTGTTTGCTACTGTGACTGTTACATCTTGGTAATCCGACATTGCGCTATCTGTTGCAGTGACACGTACTGTGTATACACCTGCATCATCATAATCTGTTATCCATGTAAATGATGAACTTGACCATTTGAATCTATCTGTGTCATTTATGCTATATGTTATAGAATCACCGTCTATATCTGTTGCATGTGGTGTGATTGTTGCTGTATCATTTTCGGTGATAGAGATATCAGAAATCGTATCTAATACAGGTGGGCGATTTATGTAAAGATCAAGTCTGTTTGATGCGCCAGGACCTGTAAATATCCAGCTGTTTGAATATATATCTATTACAAATAAGGATATGTTATTACCTGTTGTTGCGCCTTCTTTAGTCTCTGTTTCGGAATCATCTGTAGGAACTAAAAATGAATATAAATTACCATCTATTGTCAGAGTTGAAGAAAAAATGATGTTGTTAATTTTTGCAGTTATGTTTGTGCCTGTTGTTGCAGAATTATTATCTGCGCCCAAGTAGACATAACCATAAAAGTGGGTCGGCTGTTGCGGGAATGCAAAAGATGTTGCAAAAAGCGCAGAACAGAATAAAAAGAATGTTACAATAAATAGAATCATATTTGATTTTTTTAATGAGTTAAACACATAATCACCATTAATCTATATAATTATGTATATTAATAAAACTTTATATATGTTAGTTTTTTGTTATTATATAGTGCAGATGTACTCTTGCAGGTTATATTCTTAAGAAAAAGTGTTTTATTAGGTATATAATCAGGATAATTGCTAAAAAACTTACTATTATTTTTATCTGTGTCTTTCTTATTTTTTCGGTTTTTAAACGATCTTCTAATATCAAATGATAAAGGCGTTTTCCGCTTTCAGTCTTTATCTGTGGACTTTTTTTCTTTTTTGATATTTTTGAAGTTGATGTTTTTTTAAACATTATACAAAACCTCTACTTGTAAATATCAGCAAAGACACCCTGTACTCATGCAGAGGTCACAGGTCTTGAGTGATGGCGCAATTTCCTTATGTAGCTTGCAGAGAAGCCCTTCTTTTCTTATCTCGCGACAAATGTTACACATGATTCCTGTGTTCTTTTGCTCTTTCTGTTTTGCTAAGGTCTTTGCGGACTCTTTTATTATGGATGCGACTTGCGCATTGCTGTTTAATATGACTACTTTTTTCCCTCTCAATTCACGGCTGTACTGAGATATTGCGGGTTGCGTTATGCACATGAGGGTTGCTGTCTCATTCTGGGTATGGTGCAGATTGTCCATGAGTTCTTTTGCAATAAGTGCTCTTATGGCAGGGAATATGTTTTTTACCATAACTTCACAGAAAGGTTTCATAAGATCACTATAACAGTGTTATGTGCGCAGATATATAAATATTGATTACAATAGTCGCATTTAAAAAGTTAAATATGTGTAGATATGAAGTCTGAAAATAGATGTTAAAGTTTATTATAGATAAATAGAGATCATAATGAGTGAATATTTTATAACGGATAAGAATAGGATTAATAGTATCATACCGTTCGGGTTCAAAGATTTTGAGGAAGAAGGTGCTCGTATATATGCATCAGTCATAAAACATGGCCTAAATATCAAACCATTTTATGGTGTAGATAAGATTGAGCTTGATATTGAAAAATTTTATGAATTTTATGATGAATTTTAAACTAGTTTTTCAGAATATAAAATACTTGTTGAAAAACAACATAACATGAATGTGCACAAAAATACGAGATGGCTAAAAAGTGAGGCCAAAATGGAATCAAGTATTAGGATTTCGAAAGGTAATATTATATTTGACCAACTTAGGTATACAGATGAACCTGTACATCTTGTATATGTATATGAACGCACTAAAACGAATCCTGTCGGTCTTGATAGATTTAATGTGTGTGTTGAAGAGATTTTAAGTCCTATTGAACGTGATGATGATGAAAAATATTCATTTATACTCATTGGAACTGTCAATCAAAGATATACCAAATCAATTGATAATCACGAACTTGGTAAATTTGTCAGTCTTTCTGAGTTGAACAAGATTTATATGAATGTTCGAGAGATCTCAAGTCCTATTGATGCCTAGTTTCTCGCGCAAAATACAATTTTTGCACAGGTCGTTGCTTGTGGGTTCTTTGCATTTTTTGCATGCGCCAATCTTTCCACCCGTATACTTTTCTTTTATTGTCGGAAGCAGGTTGTCAAAGGTTCTGACAATTGAATATTTTGTGCCTGGATACTTCTTTTCCATCGTGTTTATCATGTCGCGCACTGACCACCTGAAACTCTCCTCGGCATAAGGGCACTCTGCGAAATCTGCAGGGATGCCATTTATCATTGTGAAGAGCGCGACTTCTTTTTCAGGAATGTCCCTTAAAGGCTTTATCCGCGGTATCAGTCTTTCGTCTTCAATGACCAGGGCTTTTGCACCGAGTCTTGCGCTTCTTAACAGGTCGCCTCTAATATTATTTGCCATTATGGCTTGCGCCTCATCATCTAAGTTGTGGCCTATTGCAAGTTTGGTTGCACCCAGTTCTCTTGATGTGTCGTTTAACAGCTTTCGTCTAAAGACTCCGCAGTAAGTGCATGCTTTTACTGCTTTGTCGTTTTTTTTGCCAATTTTTATGATTTTGTCAAGAGGCATTCCGTATTCATCTTCAAAAGATGCGATTGCAAGGGTTACCCCTAGCTTTTCGCAGTAGTCAATCGCTGTCTTTCTGCCGTGTTCACGGTAGCCTTTTATGCCCTCATCAATGAGTATTGCGAAAATGGATACATCTTTTCTTCTTGAGGTTATCTTGTTTAGGAAGTATAACATTGTCAGTGAATCTTTACCCCCTGAAATGCCGACTGCTATACGGTCGTTGTGTTCGATTAGTTCGCAGGTACGAATTGTCTTTCTTGCTCTTTTTTCTATGCTTGTTGAGAAATGATTCTTACAAAGCCACTGACCTTCAAATTTTCTGTAATATACTGCTTTTTTCTCGCACTTTGAGCATTTCATAGTATTTACCTATAATCATTTTACTGTTTTTTCTTTTTGAATATAAGTGATGTTAATTTTATAAACAATTAACAATTGTGTGATGTATATTTAAAAAGAAATGAAAACGTTATCAATTATCATCTATTAACTTCTGCCGTAATTTTTCAATCCTTAGACTAATGTCTTCTGTGTCTGTGCTTTCGGTCTGGTATCCTAAAAAGTTGAAGATATCTGAAATTGAAAATCCTGAAGATAGAGTATGTATAATAAATAATGATATGAATATGACTGAAATAATTATGATGTTTTGTTTATTTATGTATATAGATATGAGAACGATAATGAGAAAGATACAAATATTTATCTTAAAAAAATAAAAAATAAGGTGTATAAGCCTTATCAGACATGCCGAATCAAAAAATAAAAAATAAGAGTTTTAGCCCATATAAGACAGGTCTTTTTTCCTCTCAATCTCTTCAACTGCAATCTTTGCGACAGCTTTATTGAAATCTTTATCAGTCACAATGAACCTATCTTCCCTTATCGCAAAATAACCTGTTTCAATACATACTGCCCTTATCTCTGCGCCAGACATGCCTTTCATCTTTTTTGAAATCTTATCCAGATTGACATCTTCTGCAAGTTTCATATTTTTTGTGTGAATCTTTAAGATATCAACAATGCCTTTATGGTCCGGTGTAGGTATGAATACTAGACGGTCAAATCTTCCTGGTCTGGTTATTGCAGTGTCAAGGATGTCGATACGGTTTGTTGCAGCAATCAGCTTTACATTACCTAACGGTTCAAAACCGTCAATCTCAGCCAGAAGTTGCATGAATGTTCTCTGGACTTCCCTTTCACCTGAAGTGCCGACATCCATCCTTGTAGCTGCGATTGAATCTATCTCATCTATGAAGATTATTGCAGGCGCTTTCTCTCGTGCCATCTCGAAAATTGATTTTACAAGCTTTGCACCTTGACCTATGAATTTCTGCACTAGTTCGGAACCTACTATCTCAATAAATGTCGCATTTGTGCTTGTAGCTGCTGCCTTTGCAAGAAGCGTCTTGCCTGTTCCGGGATGACCGTAAAGTAGAATACCTTTGGGAGGCTCTATACCAATTTTCTTGAACAGTTCCGGTTTTTGGAGAGGAAGCTCAATCACTTCTTTTAACTCTTCAATCTCCTTTTTAAGACCGCCTATCTGTGACCACTTTATATTAGGCTTTTCGACAATTACATATTTGCTTACATCAAAGTGTTTTTTTTTGCCTAACTTTTGGATGACTGTTAATGATTTCTGCTCAACCAAGACCTCATCTGCAGATTTCAGTTTCTTGTCAAGGGATGCATCTACGTTGACGTAGAACTCGTTACCGTTCTTTAGACGGACCATACATCGGTTTTGAGGATATGTATCTATAACTTCAGCAACAAGAAGAGGTGGAATCTTATATCGCATCAGTTCGTTTCGCATCTCTGCTAACTTTATCTTAAGAAGTATGTTCTCTTCCCGGTAATCGGTCTCTTCTACTTCATGTACGTATGTCGGCGATTCGACTGTAATATCATTTGATTCCATAGTAACTACCCTTTGTGCTGTATGAGTATAATAGAAAAAATATGTTTAAAAAGGTATGTCTTTGAGAGGAAAGAAAAAAGTGTATATTTCTGTTGTCTGTTTAGTTCAAATATTGTATAGGATGTAATATACAGTACAATTAATAGATACCAGTACTTAAGACAAAACCTTATAAAAAATATATCATAAGTAAGGGATATGATATGTCTTGGCATTGAATCAACTGCGCACACGTTAGGCATAGGTATCGTTGATTCTAATGGTAATATACTTGCCAATGAGAAGAAAAGCTTCTTTCCTGACGAAGGTATACATCCGCGCGAGGCGGCGGTGCATCACACTAACCATGCTGTTGAATTAGTTGCTGCAGCACTTTTAACTGCTAAAATTTCTGTACATGATATTGATTTGATTTCATTTTCACAGGGTCCAGGGCTTAGCCCATCACTTAAGGTTGGCGCTGTTGTTGCAAGGACTCTTGCTTTGGGGTTGAAAAAACCAATACTCGGAGTGAATCATTGCATTGCACACATAGAGATAGGCAAACTGAAGACGGCTGTAAAAGACCCAATCATTGTCTATGCGTCAGGGGGCAATACACAGATTATCGGTTTCACAGGTGGGAAATATCGTGTGTTCGGTGAGACGCTTGATATTGGTATAGGCAATATGATCGACAAGTTCGCGCGAAAGGTTGGACTTGGAAACCCGGGGGGACCAATAATTGAAAAGATTGCTAAAAAAGGTAAATATATTGATATGCCCTATTCAATTAAAGGTATGGATATGTCATTTTCGGGGCTTCTGACTTTCGCAGCTGATAGTTTTTTGATTAAGAAAGAGAAGATTGAGGACGTATGCTATTCACTCCAACATAATGCTTATTCTATGCTTGTTGAGGTTACTGAGAGGGCGCTATCACACACTGGTAAAAATGAGGTTTTGCTTACTGGTGGGGTTGCGGCATCTAAGATTTTTCAGGGGGTGTTAGGCACTATGTGTTCTGAAAGGGGTGCAAAATTCAATGTCGTGCCAGCAAACGTTGCAGGAGATAATGGCGCAATGATTGCTTGGCTGGGACTTATTGAATACAAGGCGGGGCGAAGGCAAGAGATTAATGAGACTGAACCTGATCCTAAATGGAGAACAGATGAAGTTGAGATTGGTTATTGATTTTTGGTTGACTATTTTTTATTTATGACATTATAGATTTAACGGAGTTTTATAGATATCATAAAATGTATCAATAATTACATTGTTTTTAAATGAAGATATATTAAATTCTAACTGAGAATTATGGTACTTTCTATAATCTAAAATTGTTTTCCCAACTATAAAAAAAACTACTGGTACTATAAAATCTATTAGTTGTGGGTCAAATAGTATAGGTAATCCTAGAGCGATACTTGTATATTTGACATTTTTCACGTTTTTAAAATATATAGGTCTTTGATTAATATCCCATGCGGGATCTTTGGCAGTACCAACATCTGAAAATATGCCTTGTAATTCTTCTAAAAATTTATATGTTAATTCACTTGGTGTGTCTCTGAATAGACTAGGATTTATTGTATAACCCCAGATTTCTTCAGTATACCAATCGTGTATTGAAAATTGTTTAATATTGGGTTTTATGTTTATAGAACCTATACGCTTACCAACTATCTCTAGACTCAAAACCTTTGAGTATGTATAGAGGTCATCATCGTCAAGATACCAGATATTTGATAACGCAGGGAGTCCATAATCTTGATGACCTTCGTCTATTTTAGAGGTGTTATATTTATTGATTAAGGAGAGCAGAGACTTTGTCGGATTACCTATAGATTCATAGACAGGCATATCTAAAAATTTAGATAGATTTGAATCTTGTTCACTTGTTAGTTGTGATGACATAAGACACTATAAGTATATTTAACTTTAAAAGGTTTTCAAATAATTAGATTTAGCATCTTTTCTGTTGCCTCAATTGCGGCTAGAATTTGGTCTGAGTTTACACCGATTGTCTTGAAGGTCTTGTTATCTTGTTCCCAAAAAATTATTGTTTCAACAAGGGAGTCTGGTTTTCCGCCAGGAGGGATGGTGACTTCATAATCTACCAGAATTGGTAATTTTAGATTTAGTTCTTTTGCAACTTTTTTTAAGGCGTTCATGAAAGCGTCATAACCGCCGTTTCCAACTGCTGAAGTTTTTAGGGTTTTGTCATTGTAAGTGATAGTAAATGATGCTTCCTGTTTTTTGTTGAAAGATATTGATATGTCAAGTTCTGTTATCTTTATCTTTTGGGAATTTTCAGTCTCAAGGACAGCTGCTATTATGAAGGGAAGATCAGAGGTCGTTATCCGCCGTTTTTTATCTCCTAATTCAATTACTTTTTTGAATACTAATTTTTTGTCGCTGTCTGAGAGAGTAATACCTAACTGTTTCAGGTTCATGTCAAGGCTTGACATACCACTCAATTTACCGAGCGCATATTCACGTTCTCTGCCGAACCGTTTCGGGTCAATCTTGTTTGTGTAGAGGTTGCCTTTCTTATCACCATCTGCATGGATGCCTGCAGTCTGGGTGAATACGTCGTCACCCACTATTGGCTTGTTTGATGGGACTTTCTTTCCTGAAAAGTTCGATATTATATCGCTTACTGGTTTAAGGTAGGTCTCATCAATACCTGTGTCAAGGTTATCTATAAGATCTCTTAAGACAATCACAAAGTCACATATTGATGTGTTGCCTGCGCGCTCACCCAATGAATTTACAGTCACGTGGATACCTTTTGCGCCGGCTTTTGCTGCTGCTATTGAGTTTGCGGTTGCCACACCATAGTCGTTGTGAGCATGGAAATCAAAATGTGTATAGGGGTATCTTTGGGTTAGGTCTTCTATGAATTCTTTTACAACAGATGGTAAAAGGATACCTAAAGTATCAGGGAGCATTATTCTTTTTAGGTTCTTTTGTTTGGTTAAGTTATCTAATAATAGATATATGTAATCTTTGTCATTTCTCATACCATTTGACCAATCTTCAAGATATATGTTTGAGGTCATTCCTTTTTCGGTGGCATAGTCTATGGTTTTAATTATATCTTTTATGTGCTCATCTGGGGTCTTTTTAAGTTGCAAGGTCAGGTGGTTCATTGAACCTTTTGCGAGGATGTTTATTGTTCTTGCCCCAGTGTCATTTATCCAATCTACCGATAGGCCTTTGTCAACAAATCCTAGGACTTCTATCTGCTTTAGATGATTATTCTTTTTTGCCCATGAGCAGAGACATTTTATTGATTCTTTTTCGGTATCTGAGACTCTGGCTGAAGCTACTTCGATTCTATCAACTTTGAGGTCGTCTAAGAGCATCTTTGCTATTGCAAGCTTTTCTTTTGCGTTGAAGCTGACGCCGGGTGTCTGCTCGCCATCTCTTAATGTTGTGTCCATTACCTCAATTTTTATTTTTTCAGAAGACATAAGCAATATAACATATTATTAGAATGTTCATTTTTATATGTTTTGTTAGGATTTACTCAAAATGAATGAAATCTTTTATAGAATCAAGCATGCCGTCGGGGTTAGTTTCTAATTCTGCGATTAATTCTTCTTTTTGGAACCATCTTATCTCTGCAACTTCTGATTCTTGGATTTTGAAATGGCTTAAGTCTTTGTCTACTATTGCAAAGTACCACTGGCAAAAGAAAGTATATCTGCCTTTTAATTTTACTTTATGGAGTTCTTTGAAATCGTGATCTTTAAGACCTATCTCTTCTTCGGCCTCTTTGATTATGTTTGACTTGTAGGTCTCGCCCTTATCATTTGTTCCGGCAACGGCTGGACCCCATTTTCCAGGGCTGTTTGATTTTGTGTAAGCGCGTCTGGCCAGAAGGATGTCGCCTTTTGAGTTTTTTATCCAGAGTGCTGATACTCTGTAGATGTCTGTAGGAGTGATATCACATCTTGGTTTATGGCCTATTATGGTGTCATTATTGTCTACTAGGATGATGTCTGTTGTATCCATGGTTTTAATTTGTAAAGAAATAGTTTTATATCTTTTCGCTTGAAATTACTTATTACTTAATACGGCAATAGTCTAGTGGTATGACCCAAGCTTCCCAAGCTTGTAGTCCGGGTTCAATTCAAGAGGGCTTCTTTGACGCAAAGAAGGAGTCGTCTTGTGAAAATCCCGGTTGCCGTATATTTTTTGTTATTGATGATGAAAACATCTATGAAGTCTAAAATATTTATTAAAAAATAAGGTTTAATTCTCAAACAAATATAAACATCCTAATCAAATATAATTTAATGTCTTATTGATTGTGGTGTATATGGTACAAATTACTGAACTTTTTCATAAAAACACAATCAATAACAAAACTTAATAGTGGCGCAATATGCCAAAACAATCAATAAAAGTTGATATTAATACAACAGTATTTAAATGGCTTAGAGAAAGTTTTGGATGGACTGTTGAAGATGTCAGCAAAATATTAAACACTAGCGCAAAAACTATAGAACTGTTTGAAACGGGAAAAAAGAAACCAACCTTTAGACAATTAACAGAACTGTCACTCGCATACAAAAGACCGATTGCTACATTTTTATTATCTGCGCCGAAAGAGGAAAAACCGAAACCTAAAGATTATAGGATGCTCCCAGATAAAGTAGATGTGTTTGATAAAAAAACAATTTAGGTCTTAAGGATGGCAAGAAACCTACAAGAAATTGGCAAAGAACTTTCATACAATATTGATTATAATACAGAGACAATAATTAAAAAAGCAACACTAGCACATAATCCTGAACACAGATTGCAGCAATGTATAGAATTGTTTTTGACATCGCAGAAAATAGACAAACAGGATTCAAAACACCATATGACTTTTTCAACTATCTGAGAGATATACTTGACGATATGAATATTTTAGTTTTTCAGTTCTCAATGCCAGTTAAAGATGCAAGAGGGTTTGCGTTAGTTGATGAAACCCCAGCAGTTATTGTTCTAAATACAAAAGACAGCATAGAGGCACGATTATTCTCTTTGATGCACGAATTTGCGCATATATTGTTGGGTGAATCCGTAATTGACCTTCCAGATTTATCTTCATCAATAAGGAACAGAACAGAAACTTGGTGTAATAACTTTTCGTCAATGTTCTTTTTACTAAAAATTATTGCAATACCCCTATATGAATCAAATAAAACAACATTGACCAATACTGAGACACTTAATACTTTATCACGAAAATACAAAGTCAGTAAATTGATGCTATTATACAATATGCTCAAATTAGGATTTATAACAAAAAAAGAATATAATGATATAATTAACAGATATATACCTAAAGATATACTACCTTCAGATAAAAAAGAAAAGAAACAAGGTGGGGGTATCCCATCGGACATACAATGTCTTTCAAAATTAGGGAATAAATTCATTTCTATTGTTGCAAACAACTATGATAAAAAATATATAACTTATACTGATGCCCTAAATTATCTATCTATAAAATCTAAAAACTTTGATAAAGTTTTAGAGAAGGCGAGAAAATGAAGTCTAATTGTTATATTATTGATACATCTTCATTAGTGACATTAAACAGTAATAATCCTTTAGATGTTTTCCCTAGCATCTGGAAAAAATTAGAAATGTTAATCAATAGTTGAAGATTGATTGCACCTCAAGAAGTGTTTAATGAGATAGGACAAACGGATGATCAATTATCTGATTGGACAAAAAAACAAGTAAACCTCTTTAAAAATCCAACATCAAGGCAAATTACTATAATCCAAGATATTTTGAAGAAATATCCAGCACTAATAGACATAAGTCGAAAATATGATGCGGACCATGGGTTATCGCTTTAGCAGTTGAATTGACAACTGATTCGCAACATACATTATTTTCAATAAAAAGAATTGTTGTGACTGAAGAAACATTAAGAGGAAATAAAATAAAAATTCCTTTTGTCTGTAAAAATTATGAAATTGAATCCATAAATATTGTCGATTTTTTCAGAATCGAAAAATGGACATTTTAAATTATACTCTACCAACGGCAGGACTGCCTTGCATCATATATATCAATACCTTAATGAGTTTTACTCTTCAAACATCAACAATATTTTAAAATTAACATCATAAACATTAATATGATGCTTATTAAGATTAACCCAGATGCGCCTAACAAGACTATTCTTGAAGTTGCAGCAGATATCATAAAAGACGGAGGTCTTGTGATATATCCGACTGATACAGCTTATGCGGTTGGCGCTGATATGCTTAATAAGGATGCAATTGCTAAACTTGATATCGCTAAAGATCGCCCAGAAGAAAAAAATTATACAGCAATTCTTTCGGATTTAGATATGGCTGGACGATTCTGCGATCTTATGCCTTCTGAAAAAAAAATTGTTAATAAATTCATGCCCGGGCCTTTGACTCTTGCTGTAGCAAAAAAAGATAACATCCCAGATTACATCCACAGTTCGTATTTCACTTTCAGAATTCCTGATTGTGTTATCGCAAAAGAGATAGCGCATTTATCTGATACTGCAATCACTGCCACTAGCGCAAACATAAGCGGTGAACCTACTGCATATTCAATTGATGCTATTAGTACTGCGCTTAAGGATAAAGTAGACCTTATTCTTGATGCGGGGACTCTTAAAAGAAAAAAGATAAGCACAATATGTAAAGTAGAAAAAGGTAAAGTTGTGATATTGCGCGAGGGCGCGGTGTCTGAGATAGATATTGTTGATGTTCTTTAATTCCTACTGCGCAACATACTTCTTATTTCGCATGTCAAAGAAATTAGGCATCTCAATAATCAAACCTTTCTCTTTTAACTTTGAGAGCGCATATGACAATGTCCGTTTCGGTATGTTTGTCTTTTCAAGAAGCTGAGAATAAGATATTGAACTGTTTGATTTTATGACTGCGTATATTATCCGTCCAGATTTAGGAATTGAAACAAAGATATTCACCAGTCATAAATTATCACCACAAGTCTAATATAAATTTTTAAGTTTATAAAAGTTGAGGTTGTGGCAAGAAACTTCAAACATCAACTACTATCCCGTCGCCTGTGAATGTGCGCTCGCAGTAATGGCACCTGACTTTTAACGGTTCCTTTGAGACTACCTTGAAGCGCGAGGTTATATCTTCTTTTGCGTTTGATATACAATTTGAGTTTATGCACCGAAGACTGGATATGAGTACATCAGGAATTGCTGCCTGACATTTTGAGATGACTCTGTAATCTTTTACGATTGCAATCGTTGACCCTGGAGCTATAACTGCAATTTTACCTAAAGATATGTGCCCCAACTCAAAATTGTTAAGTTTTAGTAAGTCTTTTTTGCCTATCTTTTTGCTGTCAACACACATTATGAGAGCGATTGTGTTTTTGGTCTTTTTTAAGATGCTAAGAGCTTTAAGGACGTCAAGGGATCTGCCTTGAGGTATATGATCTATGACTGTACCGTCTTTCAGTTTTGTTATTACGAGCTCTTGTTTTTCTTTAGTCACCATAAACACCTCAATATGAAATCCCATAACCAAAAAGAAGTGATATGAGTGCCATCCTTACTGGGACACCTAGGCCTGCCTGGTTGAAATATACTGCATTATCTAGGGAATCTATGTCTGTTGATATCTCATCCACCCTTGGAAGCGGGTGCATTATTATTGTATCTTGTTTTACCATAGACATGAGTTCTTTATCTATCACGTATGTAGTTTTTAGACGATGATACTCTTCAGGGTCGGGGAACCGTTCTTTCTGGATTCTTGTAACGTAGATTATATCGCTTTTTAGGACTGCGTCTGAAATCTCTGACGTTTCAGTTATCTTTATGCCTGACTTTTCTCTTATCTCATCAACTAGGTATGCGGGCATCTTAAGCTCATCAGGTGATACAAAAATAAGATTAATATTGTCAAATAAGGACAAGGCGTATGCTAAGCTGTGGACCGTTCGGCCATATTTTAGGTCACCGACCATAGTTATTGTGAGACCTGAGAGGTCACCTTTATTTTTTAGTATAGTGTAAAGGTCAAGAAGTGTCTGGGTTGGATGCTGGTTTGCACCATCACCGCCATTTATTACCGGTATCCCTGTGACTTCGGCAACGTATCTTGCACTACCTTCCAACGGATGGCGCATAACTATCATGTCAGCGTATTGAGCAATTGTCAAGGCTGTGTCTTTCAATGTTTCGCCTTTTTTTACTGATGTGCCTTCAGTTCCTGAGAAGCCTATGACTTTTGCACCCAAACGGTTTATTGCAGTCTCAAAAGATAATCTGGTTCTTGTGCTGGGCTCAAAGAAAAGAGAGGCTATGACTTTGTCTTCTGCTAAAGTTAAAAGTTTTGATGGGTCTTTTGAGATTAGCTGTTCTATTTGTTTTGCGCGTTTAAGAATTTTAAGAATATCAGGTTTAGACAGGTCACGGATAGAAATTATGCTTCTGCCTTTGAAAACCATGAATATATATTGGAGTTGGTGGTTTAAATATTTGTTTCAGAGATTTTATTATTCTAAACTATATGATGAATACCAATGGGAGCTAAATTAATCTTATTTTTAGACTTATCAAATATATTAATGTTTGATAAGAATTAAAATATGCCCCCGACGCGAATTTCTTTTGCAGACATCACCAAAATGATGAACTGCAGATTTTGAACGCGCGACCCCTTGCTTAGGAGGCAAGTGCTCTATCCAAACTGAGCTACGAAGGCATTCTGATATAAAAGAATAATTTTATTATTATATAAAAATAATAAAAAAATAAAAAGCAAAGGACTTATTTATGCCTTTGCGTTGTTAACATTCTCGAATGCTTTCATAACAGCATCAATTATATCTTTCTCGTCAGGGATTGCGATTGAGCTCCTGAACTTTTTCCTCTTTTCACCATCCATCTCCGAGAAAAAACCTCGAGAGATTGACAAGAATACGTTTTCACCCTCTTCAGTGATTGCTTTCTTCTTTGCAATCTCTAAAAAATTGTTCTTGCCGAACTGTATTTCTTCAGCTTTTATTGTTTCAAAACTTACATGTTCATCTGACATTTGTTTCACCTTGTATTTTTAAGCCTGTTTTAGGCAACTATGTGTTGATTTATAATTCACATATAAGCTTTATAAATATTATTGATGAATGTGCGGGTTTCTTATGAGAATTGGATAAAAAACGAAAAAAAGAAAAAAAGGAAAAGGCAAACCTATGCCACAAAGCTGTCAAGGACATCCACTACCTTTTTCAAGGTTTCACCGTCGTGGGGTATTGATATCACTTTTGTGAACTTTTTGTCTTTTCCGTCTTTGTAGTAACCGCGGGTTATTGATATGAATGGCTTTTCACCCTCATCAGTCACTGCTTTCTTGGAGGCTATCTCAAAGAAGTTGTTATCTCCGAATTTTACCTCGTCCTCTTTCACTGTTACAAATTCTACCATAGTTTTCACCGTTTTTTAAGGTAGAATATTTTTGGATGAGTGGCCAGTATATAAGTATGGAACCACTTGGGTGGGTTACTTTTTGGAGAATTAGATATAAATGCTGATAACTATTCTACCAGAACTTTCAGGTCTTTCATCACTGCGCCTTGCATGACTTTCTTGCCTATGTCCGAGCGCTTTTTTACTTTGATCTGCGCTTTCTTTCCAATAGTTGCTGAGAATAAGAAATCGTCGGCCTTGTAGATGTCTGCAATCATGCCTATGTATGACATTTCAAAACAGATGTTTATATAACCGCCGGATTCTGAAATATTGTAGGGTGCACTTTCTTTCAATGTCTCGACTATAGGTTCAACTGATATATGCATGCCTAGCTTTTCTTCAAGACTTGATATGGTTGCACCCTTTTTACCTATAAGTGCTGAGATGTCTTCTTTGGGTACGCGCACGAGTATATTTTTTGGTGAAGTTATCTTTAGGTCTGGGTTTCTTGTGAACTTTTTCAGCACTTTTCGTATCTTGTCTTCTGCAAGACGGTTTAAAGGGGACTCTTCAATATCAATATTTTCTACAGGCATGACAACTGTCTCATCACCATAAGTGTATATCTCGTGAGTCACGTCACCTGTCTCAAAGTCGTAAACGTCAATCACAGGTCTTGCAAGGTCTTTCTCTACCATACCGTGAGGTACCTTGACTTTCAGTGCAAGAGATGAGACGCTTTCAATTTTTCCACCCTTGACAAATATTATTGTGTCTAGAATTTGTGGTATCATGCCAAGCTCAATTCTACCTATGAACCTGTGCATGACATCAATTGCTCTTGTCGCATGGACCACGCCTACCATACCCACTCCTGCAAGGCGCATGTCTGAATAAATCCTAAAATCTTTAGTCTGCCGAATCTCGTCATAGATTGTTATGTCAGGTCGCACTAGAAGAAGGATCTCTGCTGTTTTTTCCATGCAACCCTCTAAAAGTCCGTATTGAGTTATGTCTGAACCCACTTGAAGATCTCTCGGGTTTTCCATGGTCTTTACTATCTTTTTTTGGTCATTGTAATATTCTGCAAGCGCCTGGCACAATGTGGATTTGCCGTGACCTGGAGGACCTGCAATTATTATGCCTTCTGCGTCTTTGGTTATTCTTGACATTAGTTTTTCTGATAAGTTGTATTTAGGTAATGATATTTTTGTGATAGGCCTTATTGCTGTTATCTCCATCTTTTCAGAAAATGGTGGTCTTGTAATTGCTATTCTGTATTCTTTGAGCTGGATTACTGATACGTTTTTTCTTGTGATTTCTGTGAAGGATTCGTCTGATACGCGGTTGAGTTCCATAATCTCGTGAGCTATGCTTTCAAGTGTTGCTTTTGTTATCAACTCTTTGCTCAATGTTACAAGTTCAAATGCGCCCGGCTTTCCTTTTTTAGCTTTTGGTGTTGCGCCATCTTTTAAGTGGACTGACATGGTATCTTTGTCAAAATAATCTTCAAGGGCGAAACTTGTAATCATCTCTTTCTCGAAATAGAGGACATCCACACCTTCAGCTTCGGCTGTCTTTGCCTGGACGATGTCGCCGGTCAATAGTGTTGCTTTTTCTTCGCGTGCAATATCTCTTATTAGCGCATCAATACGGCCTGAACCTGCCATCTTTATTTCTTCGGCTGTTGGTTTTCTGCCAATTTGTGTAATTGTTATCTTTTTTTCTTTTGCAATATCTCTTATCGCTTTCAGTTCGTCAAGACCTGTGAAACCAATCTCTTTTCCGTGGTTTGCCTGGTTTTCAAGTTCGGATACTACAAATTCTGGAATGATTAGGGTACCTTTAAGCTTGCCGTCACGGATCATCTCCATGACTTTTCCTTCAATTATTGCAGAGGTATCGGGTACATATTTCATTGTAATCACTTTTAGATGTTAAAAATATTTATAAAGTTTAATAAATTATATTAATTATAATTATTTGAATCTTTATTAAGGTTGATATGACCTATCAGGTTTTTATATGGTAAAAAGCGAGAATGTCTGCGATAAATTTGAAAGAACAAGTTTTGATGCATTACTTAACTATCTCGGATATTCAGATATACTTGTTCTTGAAAAACCAATATTTAAATATCCCCATAAGGTAAACACTGAAAGTTGTGGCATTGAGATTACTATCAATATGATAAGTGGACCACAAAGATATGAAGTTGATAGGATTGGGTTTGCGTGGAATGATGATGTAGGTAAATTTGATGTCATACAGGCAAGTATCAAGAATAGTGCATTTGAAAGTCTTAAACCTTTAGATGTTAACAGTGCTAAATTTTTAGGTTATGGTTTTGTTGATAAAAGATACTTAGAAGACTTTAACATAAAATTCACAAAAAAACTAAAAGAGACTCCCGGTGAATTTGAACATATACATAATACTACAACATATGAATTTCTTGAACGTTTCGGAGTGCTTTCAGATGTGTATCATTATGTACTAATTGTGAATGGGAAAAAAAATAGTGGTGGAAAACGATCAGGTAAGAATCATTTCAACAACATATTGGAAAAGGACTTGAAACAAAATGGGATTGAGATTTATTCAATACATGATATTGTAAGAGGAACTAAAAAGTACAAATCAACCACTAATTTAGAAGGACTTGTAATCCCTGACAATGAACTTAAACTGATACATAGTATTAAAGGGGTGTTAAGCAGTAAAGGATGCTGGACGGATGCTATGGTTATGTATCTTGAAAAGATTGAATTATATTAATTTTTGTCTTCAATAAATTTGGCTATCTCTATGAAATTTTTATTCAAGACATCACACCTTTCAGATTCGTCATACTCGGCAAACGTTCTTGTATCATTATCTAAAATTAATACTTCATCCCAACCGTTTGTTTTGGTGCCTTTCAATACTTCTGATATCTTGATATTGACACGATAAACGAAATGTTTTATTAGCCCGGTCGGTTCTGCATAGACTGCTGCAAGTTCAAAATAACCAGTCCTGTCAACTTTGTTTTTTAGTAATTCAAGAAGTAATTCTGCAGAGACTTTTCGTTCCATGAAATTTGCGTAAGGGCCTGGGATTCCGCCTAAAGCGTTTATGATTAGACTGTGGTCTTCTCTAATTACATTTAGGTTATATGTTTTTTAGATATGTGTTTTGCTGTGTATTCTGCTATTTCTGCGCTTGTGTCTGCCTGGATTTCAAATGGGTCTTCTTTTAATTATAACAGATTTATTTTTGATTTTGTGAATACTGATTGCGCAGCCATAAGCTTTCTTTTATTTTTTGTTATTATGTAAATGTCTTTGGAATTGTTTTGCATGGGATATCGACACCTTAATCACAAAGTCATCTTCTTTTCTTTGCCTGAGACCATATCGCGCAACATGAAACATTTTTCCTCTTCTTCTTTGTCACCTATTACTGCCACAAATGAAAATCCTTTTTTGTTGGCATAATCAAATTGCTTTTTTAGGTTGCGCCCGGTCAAGTCAAGTTCTGTGACAAAACCGTTCTTTCTCATTGATGTGGCAACATTCTTTGCGTAAGGTCTGACATTATCGTTTATGGGCGCGATAAATACTGACTTTGGTCTTTTCAGGTTATCAAAGGCATTCTTTTGTCCCATTACTTCTAGAAGTCGTTCAATACCACCGCCAACTCCGACTGCGGGCATGTCTTCTTTGCCGTAAACTCCGACAAGACCGTCAAACCTGCCGCCTGCAAAAAGTGAGCCAAGTTTTTCTTCTTTAGGGTCAAATGCTTCAAAAACTATTCCGGTGTAATAACCGATTCCTCTTACGATACTTAAATCAAGGATGCACTCTTTTCCTAAGTTGGCGAAAAGGTTTTCAAGTGTGTCGATTGATTCTTGGATTTTTTTGTCTACCTTGAACTCTTTTCTTAAGATTAGAATTAGGTCTTTTGGTTTTCCTTTTCGGCCAAGAACTTCTAAAAGGGATATGGCCTGGGATTTTGAGATGCCTGCATTTTTAAACTCTTCCAAGATATCATATTCTGATAGTTTTGGTATCTTGTCGACTGTGCGCATGGCACCTGAATATAATTTTTTATCTATTTTTAGATAACTAAATATGTTTTCTACCAGTTTTCGGTTGTTTATTCGGACCTCAAAATCAAGACCTAAACTTTTTAGGATGTCTGATGAAAGGGAGATTATCTCTGCATCTGCGGCTGTTGAGTCTGTGCCGAAAAGTTCAACATCCCACTGTGTGAAACAACGGTATCTGCCTTTTTGCGGTGCGTCATATCGCCAGGCGTTGCCTATTGCGTATAATTTTATTGGTTTTGGTGTGCGCATGCCTGCTACCATTCGTGCGATGCCACAGGTGAGATCAAATCGTAGGGCTAGTCGTCTGTCACCTTTGTCTTTGAAATCATAGACCTCTCCAAGATTGTCTTCACCAGCTTTTGCGGCAAGTGTGTCCCACATTTCAAGTTCTGTGGTCGCAACTTCACTGTAGCCGTAGCTGTCAAGGACGTTTCGGATATTGGTATAAATCCATTTACGTCTTTCCATTTCGTCTGGAACTATGTCTTTCATGCCTCTTGGAGGTTGATATTCTGCCATACTTAACACATCTAAAATATATTTAGTTGTCTTTTATTTATATCTTAAGGTCTTTCAATAATATTTTTATTGGTTTTTAATAGGTTATATTACCCCGGAGCTATGCTCCGAGATATAGTATTTTTTTGTGATTTTTTTATTTTCATAAGACACCGCCTTTTGATGGATAAAGCAGACGCTCCAAAGGTGTTACAACCATATCACTGCAACCTAGTTCTGCGAGATAAGGACTTATATCTTTAATATCTCGGTCGGGGAGCACAATGTATATGTCTTGCCCTTCCGGATATATTTTTGAGACTGTTGGTCTATAGCCGTTATCAACAAGATATTCAATCACAGGCGTAGTTGCATTATTATCCAATACATTTACCTGAAGCTTTTTTAGATTTTTTTTGTTTGAATACATCACACCCCTAAACTGTTCCATGAGATTGTCTATGTTTTTGCAGTTATCTGGCACTTGGTATGATTTGGAATTTACAACTGCAACCTGTCTTGATTCCATAATAGTATCAAGTATTTTCCCGCCGGTTGCGCGTATGGTATTTCCTGTTTCGGTAGTTTCAAAGATTAAATCCATCTCAGGTCTTGGTCCTATAAGAGTTGCTTCAGTTTTCCCAAGAGGCCGATATACATCAATGTCAAGACCAAAGTTTGTCTTTATATAATCTTTTGTGATGTATGGATATTCAGATGCGACTCTTGCATCTTCGCCTTTTAAAGTGAAAAAACTATTCAAGTCAGTTATACCCTTATAAAACTCGTCCAAGACTACAGCTACTAACTTTGTTGGTCTGCCCTCAAATGTTTCAAGAATCTCGACATTGTCACAGAGAGTTGGATATCTTAGGTTAAACTCTTGCAATATGTCTTCACCTACTATACACAAGTCACCGTTTCCTTTGGATACTTGATATGGTTGGTCCTGTGGGCGCATCTGCTTAAATTCCCAGAGGTCTGAATTTGTATTAATTCTATATTCCCTATCTTTTTTAGTAGGTTCAAAACCTGAAGATTCAAGAAGGCCCATAACAAATTTTTCAAGGTTGCCGTCTGGAACATACATCTTAAGTAGTTCTTTATTTACCATAGGTATCGTCTCCTTTCATTGCAATTTCTCTGAAAAAACAAGAAGTATTATTTGTGTGACAGGCCGGACCTTTAGGTTCTACCAGATACAGTAATGCATCAGGACCATCTTCATCACAATCTGCAAATATCTGTTTTACATATTGTGTGTTTCCAGAAGTCAAACCTTTTGTCCAAAGCTCATCTCTTGACCTGCTCCAGTATGTCGCAAGGTTTGTATCTAATGTCTTTATGACAGCTTCGCGATTGGCATAGGCCAACATGAGTACATCTTTTGTCTCTATATCCTGTACTACTACAGGCACTAGACCTTCCATTTTAGTCCAATCTATATCGTCTTCAGATATCCATTTTTCGTATTTCATTTATATTACCACCTTATTTATATCAATATAGCTCGCACTATCTTGAACATTAATTTTTCCAGATTTGATAATGGATTTAATGTTTAAATTGTTCTTATTATAACTTGTTATGAATACATTCACCCATTAAGAATTTCTCCCTAAGACTTGCGTCTTAACGCTGAAAATATTATCTTTATCAGAGATTGAAGAGGATAAATATATACGGCCTTTAGTGTCTACAGATCGGGTTATGAACACTTGTTTGTATTTGATTTTGAACCCGATAAGTATCTCTTGCCGATACTTTATACCAAGACTACGTCTTATATATGCGGGGATAAGTACTCTTTTTTTTCTATCTGGTTTTGCAGTGAAGAATTCGGTAGTATTAAGAATAAGACTATTTGTAGGTATGAAAACATTCACCTTTTATGAAAACATTCACCTTTCATCAATATCAACTCAAATAAATTATTAATTAAATATTATTTATTGGACTTTATAAAGGTAGGTGGGGGAAAAATAAGAAATAGTTTCAGGAATAGGAAACTTATAAATTTTGGTCTTTAGATTTTAAACTCAAGATTGACATTATAGTTCCCTTAACTCCAAATTTAATAAGATTATCTTATTTTAATGCTTTGTCTCTTGTGAATGCATCAAATATTGTGTCGACTGTCTTTTGGATGTCATTTGATGTCATGGATATTTCTGAAATGACTGTGTGCAATTCGTCAAGGGAAGTCTTTGAGGACACTTCAGATGCTACACTGAATACTTCTTTTGGTAGCAATTCTAATCTTGATGAAAGTTCTTTTTGAGTCTTGTTGAGACCATTTATATCTTTTCCTAGACGGACAATGTTCATGTTAAGTTCTGCCATCCGGTCATATAATAGTTTTGTGTCTGTGTCATTCATACCTATCACCATTTCCTGTTTACAAAGTATGCGATGCCACCTATGAACCAAAGTGCGACCACGTCAAATGCTAACGAATTGTAATCTACGTATGCACCTGAGGATGCGGATATAGGCGCAAAGATGAGCATCAGGAACGAGACGAACACGAGCGCTACTAAGAACGGGTGCTCTTCCATATACAGTATCAATGTCTGTTTCATAAGAATCACTGTATTTAATTGGAGTTTCGGGTTTATATTTGTTGGGTTTTGTGGGTTATTTCTATGATTTTTGAATTATAAAATCCTAAATCAAATCAAACCTAAAAGAATTACAAATAACACACCTGCGATTAATGCAAAGATTGTGCCATGAGTCCAACTATCATCATCTTTATTACAGGATGTTGGGATTAGTTCATCGCAAGAGATATAAATCATCAGACCTGCAGTTGCTGCAATAATCATCCCGATTATTTCAGTCGGAATATTTTGGAAAAGAAATCGTGCTATAAAAAATCCAAGAATGATTGGTATTGCTGTTGATGAAGCAAGAAGGAATGATTTTAATCTATTTTTGGTTAAATAATAGTATGGTGCGCTGGTACATATGGCTTCGGGAATATTGTGTATTGCTATTGCGAGCGCAAGACCTAAAGTTATTCCAAAACTGCTTACTATTCCTGTTGCAATTGCCATACCCTCTGGTAAATTATGCAAGAAAATCCCAGCCATAAGGTAGATGGATGTTTTCTCAAATTTTAATTTAATTCCTGATTCAGGTTTGCAAAGTTCTGGGTGTATATGAGGTATCAACTTATCAAGACCATACATCACCACGGAACCTATGATTATACCAACACTACTTAACCATATTGATGATAACTCTATACTTTTGGGTATCAATTCCAGAAAAGATATTGCAAGCATTATACCTGCTGCAAATGAAAGCATTATATACATGAATGACTCAGATGGTTTTTTCATGACACCTATAAATGATCCGATAACCGGACCAAGTACACTTATCAAAAGTATGAGGTATATTGAATCCATATTAATGTTTTAGGTTTTAGGTTATATATAATTATTTGAGGTTTGAAAATTAGATTATGATTGGAAACGATTATGATGCAAAACCTAAACATAAACATTTTTATAAGATGCATTTATGATTGCTTTGGACAATATTATAGGGCTTAATGTTGAGCTGAAAGAAAAGATGGAAGAATATAGTTCATAATTTATAAACAATATTTAAATCATTGCCGTACAATATTGTCTTATGGGACTCTTTGACATGGGTAATACGTTGATAGCTGATGAGAATATACTTCTTGAGGATTATGTTCCGTCTGAGATGATACACAGAGATGGGCAGAGGCAGGAGATGGCCAATGCGCTCAAACCGGCAACTGTAGGCAGGCAGATATCTAATGTTTTCCTGTACGGAGACACAGGCGTGGGTAAGACGTCGCTTACTAGATGGATGTTCCGTGAGCTTGAGAAACATTCGTCACGGCGCGTCGCAACAGTCTACATCAACTGCTGGAAACGGTCAACAAGCCATGCCATACTTATAGAGATACTTATTAGCCTTGGTACATTTATTAACCATAAACAGCCGACAAATGAACTTATTGATACTTTAGAGAAACATTGCGCGAAGAATTCTTTGTCACTCATTGTCGCGCTGGATGAGGTTGATCAGTTAAATGATGAGGAACTACTATACACACTTTCACGGGGGAAATTCGGACTTGTGCTTATATCAAATGATGCTTATGCATTTATTGATACTGACTCACGGATAAAGTCATCACTTAACTTAAGGAGCATTGAATTTCCTAAATACAAGCCGGCAGACATTGCTGAGATTATTAGGTTACGGGCGGATTATGCGCTTATCCCGGGCGCAATTGATGATGAACTTGTATCAGTTATGGCACACAAGGCCAAAGGTGATGCTCGTGTTGGAATTGATATGCTCAAAAGAGCGGCACTTGTTGCTGAGGAAAGAGGGAAGTCAAAAATTGAGATTGATGATGTCCTTAAGTCTGTGGGTGAGGAACAGTTTCTTAGGCGGGACAGGATACTGCCTAAATTAAATAATGATCAGAGGATTCTTTTTGATGTTGTCGAGAGCGCGGGCGAAATTATGTCATCAGAACTATTTGAGAAGTATTCTACTGTCGCTACCGACCCTATCAAGGAGAGGACTTACAGGAAATATATGGAGTCTTTGGTAAAACAAAAAGTTATTGATGCCGAAGGTGAAGGTCGCTGGAGAAAGTATAAAGTTTTAGGTTAAATTTAAGGGTATTTGATTTAGAGTAAGAAAATGTTAGTTTACTAAATGTTAATTAGTTATAGTAACAGTTATGGTTCTCATTATAATGTGATTAAAAAACAAAATAATTATAAATTATTGTTACAAATTATTTTTAAATTGTTGAGGTTGTGTTAATATAGATGAAAAAATAAATGTTGCAATTATTGGTTATGGTAACGTCGGACGAGGTGTTTATGAAGCACTTAAAAAAAATGAGGATATGAACTTTTCTGGAATTATTACTAGAAATCCTCAAAGAGTTTTAGAGGAATTTGAGCAAAGGGGACTTGATTATATACAAGTTGTTGATGCTAATGACAAATTGGATAAATTGAATAATATTATAGATATAGCTATTCTTTGTGGTGGCTCTAAAAGTGATTTGCCAGAACAAGGACCTTATTTCGCACAGTTTGTCAATACAGTAGATAGTTTTGATACACATCCAGAGGTTGTTAATTATTATAATAAAATGGATGAAGTTGCTAAACTAAATGGGACGGTTTCAGTTATTTCAGCAGGATGGGGTCCTGGAACATTTTCTTTAAATAGAATTTTATTAAATGCATTCCTACCTGGAGCAAAACCGTATGGTTTTTATGGTCTGACACAACCAGGGGGCGTCAGTCAAGGACATTCTGATGCAATACGACAAATTGAAGGGGTATTAGACGCAAGACAATATACGCATGCAATTCCTGAAACAATAGAAAGAGTTAGGAATGGAGAAATCCAGATTTAGAAGTTGGAGATTTGCACTGGAGAGAATGTTATGTTGTTATTGATAAAGATGTTTCTGAAGCTGATATTGAATCTACTATAAAAAATATGGAAAATTATTTTAAACCATATAAGACTACAGTACAATTTATTTCTCAAGAGGAGATGGAACGTAAACATTCAAATATGCCTCATGATGGTCTGGTTATTGCAGCAAGTGAAACTGGTGATGGCCATAAAGCAGTTATAGAATATAGAAATACATGGGAAAGCAATCCTGAAGCAACTGCTAGTATTTTAGTTGCGCATGCAAGAGCAGCCCATAGATTGAGCGAAGAGGGATATATAGGAGCATTTACAATCGCAGATATACCTCCTGCTTATTTCAGTCCACATTCTAAAGAGGTATTATTAAGAAAGTTTATGTGATTTGAAAAAAGATATCACTTTTTAAGACTGTTTGAAAAAAAGTCAATAGGAGATAATATTTTAATAACTAACATATTATTCTCTTGACACATTTTTATTTTTATAAATCATAACAGCGTTTGTTATAAAAACCAAAATGTTCAAATAAATGATTTTTGTGAGATTGATAAGTATATTAAGCAAGCTCATGATTATGTTAAGATATATACAAAGATAATTGTGAGAATTAAATTGGATTTAAAAACATATTTTTTCAGGGTATTATATCTGCAACATATTATTATTGGTCCTTAACCATTCTTTTCTTATTTTGTAATCAGGGAGTATTCTTTTGATTTCATACCAAAACATCCCAATGACCACTTTTGGCTGAATAAACTCTTTTAATAAATCCTAACTCTTTAAGTTTGGCAATGTTATTATCTATTGCAGTTTTTCAGATATCTAATTTTTCAAAAAGTTCGTTTTTAGTTATATGTGGGTTTTCACTCATTAAATTAATTATTTCATTCTGATTAGGAGTTACTTTACTACCCACTTTATTATCTGCATTTCTGTCAAAGACTACTCTGAACCAATTTGAACTTATTTCAAATTTAACTTTAGGTACTAATTCTCTTATTCTTTTAATTCCAGAACCCATTTTTTCAACAAAACCTGCCCTAAGCATACAATCTGTTAAGAGAGGGTTTCTTGTAACACTTAAATTTCCAAGCTCTTTTTCATCAAATAATAGTTTTCCAGGATTTATAATTTCAACTTTATTTGCAAATATGAATCAAAATATCTCCTTATGTAAGACTCACTTTCACACCATAATAATTGATGCTGTTTCTTGTGTACCTAAATCTGTCAAATTCAGCCAAACTGGATTCTGAATAGATTGTTTCAAGACGTTTTTCTATACAAATATGAGACAATATGTATTGATTAACCGAACATATTGTTCTCTGGCTCGTCTTTTGAGGTATCTATTATGTCTGTAATTACATCTTTTGTCACGGTTTTTTTGTTCTCAAGAACGTAGTAGATTAGTTCGTTCCAGATACGATCCAGTTCACGAAATGACATGCCTTTTGTCTCGCTGGCAAGGTATTTTATGTCTATGTCATGAGTTATCTTGCCATTGGCTGATTCTGCCTTTACCTCGCAGAAGTTTTGCCTTTCCTTTAATGAGGGTAGACTGAATGGGATCTGGATGAAACGGTCTCTGAATGCGTAGCCAAACCGGTTTATCCTGTTGGCTGATATTATTATTGTCGCTTTTATCTCTTTCAAGTCAATGCTTTCAAGAGCGCCTTGCAACACGCCTAAAACTGAGTTGTCCTCACCGAAAAGCTCATTGCCGAACAGTTTGTCTGCCTCATCTATGAAGATTATGCAGTTCTTGTGATTTTTTGCAAATTCGGTTATGTGGATAAGTCTTAAAATTATGTCTCCAGAGAACAATTTACTACCATCTATATTTATCAGAGGTATGCCAAGTTCACCTGCCATGGCACGAGCCATGAAAGTCTTTCCGGTGCCTGGTGGACCGTAGAACAGGAGCAGGTTGTCTCTTTTTATACCTAGGGATTTCTTTAGGGCTGCATCATCTTTTAAAATCAAAAGACGCTTTAGGATCTTTACTGCAGGTTCTTTACCTATTATGTCTTTTAGTGTTGTGTCAATTGATGTGTGGATGTCATAATCATATAGTTCTGTAGGCTTGTAGATACGCAGTGCTTTTTTGAGTGAGTCAGTTGTCATCTTATCACCGCCAAGGCGCCATGACAGACGTATCATCTCTTTCAGGTCACGATAATTGTAGCCCATTGTGTTTTTTGCTATGTAGTCAATGTCTTTTGGTTCAATGTATTTCTTGAACTTATCTGTTATGAATGCTTTTTTGCTGTCGTCGTCTGGAAGATTAAAAAGTATCTTAACTTCTATGCGGTCAATCATCTGCTCCTCAAAGTCTGACATGTGGTTTGTGGTTACTATAAGAATCTTGTCTTTGCTTGCGTTTACCATGTTTAAGATTGCCATGAAATTGCGCTTGTCTTTTGCATGGACATCGCCGTCTTCACGGTCAAATATGAATCCTATGTCATCTATTATTATTACTTGCTCACTTTTTTCATCAACCCAATCTTTTAGCTCTTTTAAGGATTCTGCCTTTCTTGCATCTTTCAGGTTTAGGTGGCCACAAGACATGTATATAGTGTCTTTGTTTATCTCTTTTGCTATGTTTTCAGTCAGCATTGTCTTGCCTACGCCTGCAGGGCCGAAGAATAGGAAGCTCTTGCTTGATAGGTCTTGATCTTTGCCTTCTGCAAAATAGGTAATAAGGTGTTCCAAGGCCTTTTTATCTTCATTTTTTATGTTTTTTAGTGTTGTAAATTCCATGGTTATCACGTTTGGGTTTAATATTGTCATAATGTGTATGTGAATGCAAATCTTTATAATATGTTTATAGATTGATGAGGTTTTGATAATTTTTGGGAGTAACAGTTATTGATGCAATATGGAGTTCTTTGTAAATATACAACCTAAGGTGGTTACTAAATTTGATATAGGGAGTTTGGATAAAAGTTTTTTATGGATGATAAGCACTTGATAGCAAAGAGAAAAGAGTTTAATGAAAGTGAGACTCTTGAACTTAAAACATCAACTTCTGAATTAAAAGAAGCTGTCATTCCAATTGTTGCTATGCTCAATAAACATCAGAGTAGGACTCTTTATTTCGGGATAAAAGATAATGGTGTTGTTATTGGACAAGATGTTGGTGTGAAAACTTTGAGGGATGTCTCAAAAACAATTGCAGACCATGTTAAACCTACGATATTTCATGAGATTACACATGAGATTGTGGATAATAAAGATTGCATAAAAGTTGGGGTCAATGGTACAAATATACCTTATTATGCGTATGGTCGAGCGTATTGCGCGTAAGTGTGTTGAGATAATTGATATGCAACCTTCAAAGGATGAGATTTTTGTTAATATTACTGCAGGGCGCAAGACCAAGGCGCTTGGGTTATTGTTTGTGGCTTATGCGCGCAGTTCGCGTGTTTCAAAGATTGCATATAATCCTGAGGATGACAAGAATTCTGTTGTTTATCTTCCTAAGATGTCATTTAAGTTTACAGAAAGTCAGAAGAAAGTTTTGGATGTTATTGATTCGTCTGATGGGTTATCTTTGGTGGCTATGAGTGAGAAATGTGGGCTTTCTAGGGCTATGTTTTATAGATGTGTGGATGACTTGCGTGACGGTGGGTTTATTGTAACTGATGACGGGTTTAAGTTGACTGATGCAGGGAAGATTGGGGGATTGTGAGGATTTATTCATTTTTACATTCATTATATCCATCCTCAAAACCATCTTCATAGATTTTGTTTACAATGTCACTTAATGTTTTTTCATCATTAATTGCAATTTTTATTTTTTTTATAAAATTTTCAGCATACTTATTTTTTGGCATATATCTCATCTCACATTTTAAGTTGATAAATAAACATAACATAATCTTAACTTATTCTTAATATATTAGTTATTTATATTTTATAAAGTTATCTATTTATATGGATTGGGAACTTTATGCATGGTTAAAAAGAGGGTCTCGTAGAAAAACTGTTCTTTTGATTATAGATAAATCTAAGGAACCTTTAACTGCAAATGACATTTCCAAAAAATTGAATATTGCTATTTCTCAAGTATCATTTACAGTTAAAGAATTAGTTGAAAAAGAAGTTGTAATATGTTTGAATCCAAAAGATAAGATTGGGAAACTTTATAGAGTTACTCAAGAAGGTAAGATGATTTTAAATGAAATATAATGATGTATTTAGAATAATTGAAGAACTTGATTTCGATATAAAAACTATTATTTGTAAAGATGATAAAGGTGTAGAGGTATATCTTATTCGTCCTTCGGAATTACCTAAACGTTTAAAAAATAAATATGATGTAAATAAAAACTTTCAAATATGGTTAAAAGTTGAAAATAGGGAATTTAGACCAAACCATTTAAGATTAATGATTGATTTAAATCTTAGAACCCGTTCAAGACCAGATCTAAAAAAACAATTATTAACTATTTTTGATAATATATTTTATGGTGCAGACCCCGAAGAAGAAATAAAGAGTTTAGATAATGAGATATTTGACCATTATCTTAATTCTTTAAAAGTAATTGCAACACTTGCACAATTATTTATAATTGAACAGGAATTTAATTATAATCGTGAAAGTAATTTTGACCCCAAAACATTATTTTTTCAAGGATGGGTTCGAGAATGTATAGATAGTCCAAAAGAAATAGATAATATGTGTATGAGTATTTCTAATGGACAATCACCAAAAGTACAATATACGGATAAAGAAAATAAAAAGAATAAAAAATATGAAGAAAATCTTGATGAATTGTGGTATTTATAATATTTTTAATTGAGAACATCAGATCTTATTTTTAAAAATAAATGATTTTATGTTGTGAGTATTATCAAAAATTAAACAGAAATAATTTATATAACTTTTGAAATACAATCATTCAATCGTTTTAGACTTAAATCCAAAAATTCTTTATCTTGTTCAATACCTACATATTGTCTATCAAACATTTTCGCTACAACTCCAGTAGTGCCAGAACCATTAAAAGGGTCTAATATTACATCTTCTTTATCCGTAGATGATAAAATTATTCTTTTTAATAATTCTATTGGTTTTTGTGTTGAATGACGACCTTGTTTTTTTTCACGTAATGGTGTATAAGGTATATTCCATACACTTCTCATCTGTCTACCATTATTGTGTATTTTGTCATCATCCCATTCTTTCATGACATCATAATTAAATTTATGTTTTGCATCCTTGTTTAATTTTGCCCATATTAAAGTTTCATGACTATGTGTAAAATAACGCTTTGAAAGATTAGGACTTGCATTTGGTTTAAACCAACTGATTTCATTTAATATTTTGTAATTAAGTGCCTGTAATGCGAAACCGACCTGATATATGTTGTGCATTGTACCTGAAATCCATATAGTACCGTTTGGTTTTAAAATGTTTTTGCAAATATTTAACCATTGTATTGTGAAATTAAAATCTTCTGGAAGTCCTTTAGATTTATCCCAGTCACCTTTATTTACTGAAACAAATTTTCCAGCTTTACAACTTAAACCACCATTTGATAAATTATAAGGGGGGTCTGCAAATATCATATCAATTGAATTTTCTTTTAGTTTGGGAAGTATTTGAAGGCAATCACCATGATGTAAATTAATATTTTCATTAGAATAAAATAAATTATTATTTCCCATATATACACACCAGACGGAGTTAGATAATTATTATGTTAAATTAGTATATAATCTAAGCACATTCAATGGTGCCGGTATGCCGGTAGAATTTTAAAAATTAAAAAGAAATAAGTTCAACAAATAACATCTTTTAAAATACCTTTTTTAATCAATTCTAAATTAAAGACAAAATCATTTTTCTCAAAAGTTTCAAATAATGGTCTTATTGCAGTATTCCAACCAATACCATCCGTTACCCAAATAAGATCAACACCTTGTCCACTTACAAAATCATATAAACCTTTATATTCGCCTGCAGTGGATTTACGTTTTGAACCACCACCCCCATAAAAATTTGTTTCTACTAAAAATAATTTTCCCGTTTTTTTATTAAAGATTGCAAAATCATATCTTCTTGAAGTTTTATCAGACTCTATTCCGATACCCCATTTGTGTTTAATTGAGATTTGTGTTGCTTGTGTTATATACTCAACACCATTACCTGAACAGAATTTTTTTATTTGAACTTCTATAAGATTTTCCATTAATGTTCCTGTTCTATTTTTTCTGCCATTTGTATCCATACCAACTTCTATACCAAAACAGTAATCAACTAAATTTTTAACTGACTTATCCATTAATATTGTTTTTAAACCAGAATGTCTAAAAAATGATATAAGATCTTTTTCATTTTGAGGAGTAAGAATTGTATGAGGTTCAAAAAGAATCTTTTTATTTTCGGATGTTAAAGTTTCTATATCTGAGATAATCTCAAGATCATTTAGTTTGTTATTTCGTATAGCTATAAGAATCGGCAATACATTTCTAACTTTAGGATATTCACGAATTAAGTTAATAAATTCTTTTTCAATGTCATTTTTACCAATTAAAACATTAAGCAAATTGTATTTGTTTAGCAAATTCTCCTACATTTTTATATATTTATAGTCTACATAACCGAAAAACAAAAATTCAAGTAGATTTTATTATAATATATGGATTGTTTACAAAATATAGATAATATGGAACGA
>JAHYJO010000008.1 GCA_019429125.1 Nanobdellati archaeon | reverse complement strand
TGCCAAAATTAAAATAAGTTATATGGTTTGATTTATATTGAAATTCAGATTTAATTTAAACTAAAAATTAAAAAAATTCACCAAAATTAGCCAAATAAATTTGACAGTTGGGCTAAAATTTAGAAAAATTATAAAAAAAGAGACATTTAGTCTTATTTTTATTTCAAAATGAGTCTATTTTTAGTAAAAAATCAAGAAATTATATGATTTAATCAAGCCAAAATGCTCAATAATTGCCAACTGTCAAATGGGTTTTCAGAATGAAATAGACATTAAACTGTCAAACTTAGGATATAATTATTAATTATTTATTTCATTTAACATTTTTAAATAACAGATAACAAGTATCTATATGCGCGTATGTAACTTCTGTGGAAAATTCATCCTTACAAGTAATAATCAGCATTTGGCTATTGCGCACCCGCGTGAGTGGAACAAGATAAAGAAAGAATGGATTCTGCTTAAAAATGATGGTATTTCTGCACAGAAAATAGCTGATAAGTATGAGACTAATACAACTACTGTGGGCCGCGCAATAAAGGATAGCTATGGTGTATTCAATAAATTGCAGAGGCATAAGAATTCAGAGATTAAGAGTATATGATAATTATTCATTTTTATACAAAACAATAAAAGGTACACGTACTAATTTAATCTATGAGTATTATATCGGACCTTAACATTAGACCTGATAACAATTTAGGTCAAAACTTTCTTGTAGATAAAAATATAATCGGTGTTGAGATTCGCGAAGCTGAGGTATCTGATAAGGATACAGTCCTTGAAATTGGCGCAGGTTATGGTGCACTTACTATTGAGCTTGCAAAAGTTGCTAAAAAAGTGATAGCTGTTGAACTTGATTCTGAACTTGCTGAAATACTTCAAGATAGATTAACTGAAGAAAATATAACTAATGTTGAAATAATACAAGGGGACATACTTAAAGTAACTATACCACCATTTGATAAATGTGTGGCAAACATCCCCTATCAGATTTCATCTAAGATTGTTGAATTGCTCGGAAGATTAGGTAAACATTCAGTACTTATTATGCAGAGAGAGTTTGCAGATCGGCTTGTTGCAAATCCTGGCGAGAAGAATTATTCAAGGATTTCTGTTCTTGCGCAATATCATTTTACTCCTAAATTCTTAAGAAAAGTGGGTAAGAAATGTTTTTATCCTACACCTAAAGTTAATTCTGCAATAATTAAACTTTTGCCTAAAGAAACAAAAGCAAAAGTTTTAGATGAAGAATTCTTCTTTAATTTTGTACGGGCAGCTTTTATACATAAGAATCAGAAATTATGGAAGGCTATATCACATTCAAAGCGTGAGATGGAACTTGACAAGGATGTGCTTGTAAAGATTGGGCACAGTTTGTCGTTGGCTGATGTTCGTGTGCGTACGATGAATATTGATCAGTTGGCGCTATCTTCTTGCGAGATGATGGTATTGATGGGGAAATGAGTTTTATTTGAAAGATTAGTTCCTGTTTCTCAATTTTGCAAGAAGTCTTAAGATTTCAAGATATAACCATACCAATGTGACTATTAGTCCAAATGATGCGTACCACTCCATGTATTTTGGAGCGCCGGCTTTTACACCGTTCTCTATGAAATCAAAGTCTAATACAAGGTTTAATGCTGCAATTGTTACTACAAATAGACTGAATAAGATTCCAAATGTTCCGCTTTCGTGGATTAATGGAATTTGTGAACCAAAGAAACTCATGATAAAATTAATTACATAGATTAACATGATTCCGCCTGTTGCAGCAACTATACCTAGCTTGAAATTTTCTGTTGCTTTAATCATGCCAGACTTATAAGCCATTAGAAGCGCAAATAATGTGCCAAAGGTTAAGAATACGGCATCTATTACAATACCCGGATACATCTGCTCAAAAAATGCAGAGATTCCACCAAGAGCCAGACCTTCAAGAAGTGCATATATAGGCGCGGTAACTGGAGACCAGGTCTTTTTGAATATCGTGATTATTGCAAATATTAAACCTCCAATCAGTCCACCTATCATAAATAGCGTCAGATTTGGATTTCCGTCCAAAAACATAGCCCATGTTTTTGAGGCCGCAAACATAACAAGCATTAGAAGAATTAAAGTTTTTGTGGTTGTACCATTAAGCGTCATCTTTTCAGTAACTGGTCCATTGTGTTCAAATGTTTTTGAATTGAGCGCAGGGTTGGAACTTCTAATCATAATTATTACCTTTTCATTTATTTAGGATTTAATTATTTTGGGATAAGTTGTTTATATGTTTGTTGCTTTGGTTTAAAAATTATAATTTTTCTTCTAATTTATCAAGTAGGGTACTCAATTCTTCATAAGATAACATTATTACTTTCTTTTCAAGGGTTTTATCGTCTATTTCTAGGGTATTTAAGAATTCGCGCGATTCATTTTGGGTATATCTTTTTTTGTCTACTAAGGTCTTATAATCAATTATTGCTTCAAGGAGTGCGTTTTCTGTCTTTTTAGTGCGCTGGTCAAATAGATTGCGCGTGATGAATAGTCTCTTGTCGTTTTCTGAAATGTTTTCTTTTTTAATGGGTTTTATGTTTATGATTGCAGATGATATTCGTGGTCTGGGTTCAAAAGAACTTTTAGGCACTATCTCAAGGAATTCTACATCAAAATATGCAGGGGTAAAGAGTGATAAAAGTGAGGATTCTCTTTCCATGTTAAGCATTTTTTCTGCAAAGCTTTTGTTAACTGTCAATATGCCTTCCTTGAAATCGCATTTTGATAATTTAAGTATCAATGGTTCTGAAATGTTGTAGGGGATGTTCGCAACTATCTTGTCAAACTCTGGTAATTCTATTTTTAGTGCGTTTTCATAGACTATTGTTATGTTCTTGTATTTTTCTTTTAAGTGGTTGTGGTGCTCTTCGAGGGTTGTGTCTATTTCGTAGGAAGTGAGTGCGCAACCTGTCTTTGCGATGGCTTCTGTTAATATTCCTGTGCCTGTACCTATCTCAATTACTGTCTCTGTGTCTTTTATGTCTGCAAATTCTACAATGGTATCTATCATATCTGGGTCTATCATGAAATGCTGGCCGAATCTTGAGACTTTATCTATATATTTTTTGTTCATATAATCATAATAATATTTAAACAGTTATATTATATATGGTTCTGATTGTTTTTTATGTAAAAAAAATTAAAGAAAGAAATAAAAAAAGTCAGATAAGCTTATTGGTTTATCATTTAATATTCACATATCTTCCGTCTGTCATTATGTGGACTGTGTCGCCGATTATGAATCCTTCTTCTTCACAAAGTGATGCGAAAGATGCAAGCCTTTCAGTTTCACCATGGACTGGTATGACTATCTCGGGTCTAAGTATTCTTAGAAGGTCTCTGTGATCTTCTTTCATTGCATGGCCTGAGACATGGACATCTTTTAGTATCCTTACACCTTGTTCTTTTAGGTTTCGTTCCATGACATATCTGTTTGCCTTGTTTATTGGGGTTGGTATGACTGTTGATGAAAAGATTACCTGATCTTCTTTTCTGAAATTGAATTTGTATTCCTTGTTTGCAATTCTTGACAGAACTGAATTTGGTTCTCCTTGGTTCCCTGTTGAAAGTACTAGATATTTATCTGGGTTTTTCATAACAAGATTTTCTATGTTGCTTTTGACTGTTTTTGGTCGTCCTGCAAGTGTGAAATTAGATTTGTCTATCATACCAAGGGTGCTTGCTGCATCAATGTAATTTTCCATAGATCTGCCTAGTATAAGCATTTCTCGTCGTCCTTTATTAGCTTCAATTATACTTTTTATTCTTGCAATGTGGGATGCGAAAGAAGTTATGTAGACTGCTGAACTTTCTTGGTATGCTCTGTCTATTGCGTCAAATACCATGTCTTTTGCGACTTTTTCAGAAGGGCATCTCTGTTCATCGCTTATATGTACACATTCAGCGAGATGAAGTTTTATTCCTTCATTGCCTAACTCTTTTAGTCTCTTGTAATCGGGTTTAGCACCTAAAGTCGGTGTGTTATCAAGCTTGTAATCAAAGCCGACAGTTACAAGACCATCTGCTGTGTATGCTGCAATGAGAGATGCGTCAGGGATACTGTGGGTCATGTTTACATATTCTATCTTGAAATTTTTGGACAGTTCTGCAGTATCACCATATTGCATAGGTGTTACATATTTAAGATAATCTTCCATTCTATGGTCTTTAAGAAGCCTTTTTATTATTTCTGATGTGTAAGGTGTTGCAAGAATTGGACAGTTGTAGCGTTTTATCAGTTTTGGTATTGCTGATATGTGATCTAGATGTCCGTGTGAGATTGCTATTGCAATTACTTTTTTTGTGTTAAGTATCAAATCATTTGGGAGTACGCCCATACTTCTTAATTTCTGTTCGTCAACATCTTCATAATTTAGACCTTTTCCACTTAATTCGATAAGGTGTTCCATTGAGACACCCATGTCAAAGATTACTACTTCACCATTAACTTCTATGGCTGTCATGTTTTTTCCGACTTCTTTAAAGCCGCCTATTGCATAAAATTTCATAATTTATCATTTCCTGTATATTTTGTCTCTAATATATCTTTCTGATTTTGTTTCAGGACATAAAGAAACGGGGATATGTAATTAAAATTATAATTTCTATTATTTTTGACTAATAGGTTATATATGTATCTATTATAAGCATAATAAAAATATGAAAGGAAAAATTAAAAGAATAAGACTGTATTTATTAATTCTTTTTATTTTCAGAATGATTGGCCATAGTCACATGGCCTGAGGCATGGTCTTTATTATTTTCTTGTGCTTCCTTAAGTTTCTTTAGGATCTCAAGTTTTTCTTCTGTTATTTTTAGTTCGCCTTTGTCCTTAAGCTCTTTCAGTTTGTTGCCCAAAGTGTAGATGAAACGTTTTGTCTCTTCCTTAAGGCCATAAATCTCTCTTTCAGGTATCATTTCGGCCTTTCCTTTCTTTGCGATAATTAGTGCTTTTGCAAGACGCTCAAAAAGGTCTTCTTGTAGTTCTTTCATGTCTGGGAAATGGTCTGCCATGGTTTTAGGGAGATCTTTTAAGTGTTCTGGGGGCTTGACACCTTTGAGCTCAAGTGCACCTACATTTGCTTTGAGGAATGCTTTGTATGTGTTCATCAATACTGTGTCTGCTTTCTGCTCTGTTAGTCTTTTTAGGAGTTCTTGCATCTCTTTTATGAACTCATCTGTCATTTTGAGGTATTTGTCTGTCCTTTTGCCTAAATTTTTTATCTCTTTTTTTTCAGCATGTTCAATCTCTTTTGCAAAGTCATGTATATTTTGTGCCATCTCTCCATATTTTGCGTCAAGAAGTTTTTTGTCTACAAAATGAAATATTAGTTCTTTGGGTACATCCTCTTTGCCTGGTGGTACTTTTCCAATGAGCATCAGTGGGGCTTGACCTGCAGCTGCCATTGCCTGTTCCATGAAATGTGCACCGCTCTTTATCCTGTATTCAGCCATCTTAAGATGTTGAGGCGCGATGTGAATCCTTTTTGCCACAGCTTCGTTTGTTGTTGGGAGCATGCCTCTTTGAAGCATTCTTTTTGCTGGCATGTATATGCCGACATCATATACTGGGATGCCGAATCTCAGGATTTCCATTATTAATGGTTCAACAGATCGTACTGATTCCCAGAACTCTGTAAGGAACATGAATGCCTGTATTGTGATGTCTTTGTCTATTTTTGCTGCAATGCGTCTCAGGTCTGCGCTTATTTTCTCTTTGACTTCAGCAGGTATCTCATTTTCTAGTTTAGTATCATCAATTATTACAAAGGTGTCTATGTCTGAAGTCTCTTTGTGTTTTCCTTTTGCAGTAGAACCATATACTACGACTGCTTTTAGGCTGTTTTTAAATTCTTTTTGGACTTCTTTTGCAAAATTTTGTGCTGTCTCAAGGCGTTTTTTCTGGCTCTCTTCTTTTGATATTTCTTTTTTTTCGTTATTTTTTTCAGCATTGCTACTTTTTTTGTCTTTTGAATTATCTGTATTTTTTGTGTTTTTTGCATTTTTTGGTGATGCTGATTTTTTTATTTTTGGTTTTTCAGTATTGGGTTTTGCTGTAGTTTTTTTGTCTTTAGTTTTTGTTGTCATAAGAACACCTTGTAATATTTTCAATAAAATTATCTAATTATAATATGTCTATTGTTATATATATAAATCTTTATTGGCACTGTCCAAAAAGTGAGTGATGGCTAAGAAAGTATAAAAGAGCAAAAATATAAGTTAATTTATCACAAAAAACAGGTTTTGCTCTATGACTAATATACAAATGTGTCTTAATAACTTTAACGGTGTTGAACTATTTATCAGCATATTTCCTTAAAGTGATGATTTTGAGTTCACTGTAAAAATAAAACATTTCTCCGAAAAAAGACAAAAATATGTTCTTGTGGCACAAAAATGGTTCATAATGGGTTTAATTATATACGCAAAAATGGTGACTTATAATTTAGTCAGGATGAATGAGTCATGGTAAAGGCAAAAAAGATTAAACACGGAGGTTTGTAGGGAATATTTTTTTTCTCTATGTCCCTCTGTATATTTTGTAATTTTTAGAATTATTTCAGAAGATGTTAAATCCTAAGTTTGACAGTTTAATGTATATTTTATTCTGAAAAACTTATTTGACAGAAATTCATTTTTTAACTGTGCCTTTTAATAGGTATCTATTTATATCATCAATAATTAAATAATTAGTGTTATTGTACAGATGTGAGTCATTATGAATATATTTTCTAAACTAAAAGCTACTGTTCAAGGGCATATTCCGTCAAAATCAGGTAGTACCCCCTTGGATTCATCTTCGTCTTTATCTGATTCTAACATTGATGATATTTTGAGATCTGATCCGACTGCTGAATTTTCAAAATCGTCTAAAGTTTTAGAAGCAAGTGCTAATGCTGACTATTCTGGGGGTATGGGTATTGATACAAATACACCTTTTAATCCTCCTAATCAGATTGTCCGTGATATGCAGACCATGGGTACGATGGGACAACAGACGTTCCCTAATATATCATCTGAGTCTGGTATGAGTATGCCGAGCAACCCTACTCAGAATGCATATCCTTCTGACCAGACCGTTATGGCGCAAGCATCATATCCATCTTCACAGGCTGCAGCAAATCCATACGGTATCGATTCGTCTTTATCGTCCAATTCTCAAAATGGTATGGGAGATATTGATAATGTTAATATGGGTATGCTTCCACAATCATTTTCTCAATTACAACAACCAGCCCAACAACCTATCTCACAACAACAGTCGTTTCAACCAATGTCGCAACCCCAACAACAGTATCAATCAATATATCCTTCAATGTCTAGAGGTGATGTCCCTGAATCTCCACAACCTGCAAAATCAGTAGCTGATATACAGCAACAAAATACTGATGGTATGCGCAGACTTGACATAAGTCTTGAGTTGAGAGGTCTTAAGGAACAGATAAGTCTAATAATTGAAAAATTGAACGTCATTGAAGAGAGGACAAGAAGATTTAGTTATTGAGTCTGTTATTTGTTTTGGGTTAGGGTTCTATTTATTTTTTGAGTGTTAATTTGAGTTTGTCTTTTTTATTTTCATAAAATATATCTTACACAATATAAATGTTTATATACTACCTAAATAGATTGTTATTTAGAGGCGTTTGTGTCTCGTGATTATTTGCTTTATCCGGTTTCGGTCGGGTGGTTCCTGTGGTTTGGACTGAGGGAGAAGTACTATGTTAGCTTTGGACTAGTAGTGCTTTTTATTTATTTTTTATTTAATATAATTTCTTATTTTCTTGTCAATATACAGAAACCTTTATGTATCAAGAGAATACATTAATTATGTATGAGCAGTTTCTTGAAACAGTCTTTAAGGCAGATAAGTACATTCCTAGTTATTTATATTGCTTGGATTCTCTTCACTTATAGTCTTGATGTTCAGGAACTTGCTTTCGGATTTGTGGTGTCTATTTTAGTTTCAGTTTTTATTCATAAATATACAGACTTTAAGATTGTGGATTATATATTTAATCCATTTAAAATATTTAATATTTTTATATATGCTATCGTATTTTTGATTGTAGAGATACAATCGCATCTGTCTGTTGCTAAAGCTATAATTACTGGTAATATAAGTCCTGCAATTGTTAGGATTACACCTGAGTTTAATTCTGATATGGGTCTTGTGCTTCTTGCGAACTCTATAACTTTAACGCCAGGGACTGTTTCTGTTTCAATTGATAAAAATCTTTATGTGCATTGTCTTAATTATAAAAAAGGTGATAAGATTGATTACTTCTTTAATAAATATGGTCGGAGGGTGGTTGATTGATGATTCTTGTGTGGTACATAATATTAGCATCTGCAATTTTGGTTTTTGTCCGTTTCCTTATAGGACCTACATTTGCGGATCGTATGGTTGCGCTTGACGTTTTAGGGCAGATGATGATACTTTTTTTTGTGTTTTTGGCAATTGTGAATTCAGCACCTATGTATCTTGATATTGCGCTCACATTTTCGTTGCTTCTTTTTATTGGGACTGTTGCGGTATCTAAATGGATAAAGGGGAAGGGTAAAGAGAGATGATATCTGAAGTATTAATTTATATAGCTGCAATTTCGGCTTTTATCGGCGCAATCGGACTGTTCAGGTTTAAGGATTGCTATACTAGGATACATGCGGCGACCATGATTAGTGTAGGTGGTGTAATGCTTGCATTAATTGTTCTTGCAATTGAAACAGTAGGGACTGTATATTCTGTTAAAGCAATACTTATTGTCATATTTTTTGCATTGACTAATCCTGTCAGTAGCCATGCAATTGTCAATTGTGCACATAGGATGGGCATTGAGCCTAAAAATCTCACACGAGATGATTTGGGCCACAATAAGTTGAAGGGGGAGGTCTGAGTTATGTTGCTTGAGATATTGCTATTAGTGGGTATAGTTTTGGCGCTGGTAGCTATAGAACTAAAAGATCTTGTTCATTCAGTTTTAGTTTTGGCTGGGCTTGATCTGGTTGTGGCCGTTATATTTTTTATTCTTAAAGCTCCTGATATAGCTCTGACGCAAGCGGCCGTGTGTGCTGGACTTATAACATTTTTGTTTCTTATAACTATACATAAGACGGAGAGGTTTGAGTAATGAAAACTGTTAGTTTGAGTCGTCGTCTAAAATATCAAAAAGTAATAATGATGGGGTTACTTGTTATTTTTTCTTGTGTATTGTTTTATAGTGCGGATGGACTTCATGTATTTGGCATAATTGAAAAAGGTAGTCTGGCTGAACAGTATCTTAATGAAGGTTCAAATCTTACTGGGTCTACAAATATTGTTAACTCTATAGTATGGGACCTTCGCGGTTTTGATACTATGGGTGAAGAAATTGTATTTTTTACGGGTGCTTTAGGTGTTGCTCTTGTTACAAGAAGGATGACGTCTAAAAAAGAGAACGTTGTCAAGGATAAAAGGTGATTTTGTATGGATATAATAGTTAAGCAGGTCACAAAGATTGTTTTTCCATTTATAGTTCTGTATGGTTTTTATATCGCGCTCCATGGGCACCTTACACCAGGTGGTGGTTTCGCGGCGGGAGCAATTATAGGTTCTGCGTTTGCTCTTCTTGTCATAGCTTTTGACGAAATGGATGTGGAACATAAGTTGACAGTTCATGAGCTTATAGATATAAAGAGTGTTGCCGGGTTTTTCATGATCTTAATAATCGGGAAATTAGGTTATATGTTCAGGAATAAACTTATTGAGAGTCAGACATTATTTCATCTGTGGAGTGGTGGGTTTACGATGATTATGAATCTGGCAGGGACATTGATGGTGTCATCAGCAATAATTCTTATAATATATTCACTTGAAAAGGAGGCTTGGAAAATATGATTATATATATTGCTTCATTAGCTTTTGTCATTATTGGGATATATACGATAATTGCTAAGGATAATCTGGTAAAGAAAGTTATTGGTCTTGGTATCTTTACGACAGGCATACACATTTTGCTGATAGCTCTTGGTTATCGTTCTCTAGGAATTGCTCCAATATTTCTTAGTGGGATGGGACTGTCATATTTTTCATCTACTGCTGTTGATCCACTACCTCAGGCACTTGTATTAACATCGATTGTGATTGATCTTTCAGTGACTGCGCTTGCTCTTACATTGATTATAAAAAATCACAAGATGACTGGGATTTCAGATGCATCTTATGGATGATTTATTGCAGTTTATGGGTTGGTTGAGCTGTTTTTTTGTCTTGCAGTTTTGTTGAATTTTTGTTGAATGGTCGTATTGAATAATTATATTAACATGATTGGACAAATCTGTAACTATATGATAGCTTCCTTTCGGAAGTTTTTTGAAGTGTTTAAGATGGCATATTTAAATATTATTGTACCTGTTTTGCTTGCGGCTGTGTTTCTTATAACTATTACTAGTGGTCGGCATAGGCATCATCATCTCATGATTGCGACTGGTGGTGTGTGTTTAAGTGCAATATTTCTTTTGCTTGATTTACCTTTATTGATCTCTGACAAGATTATTGTATATTATCAGTTAGGGTGGATGCCACCTTTAGGTATTAGTTTTGCTGTTGATTTCTTGAATTATATGGTGTGTATACTTTTGGTCCTTGTTGCGGTGGCATCTCTTGTCATAAGCAAGACTGAGATACATGAAGATAAGAGAGAATTTTATGCGCTTTTTATGCTTCTTTTATTAGGGCTTTTTGGGGCGGCAATGACAGGGGATATATTTAATCTTTTTGTATTCTTTGAGATATTGAGCATTGCGTCATATGCGCTTGTGTCTTATACTGGGCAAAAGAAAGCTATTGCATCATCTATCAAGTATCTTATAATGGGAAGTTTCAGCACATCACTTATACTTTTAGGAATAGTTTTTATTTACGGGTCTTTGGGAACTTTGAATATGGCTGACATTGCAAGTAAAGTGGCTGTGTCATCAACTGCCGCAACAATTGTGGGTTTTGGGTTGCTTATCTCTGGTTTCATGTTCAAGGCAGCAATTGCACCGTTCCATGCATGGAAACCCTCGGTCATAAGGTATGCACCGCTATCTTTAGGGCTTATGTTTACTGCAACAGGGACAATAATTGGTCTTTATACAATATTTAGGCTTGTCGTTACTGTTGGTAATCTTAATATTTCGGGGTTGTTGATTGCTCTCTCATTTTTGACAATGGTGCTTGGCGCTGTGCTTGCACTGCAGACACAGAACCTCAAGAAATTACTTGCATATTCTGCAATATCGCAGACTGGTTATGTCCTTTTAGGGATTGGCCTGTATGGATATACGGGAGCTGTGTATCACATGGTCAATCTTGTCATTATAGATATTCTTCTTTTTATTGTAGCATATGTTGTGATAAGACATTTTGGTACAAGTAATCTTGATAAGATGGGCGGTTTAGGTTTCGGTAATCCTATACTTTTTGTTTCATCTCTTGTGGGTGCCGTTGCATTGGCTGGACTTCCTATGTCAAACGGTTTTTCAAGCAAGCTTCTGATATATATTTCTGGTATTGAAGTATTCCCCATTGCTACATTTGTTGCAATGATTGTCTCTGTATTGACATTGGCATATTCGTTTAAAATGATAAATATGATATTTTTATCAAACAGGAAAGATGCGGGTGTGGTCAAGATAGATTATGATCTTAAGGTCGTCATGGTCATATTGGTTATATTGTGTATTGTGCTTGGTGTGTTTCAGGGATATTTTACTGGTTTGATGGGTATCATTTCAGGTTCTGGTCTGGATAGGGAATTTTATATCAAGGCTGTTTTGGGTATTATTTAGGATGTGGTGTTGTTATGGTTGATATAATGTCTTTTTTGGTTGACGATTGGGTTTTTATCTTTATTTTGTTTTCAGCGATTACTTATGGGTTTTATCAGTTTGCAAAAACTGATTCTGATGTGTCATCAGCAACAAAGAAACCTTATGCCTGTGGGAATTCTATTAATCCTGATAATGAAAAAGTTCCGTCACAAGCTTTCTATAAGACGATAGTCTCTGTGTTTCGCATGGGCGTTATAAAGAAGATGCACAAAGATAATCTGTCTACATTTGTCTTGTGGATGTTTTTTGGCTTGGTATTTGTATCAGTTTATCTTTTAGTGTTTGGTTAGGTTAAAAACTAAATGTGAAAATACACCTACCTATAGTGGTTAATCTATGTAGATTTACTTATGTGGTTGGTCAGGTATCAATATACAGGAAGGTAATACAATAGATATGTATGTTACGCGCAAAAACAGTAGGATATTGTAAATGTGACGGTCTGGATGTATATACCGACAAGATAGACAATGATGTGTTTGATGCAGCTATTGCGTTATTCTCAAGACGTTTAGGTGTATATGATATGGATTGTGCTAGTGCTATAAGTCATGCTGGAAAAGTTAAAAAAGAGTATACGTTCTCAAGTCTTATCGGGAGGGATGGTATTGAAGTGTCATATAATCCTGATACACGGCTTATGGTGCTTGGTGCAAAGGATAGGTCGCAGATTGAACAGTTTTTGAGCTGTGTGCCTGGAAGGTCTATAATGTATTCTAATGATTCATATGATGGATTTGATATTAGTGAGGGTGTGTTGAAAGGTAATTGCGGTAAAGTTGAGAGAGGATGGAGTATTTTTAATTTCCTAAAGAAACTTTTACGGTCCCTGGATGGCGCAAGCAAGGGCTATGAAGTATCTGTTTTAGACAATAATCCGTCTGCATATCATTTTCTGGAGGATAGGGAAAAAAGGCTTGTTGATTCTTATGAGTCACAATTGTTGGATATGGAACGGTATGTTGTCCGGAAAAATATAGTAGTATCATATATAAGCAAAGTGAACAGGTCGCTTGAGGATGTTGCGCAGATGGCTGAAAAGTATACGGTTGCGGAAGAAAAAGGGTTAGATGCACATGATAAGCTTATTGAGGCCGCGCAGTTCTGGAAAGAGCTTGATTATGTACCATCGTATTGAATTAGGGAATGGGGATTGTGATTTTGGATTGGGAATTATGGGCTGGGTGGTAAAATATGAATATAATTAATAGGATTATGGGGAAAACTGAAGCTGAACAAGAACCGAGCATTGATGTTATGGTTAATGAACTTGAAAAATATATGCATGTTCTTAAGATGGAGCAGAAGAATGCGTCAAGAATATCTGCAGTATGCGATTCTGCAATAAATAAGATTGTTGCTGAGAAGCAGGAGCTTTTTCTTCAGGTACGGAGACTTACAAATGAAGGGAAAGTTGATAGGGCTAAATCTTATATAGTGTCTATGCAGAAGCTTGAGATGCAGGAAAATATGCTGTCTAAGGAGAAAGAGATATATAAGCAAAGGGTTTTTGATTACACGCCTCTGGTGATTGATATAGATGTCATGCGCAAGGATCTACTTTACAAGAAGGCATTGGATTTCCTTAATCCTGATATAAAAAATGTGGGCCTCGGTGAAGTCATATCGGGATTTGAAAAGATAAAGCAGAGAATGAACGGCAATAATCTATCTGAGCCTATACAGCTTAGGGGGTATATGATGTCAAAAGAGAACAGGCTTGACGCTCAGGCTGAGATTGGGGATTTTGATATATATGATGAGGATATTAATCGCATATTCAGTGACATATCAAAAAATCCTGAGGTGTACAGTCAGGAAATATTGGATGCTTACAGTCTTGTTAATGTTGTCCCCATAAAAGAACCACTCCAATAGATGTGATGGCCTGTGCTAGAACAGCTTTTTATAGATAAAGGGAATTCTTTTCTTGCTAAAAGCAGGGATCTTAGGAGCACAGAGCCATTGCATTCCCTTAAACTTATGTACATCGCAAAAGATTATTTTGTGAGGGCAATGCTTGAAGATAATGTCAATGTGAGATACAATGGTTATGCAAGCTATAAGGATATTCAAAAAGAAGCATGGGATTTAGGGCTTTCCATATTCGGTAATTCTTGTGGATATTCTGGTGTGGGTAATTCTATATCTGTTTCTGATTCCGAGGATTCTATGGGTTCTTGGGTGGGTGATGCAATAGTCAAGTCAGATTATTGGTTTGATGATATTGTCGGCTATGATTATATAAAAGAGAAATTTAGGGTGCATATGGTTTATCCTATGACTCGGGACATGCCCTTTAAGATAAATGCATCAAATACGATTCTCATGTATGGTCCTCCTGGGTGCGGTAAGACCTTTTTTGTGGGTGCGCTATCAAACGAGATACCTGAAGGGGATGTATATTATCTTGATGCGTCAAATATACTTTCTAAATATTATGGCGAAACTAGCAAGAACCTGTCTATGATTTTTTCTAAAGTTAAGGAGAATAAGAATAATGTACTTTTTATTGACGAGATTGATGCGCTTTCTATGGTTCGGGACAGCAATGACCATGTGTCTAACCGGACTCTTTCAACGTTGCTTACACAGATTGATGGTATTGGTAAGGCTGACATTAATCTTATTGCTGCAACTAATCGTCCTGATCTGATTGATGGTGCGCTTTTGAGCAGATTTAATTCTATGCTTTATATTGGGCCACCTGATAAAAAAGAGAAGGGGTTTATATTTGAACTTGAAATAACTAAGCAGATAGAGGGTTATATGCCTACTCTTGTCATTAAAGATATTGTGCATTATATGGAAGATAAAGAACGTGGTGGTTTAAGGTATACTGGTCGTGATATAAGGCGTATTGTCACAAATGTTTTAGAGATAGCAGCAATAGATTATGTTGTCAATGGTTCCTTTTGTATAGATAATAAACTGTTCTATCAGATGATTGATGAGGTTAAACCGGGGTTAAGTCCTAGTATTCTTAAAATATATGATACTTTTAAGGTATAATAATAAGAATAATTTAAGAGCTACGATACTTTTAAAAAGATTGTCCAAACATATATAAATTTGTTGGGTTAGTTTATATATCTGTATATATAAATGAATACATCAAGTATTGATATATATACTAAGTTGAATATAATATTTATTTATAGGTTTGTGTGTGATTGGAATGCAAGTTAAGATTGAAAAACAGGATAAAGAAACATTAATTATCGAGATTGATAATGGTGGACATACTCTTCCTAATCTTTTGAGGAAAGCGTTATGGGATGATTCGTCAGTATCTCTTGCAGCTTATGAGAAATCACATCCGTATGTGGGTGCACCAAGACTGATTGTGAAATCAAAAGATCCAAAGAAATCAATTATGGCTGCAATTAAAAGGACACAGGACCAGATAGAACAATTCGGAACTGAATTTGAAAAAGTTCTTAAAAAATAAGTTTCTTATTTTTTTTTAAATATCTTGTATTTATTTTAGTATGTGTTTAATTATAGTGTCTCTGTAGTATATTTAAAAATACATTCTATATTGTTTGTCGTTATTTTTGATAATTTTTTATTGTTTTGTATTTTTTATTGTTTAAATTGCTATTATTGCTTATCGTTTGGTGCCCAAAACGATTGTTTTTATTTGGGTAAAATTGTAGTAATCTTTATATAGTTTTCTCCTAATATAAATATCCATAAAATTTTGTATATATTATTTTTTGGACAATAGTTATTCATAAGTTATATAAACTTTATGGTACTATTTGAGATAGATTTAAAGGGGGGGGATATGATGCAGATGTGCAAAATGTGTGGAAGTTTGATGAGACCTGAGAAAGAAAACGGGTCTGTTGTTTTTATTTGTGGTAAGGGTTGCAGTATTGAAAAGGTTCATAAAACTGATTCTTTGAAGCTTACTCAAAAGATAGAACATGCACCATTGGATGATGTTCAGGTAATTGAGAGTAAAAGGGCTAATCTTCCTGTTATGGAGTATCCTTGTCCTAAATGTAATAATAATCAAGTGTTTTGGTGGACAAGACAGACAAGATCCAGTGATGAACCTGAGACTCGATTTTATAAATGTACAGAATGTGCTCATATTTGGCGTGAATATAGTTAAGATTATTTAAGTCAATGATTATTTTATTGTATATTTTACTGATATTATCAATATTTTTCTTTTTTAATTCTATTTTTTATCATATTCTATTTTGTATTATATTATAATTTTTATCATATTATAATTTTTGATTATTATTTTTGTACAATTGTAGTTTTTCTTTGATTTTCTTAAATTAAGTGATAATTATTTGATTTTTTGTCAAATAAAATTAAACATTAATAAATGTTTAGTCAAAAGTAATAGATACTGATATTTATCGGAGAGGTATTTTCATATGTTTAAAGCAACACTAGATAATGTAGTTCTTTTCAGGGATGCCCTGACTGCGGTCTCAGAATTTATAACTGAGGGTATATTTAAAGTTAAAAAAGATGGCATATATATGTCTGCTGTAGATCCAACTATGGTTGTTTTGGTCAATTTCAAATATCTTGCAACTCAATTTTCAAGTTATGAAGTTGATACTGAACAGGAAATAAGTATCAATATGGATGGTTTTTTATCCATATTGAAACGAGCTTCAGCATCAGATAAGGTTACATTGGTGCTTGATGATGAGACAAAGAAGCTTGAGATAACTTTTGTTGGTGGATCTACAAGAAAGTTTGTTCAGCCACTTATAACTATTGATGAGGTTGAGACACCTGAAATGAATCTTGATTTTTCTGCACATATAGATATTCAGACTTCCATTCTTGAAGATGGTATCGGTGATGCATCTATTGTCTCTGATACAATTGTTATTGAAGCTGATGAAAAGATGTTTGTAATATCATCTAAAGGTGATCTAAATAAAGTGCGTCTTGAGATTGAGAAAGGTAATAAGGCATTGCTTGATCTTTCTGTGAAAGATTGTTGCGCATCAAAGTTTAGTCTTGATTATTTTAAGAAGATTATAAAGGCAGGAAAACTTGCAGATGTTGTTGGGATTGAATTTGGCAATGATTATCCTGCTCGATTAACATTTAGGCAAAAAGATGTTCTTGAACTTAATTATGTGCTTGCTCCAAGGGTTGAAGATTAAAATTACTGATACTTCCATATGAAAATTACTGGCACAGTTCATTTTTTGAGTGATTTCAAACAAAATGTAGTTAATTAAATACCTTCATTTCTTTTGTAATTCGGCGTGAAATGTGTATATTAAAGGGATCTCTGCATGAGTTTATAAACAAACAATATTTAAAAAATATTCAAAATCACTCACTTTTTTGAAAGACCCAAATTACTGATATTTATATATATAATACCAAATAATGTATTGTATCTTATTGTTATGTGGTTGTTATGGATCTAAATTTTCTTTTTTATTCTATATTTACTCTTTTTGTAATAATTAATCCTATAGGTACTGTCAGCATAATACGTTCGTTATTGGATGATTATCCTAAAGTTGCAAGGGTTCGCATAATACACAGGGCTATAATTGTTGCTACATCATCACTTCTTATCTTTACTGTTTTTGGAAATGCTATATTCTCATTTTTAAATATAGAGTTGTATTCGTTTAAGATTGCAGGTGGTATTTTGTTGGGTATAATTTCATTGCATATGATTTTTGGACAGAAACAGAAGACCAAACATACACCTGAAGAAGAATCTGAATGGGAAACAATGGAAGATTTGGCAATAACGCCTCTTGCTATACCACTTATGACTGGACCAGGGGCAATAATTACTGGTATTCTTCTTTATTCTTCTGCTGTAACGGGTGAACATAAAATTTATGTAATTCTGTCTGTTATAATAGCGTTTATGCTTTCCTATTTCATATTTAGGAGTTCTGAGAAGATATTTTCGTTTTTTGGGACAACGGGCACTAAAGTCATAACTCGTATGATGGGGCTTATTCTTCTGGCTATAGCTGTGCAGTATGTTACGGGTGGTATGGTTGACTTTTATTTTAGTGTGTTTGCTGTGTGATTATTAATCTGGAAGATGTTTGTTTTGAGATTATTTGGTGTGTGTAGAAATTAGTTGATATTATTGATTTTAATAAAAAAATAAGAAGAAAAAAAGTAATTTATTTATCTTCGGTGTATATTTACTCCAGGTGGTGTCAAGACAAGATAATCTTCATCAATACCCGCAACATCGCCATTTATTGCTATACAAGTTTTTCGTAGTCTGTCAACAGATCTTTTTAGTTCTGTTATATCTTTGTCTTTTAAGGGTCTAATTCTTACCCAGACAATATCTCCGTTACGTACATATTCCTGAATTATGCTTGTGTCCGAAAATTCAGAAAGTGTTTCTACACGAATCATAAATTTTCCATGATGTGATGAATCCATCTCATCAATTTCAAGATAATTTGTTTCACTTATATCATTGTTTTCAGGTTCACTAATCATTTTACTTAAAAATCCCATAAGACTTCTCCTCTTTATCATTATATGAAATTGTACTAAATTATTATAATATGATTTAGTCTCTTAATATTTAAAAGCTTTTAGCTTTAATCAAGAATCCATGTCACTTTGGAAGGATTCCAACATACTCACAATATTCCATATTTGTGTTCTTGTGAAGGGTTGTATGTTTGTGTCATTGTTAATATCATCTAATATTGATATTGCTGTATTTAGTTTTATTGAAATGTTCTCATTTTCACATGTGAGTTCTCCAATAGTCTCTTGGAGTGATGATCTGACATTTCTTGGTACTCTTTTGTCATCTTTAATTTCTGTTAACGCTGTAACTATATTATCCAGTTCCATATTAAACACCTCATAGATTTTCAATATAGATATATATGCAGTGATAGTTATAAAAATATTTTGTTTTTTGTATTGAATTTATATCTAATTTTGTGTAAGTGGTTTTACGCGGCCATTTAATGCGGATTCAAGGTAGGTCTTTATCTTTTCTTTTACTACCTCTCGATTATTTATATCGGAACCGTTTGCTGATGCGGCGGTCTTGTGACCTCCACCATTGCCTTTTATGTCTTTTCCAATACCTTTAAAGATAAGAGAAAGGTCTATATAATCATTTAAGTATTTTCGTGCTCTTGCGCTAATTCGTATACTGTTTTTACCTATATTTTCAACAATTGCAATATCTGCAAAAGAGGTCATTATGTGTTGTGCGACTTTGGATTCAAATGAATTTACTTCTGAAAATACAATTATTTTGTTTTTTATTGTATATGCTTCCATTTTTTGCAGTCCAGTGAGCCGTGCTACCTTTTCATCATATTCTATATGTGTGGAAAGTCCAGCAAAAACATCATTTAAATCTACGAGGTCTATTAGTTTATGGATTATGTTTATGTCTCTTTTGTCTATAAGCTTAAAATAACCAGTATCCGCAACAATCGCTGCCATAAGGAAAAATGCAATTTCTGCTGTGATTTGAATACCTGCAGATGTCAACATGTCATACACAAGTACTGCTGTTGAGTGTGCAGTGGAATCTATTATTTTCATATCTGCTATGTCTGCCAGTTTTCCGGTTCTGTGATGGTCTATAATGATAGTCTTACATTCTTTTGGTATTTTTGCACCACTTATCTGTTCAGGGGATGATGTGTCAAGTATGAATACTAAAGGAGGGTATTCTGTGATTTTTTCAGATATTGGGTATGGGTATTTTTCAAGCAGTCTTTTGCTTTGTGAACTTAATCCGCCTGGGGCAAATATTTCACATTTAAGATTACTTTGATTGAAACCTCTAGCAAGTGCAATTGCACTTCCTATTGCATCGGGATCTGCATTGTGATGGACTATTATAAGGCCTTTTTTGTGTTTGAACATTTTTTTTGGTTTATTTTCTGTCTCATCATCGACCTCTGATTCTAGGAGTGTCTGTATTTTTGGATAAAGTTTATGGTTTATATTGAACGATATAATTTTGTTTGTACCATTTTTTTTAATTTTTATGAAATCTTCTTCTAAGAAATGTTCTATATCTCTGTAAGCTACTGAATATGGTGTGTCTGAAGTTATTGCAAGTTTTCGGATTGTTGTGCCCTTTTCTTTTCCGTAAATGAAAAGTGCTTTCAGTACAGCAATTTTACTTTTTGAGCCAATTATATTTTCAATCATATCTAAAATTAGATAATTAGTATTATAAACTTATTGCTATATTGTTTTTAAGAAATAGATTAGGTCTTATTTTTATTCTTCTTTTTGTAGTCCCATAATCTGTTTTTTGAATATCTCTTCTCTTTTATCTAGAGATTTCATTCTTATTTTAAGGTCGTTCTTTTTTTCTTCAAGATCTTTAAGAATTATGTTTTTTTCTGATTTTATGAAAATAATCCCTGAGGTTTTATATACGTCACCTTTTGCATCTTTTACTTCTTTGATTGCATTTTCAATATCTAGAAGTTGGAGTCTTGTGTTTTCTTTCTGTATCATAATGTTTTGCATCTGCTGTTGGAGCATCTGCGTTTCCATTATTTTGTTACTTTCTTCTGTCATTTAAAATACCTTTTATTATATTGTCTGAAAGGTTGTATAAGTTCATAAAACTGTTTAATCCTGCTCTTAATGCAATTGAATCTTTTGCGTCTATATTGACTGTGAGTGTTTTATTTGTGTTTGTCGTTTCAATTGTCATTCTTTCTGTGTTAAAATTAGTGATATCACCTAAAGTAGAAACTATTGTTTCCATCTTAGGATTTTCAAGTAGCAATATTGCTTTTTGTGTCATATCAATAACTTTAATCTGTATTTTGTGTTCTCAATGTTTTTGATCTTTTTTTCATAAAAACTCTACCTGAACAATATTTACATATGGCTGTTGTAGTCATATCTTTTATTTTTGATGCTTTTTTACAATTTAAGCAGATATACATATAATTTCACCTTATGATTTATTGTTTTGATATTTTTGCTAATGCATTCTCAATAATTTTCATTGCTGAAGTTCTTGGACTGTATGCACCGCCTGCAATTTTTTTGTTGCAAATTCTGCATTCCCATATGCCTGCTGCTTGTCTTTTTAATCCTTTTTTCAAGCAATACGGACATTTGTGAACTGCTCTTGATTTTGATTCAACTGCTGCAGTCTTATCTCTAATCTTCTTACCGTATCTTATGCCGAATCGGCCTGCAGATTTGACTTTTTTTGTTGCCATATGCTATCATCTTCTCTCTATTGTTTAAAACAAAGCTTTTTAAATGTTTATTATATTTTGTGTTTCTTTACTGTAGCTTTTATTGCAGATCTTATTTTTTTGCTTTCTTTCTGTGCTATGTTTGCTATGTCTAGCATCTGTTTTTCTGTCATTTCAGAAGGTCCTGCTTTCTGCATTGCACAGTAGTTTTCATTTTCGATTGTTGTAACAGTAAATATTGCATCTGAACATTCAGTTTCATCTTTAGTCATATCGGTTATTATCGTATTGTTTATAAGACCTGATGTGATTGGGACAGGTATCTCTTTAATAGGTAGACTTCCTACAAATTCTTCTCTGTTTAATGTTCCATCTTCGTTTATTGTTGGAATCTGTGCAGTCAAAAGTGCAGTGATTGCTCCAATGCCTGCTGCGTCTATAAGATTTCCGTCATGGTTTACAATTGTTATGTCTACAAAGACCATCCATACTTTTGAGCCTTTTTCTATGCATAGTTTCTCTACGTCAACTGTTTTGGATTCTCTTATACCTCTGTCAACAACACGTGATAATTCAATTGAATCTTCTCTTGGTGGCCCATTTTCAAAATCAGGACTTGCAAGTGCTGAAAATTCTGAATTGACCATTATGATGCCTTCACCAGGACTGTCTGGGAATGGGGTACCAATTTCCATCTTTACTCCTGCTATAATTTCTGTATCACCAATTTTTACACGTGCTGAACCTTCAGCTCGTCCGATAATACCTGTTTCAATTGTTATATCTCTGAATTGTTCGCTGGTTCTTCCGTCTTCTCTATTCTTTGCGATGTTATTTCTGATATATTGCATGTTCTGATATAATAGTGTCATATAAATCATCTCCTATTCTATTTGTAGTATTTTTGAAGCGCAGCTCTCTGTGCTTCAAATAATGGTTCTATCGCTTTTTTTGCCATTGATAAAGCTGTTTTGAATTCTTCTTTTGAGAAGTCTCCATCCATCTGTAATAATGTTATGTTTTTGTTTGTAGATATCATTGCGATAGGCATGTCTGTCTGGCCAAAATTGTCTTCAGGACCATTTAAGTCAACTGCGAGTCTGTCGTTTATCTTACCGATAGCTGTTGCAGCTACAAGACCTTTCATAGGAATTCCTGCGTGTGCAAGTGCTACTGAGGCTGCTGTTATTGCGGTTGCTCTTGTTCCTGCATCTGCCTGTATGATATCAAGTGTCAAGTCAATTCCCATTCCTGGATATTCTTCTAAGAATATCACTGATTCAAGGGCATGTCTTGTAACTTTTGAAATTTCATTACTTCTTCTGCTTGGACCTGGACGTACTCTTTCTGATGTTGAGAACGGAAGCATGGCGTATCTTACATTTAAGACTGCTCTGTCTTCGTTAATCATGTGTCTTGGGAACATTTCTTTTGGTCCATGGACTGCGGCAAGAACTTTTGTGTTTCCAATCTCTATGTATGCGGATCCGTCTGCAGAAGGTATTACTCCAACTTTTATTTTTACAGGTCGTAATTCATCAAGCGTTCTTCCGTCTATTCTTTTGTTGTTTTTAATCAATGTCTTGTATTTTTCTGGTATATTTGAAGCCATAATTATCACCTTTATTGTTTCTCCGTATCTTCAGATTTTTGAGTTTTTATTCCCATTTGCTTAAGCTCTTCATCAAGATATTTAGATATGATTTCTGTCAATCCTTTTTTGTGTGAAAGTTTTTCAACCATCTTTATAGTTTTTGTAGCAAGTGGTTCGTTATCGCCCTTAATCCAGATTCTACCATTTTGACTGACATTTATTACACATCCAGTTTTGTTTTTTATCTGAGCTATCATAGTGCCATCTTTTCCTATGACTCTTGGTACTTTTGAGGATGATATGCTTATTATTTTTCCACCAAAAAGTTTCCGTGCTCTTTTATCTTTCATCGTAATCTGTATTATCATATTTTTAGTCACTGAATCAATGGGTGCGAAAAGTAGGTCTCCTCGTTTGTAATATTTTGAGAGGTCTGCACCATTTTCAATAAATTCAGGTACTCCTGACATAGGTAATGTTGCATCGTTAGGGTGACCAAAATTAACTTTCCAGTTTGAGTAACCTACATATGCTACTTCTCCTATTATGAAGTCGTTTGGTTTTGGACTGTATGGGCCTGAAAGAGGTATTATGCTTATGACATGTTCTTTTTTTCTTAGAATTCCTAGAATTTTTGAATATATAGTTTTTCCGTCTCTATATGTTCCATATCCTGTAAGAAAATCAATGCTTTCTACAAGTATATCTCCAGGTAATACTATCTTGTTTGACTGTTCTATGTCTTTGTTTTCAGTCTTATTCTCTTTTTTTTCGTTAGTATTTTTTATTGTTGTATCTTCTTTTTTCGGAATGATTTTTATTGAAGTCATTTATTTCACCTCTAATTATAATCTGATTGTTTTTGTAATTATTATTTGATTTTTTGTACTTAACTTAATATTTTGCACATTGTATCTCCATGAGTCAAGCCGTTTACTTTACCTAAAAACGCATCAACAAGTCCTCCACCCATTGAAATTATGGCAATGTAATTTGGACCTACCCAGTTCTCTTTTTGTATTTGTCCGAAATCTTGCATTATCTTTTTTAGTAGTCCTGCATATTTTATGGGCGCGTTTATTTCAATTTCTTTAAATTCCAGTTTTATAGGAAGTATTGATGTTATATTTTTTATTATGTCTTGTACTTGGGATTCAGCAGATTTATGCATATCTACTGATATTTTTGCCTGTTTCATCGCAGATTCAATACGTGCTGATGTGTGTGGTGTATTTGTCCTTGGATCTATACTCTGGCTAACTATAAGGTTTATCACTGCTCTTTGTTTGCGTTCAAGGAATTCTTTTCTTTGTTCTGTCGTGTATTGTATCTCGCCATCGTCAATTATCTTTTTTGCAATAATTTGATGGTCTGTTGTTTTGAAAACTGTGTTGAGTTCGGAATCTTCTATACGTAAGATTGTGTTGTTGTTTTTGAAAAGAACGCCTTTGTCTAGGCTTTTCACTTTTCTCAAGTTTCTGAAGATGTCATCAACAATAAGAATATCATTTATGTCTGTTATTTTTCCGTTTTTGTAAGCATCTATCTTTTTAGAATCTACAATTATTTCGAAATCTTTACCATGAAATGATATCTTTGCGATGATGTGATCTACACTCATAATTTTATACCTTGTTTTTTCAATAGATCCTTGTCATATTTTATGTATTTTCCTTTTTTTATGACGACAAGGTTTATGCCTTCAAGCTCAATTTTTCCTTGTTTTTTAAGAGCTTCAATTGCAAATTGGACTGCTTGTTTTTCATCCATGTTTTCTTCGTATTTTTCTTCGAAGAATTTGTTTATCTTATCGGCTTTCTGTCCTACTGCTTTAGCAAGGCATTCCATCAATATTCCACTTGGATCTGTTTCGTAAAGTGCAGATTCATCATTTATTCCACCTATCAGCATTGAAACGCCATAAGGCCTTACGCCTGCGTGTTGTGTATAAAGCTGCTGTCTGTCTGCAAGGTATTTTGCAACGCTTGCAGTTGAGATGCTCGTATCATAGACCATTCTGTGTTGTTGCGCTTTTACTCTTGATGCGTCAACCATAACTCTTGCATCGGCAACTATTCCTGTCGCTACAAGACCTATGTGGTCATCAATCTGGAATATTTTGTCTGCGAATTTGACAAGTTTTGAAATCTTTTTTTGTGCACAAAGAATAATTCCATCCTTAAATATTAAACCAAATGCTGTTGCACCTTTGTTTACTGCTTCTCTTGCGTATTCTACCTGAAAAAGTCTTCCGTCAGGAGAAAATACAACAATAGTCCTGTCGTAACCCATGTGTTCTGGCATCATATCCATTATATCACCGATGATTATACAATTTTACTACTTGATTAATATGTTCTGTGTGCAATATATATATATTTTATATTGTCTTTTTAAAGAAAAATATTATCATTTTTTTTCTTATACGTCATATAATTCAGAATAAGTCTTTATATATTTTACTATTGTGATTGGTTTATATTTTTGGATTTTAAAGTTCTGGTTTTTTATCAATATATACATTTCCTCGCCAGTTTACATATGTGTTTTCTGTTGAGTTAGATATCGTTATTTCTCCATTTTTTGCATCTATTATGAATATGAGGTTTGTTTCTGAAGTTTCTGCTAGATATTTTCTGTAGAGTGAATCGGGGTTGTCTTTCCAACCTTCAAAGAATGAGAGTCCTAAATCATTTGTGAATGTGTCATAATATTCGCTTATTACTTTTGTGTTTGCGTATATGGTATTTATTGCAGTATTTAGTCCATATATTTTACTAAATTCATCATAGAATTCTGTTTCTTTAAATTCTGCTAATGTTTTGTCTGTTGCATAATTTAGATTAGATGCTATTTCTTTAATTTGTTCTTTTGTTTCGATATTTTTTAATATGTATGTAATATATATGTATGTATCAACATTTTTTCGAATAAGATGTTCATCGCGATATCTATTTGGTTCTTTTTTGTGTGTGTTTTCTTTTTTATCTTGGTTCTGTTTTGCGAGGTCTGCTTCATCTGTTAAAGCTTTCCATATTTGGTCTTTGCATATTGAATCAAAATTGTCTTTAAATATATTTATGGTTACCATATTGTTGTTTCAGACTTTAAAATTTATAAATCTTCACCTTTTAATGATAAATATATAGTTTTTAAAAATTATTATGGGATTGATCTTGTTGAAACAAAAGAAGGCAAGTTTAAGATTCTTGAGATCTATGGTCTTACTGATGGGGTAAGTTTTAGTGAGCGTGCAAATTACTCTCCTAGATTTGTGCGAATTTATAAGTATATGGATATTTTGAAGAATATGCGTCAAAATGGTGACAAAATAATATATTCTATTGATTTCAAATTACCTAACAATCATATATTGCCTAGGTCTTTAGAATATTTTTATCATGCTCTACCTGATGTTTTTTCGTATCTCTATTGGATTTCTGAACGAGTTGAATGTGGTAAAAATCTGCAAAAAAAGATTGAAGAATTTGAAAAGACTGGTAATTCTACTGAAGTGATGAATGAAGTAACATATTTGAAAAAATCAGCAAGACAAAATGGGATGGCTGATGATTTTCATATTGGTACGGCTTTGGTATTTAGTGAAGGTAATTTATATTTTCAGGAGTTTAATTTTGAGAGGATGATATATGATTTGAAGATAATCCCTACTGATAGAATTGGACTTTTTGTGAATTGGGGAGGAGAATACTTATTTTCATCCAAATATGTTAAAATCTAAAAATAATAGGGGTAATAATGATTCTTATGAAATTATTAATTCTCGAACAATTTCGGCATCATTAGGAGTTACTGTTCCAAAATGGACACCTCGACTTTTGATGAAAAATTTATTTACTGATATAGATTTAGATGATATTTTTTTAAATGAGATATATGTCGGAATGGGTTTAAGTTCTTATAAGGACATTAATCAATTTGTGGATGTTTTACCCAAAAATGATGTTGGTGTTATTGCAGTTAAAAAATCTATGTGTACTCATTATGGGACTGATGTCGCTTTTTTGGATTAAGAGGGTTTGGATATAATTATAGAATCTGAAATAAGTATTTATCCACAACTTGAATCTGTACGAGACACAATTAAACTTGCAAATGAATCAGGTTTTAATTTTTCAAAAAAGGATTTAGTTAATTGTGCGTTTAAATAGCCATGGGTAAATCAGAATGGACGAGATGTATATCCATTTGTAGAGATGGGTCGTGTATTCTTCAAGAATTTGTTGATACTAAACCTATTGAATCAATTCGGACTGGGAAAATGCATCAGGGAGTTATGAGGGCACAAGTTGTTGGTGGTCAGACTGTAGCAGTTATGTATAGGCTTCCTGAAGAAGAATATGTTGAAGGTAAATTTGTGGATATGACATTATGTGAAAATCGTACTTTCTTTGAAAGGGTTGATGATGATTTAGAGATGCGAGTGCTGGAGTTTTTGTCTCCTATACTTACTAGTTTTGAAGAGGGTCTAAAAGATGTTCTTTTAAATGTAACTGAAAAAGGTAAGGTTAGATAAAATAAAATCTTGTTTTGAAATGTCTTTATGATTAATAGGGCTAATAATTAATTAAAAATTTATAAGAAATGTGGTTGGGTGGAAGCTTTCGCATCCCACCACCTAATCCAGGGTATTTGTCCTAATGGGGTTTTATAGTAAAGAACTATAGTTAAGTTAATTAGGACTTAGTTACTTTGTATATCTGAGTTTATATAGTTTTCTAGGCACTGTTCATTTTTCGAGTGATTTCAAACAGAATGTAGTTAAATTAAATACTTTTATTTCTTTTGTAATTCGACGTGAAATGTGTATATTAAATGGATCTCTGCAGGAGTTTATAAACAAACAATATTTAAAAAATATTCAAAATCACTCACTTTTTGGATAGTGCCTGTTGTTTTTGATGAATTATTCGATATTTTCTGAAAGTGTAATCAATGTTAATAATAGTATCCTGTTAAGGATTGAGAAATAGAGCTTAACTGGATTACCTTGTTTTTTTAAAAAATCTATAAGTATAAATATTTATAAATTAAAATATATATCAAATTAATCTGGATAATCTGAAAATAAGATTAATTAAAATTAATAAGAAATATGGGTGATGTTATGGAATGGTTTATATTGATCCCTGTTCTGGTCTTTCTTTTGACTGGACTTAGGGTTATGAATGAATATGAGCGCGGTGTGCGTTTCAGACTTGGGAAGTATGGGGGTATTGTTAAACCTGGATTGAGGTATATAATACCTGTAATCGACACTATGCAAAAAGTCGATATGCGTGTCAAAGCTGTTGATGTGCCAAGCCAAGATGCGATGACACGAGAAAATGTGTCTGTAAATGTCAATGCTGTCCTTTATTATAAGATAATTGATGCTAAGTGCGCGATAATTGAAGTTGAGAATTTCAGCTATGCAATGAGCCAGGTTGCGCAGACTACTATGCGTGATATTGTTGGTGAAACAAGTCTTGACAAGCTTCTTTCAAATAGGGAAGCTGTGTCTTCTAGAATAAAAGAGATTGTTGACAAGGCATCTGACCCATGGGGTATAAAGGTAAACAGCGTTGAGCTTAAAGATATATTGCTTCCAAATGAGATGAAAAGGATGATGGCAAAGGAAGCTGAAGCTGAAAGGGAAAAGCGGGCTGTAATAATAAAAGCTGAAGGTGAAACAATAGCTTCTGTAAACCTTGCCAAAGCTGCAAAAACATTGTCTTCTGCAAAAGGTGCGCTTCATTTAAGAACACTTCAGACTTTGAATGATATATCGTCTGATCAGAGCAATACTATTGTTTTTGCTATGCCTTTAGAAATATTTGAAGCTTATTCATCTTTAAAGAAAAAATAAGAATTTTTTGTTTCTATTTTTTTATTTTTTTTACATTTTATTTATATTATATTGTATATGCGGTTTAGTGTATGTTGTTGACTCCTTATAGGTGACAACCGCCATACCTATTTATAAAGATTACTTCTGTTATAACTCTTTACATAAAATACTATCGGTGAATATTATGATAAGTCAAAATACAACAGATGCTTTAAAGACAATAGGACTCAATCTTTATGAGAGAAAGATATATGTTGCATTACTTGCAAAAAGTATAGGTACTGCTGGCGAACTTGCAGAACTTGCATCTGTTCCACGATCAAGAGCTTATGATGTTTTAGAAAGTCTTTCTGAGAAAGGTTTTGCAGTGGTTCAGCATTCAAAACCAATAAAGTATGTTGCTATTGAGCCGTCTGTTGCAATAGATAAAACAAAGCACATAATTGAGGATGTATTTACCTCAAATTTAAAGCGGGTAGAGCAGTTTTCTGAAAGTGACTCCCTTTCTGAGCTAAGTAAACTTTATACTAATGGTGTGTCTGTTATTGATCCTTCTGACCTTTCAGGTTCGTTTAAGGGAAGTCATTCAATAATGATGCAATTTAATAATATTATAAAGAACTCAAAATCAAGTCTGTCAATAATTACAACTGAAGATGGTGTTTGTAAATTATGGAAAAACAATTCATCAGTGATCTCAAAAGCAAAGAGCAGAGGGATAAAGGTACGAATTATTGCGCCCTTTTCAGAAAATAATATCAAAGAAATAGAATCATTGAAAAAAATTGTTGAAATAAAAGATCTTAATAATTTAAAAGGTAATGTTCTTATTGGCAAGATGCTTATTTCTGATGAAAGTGAACTTATTTTGGGCTTGACTGATGATTCAAATATCCATGAGAGCCAACAGACTGGTTTTTGGACGGTTAGCAATCATTTTAGTAAAGAGTTTGCAACATCTGTCTTTGAGATGATTTGGAAACAGATATGATTCTAAAAGGATAGAAAAAGAAAAATGTTATTTTATTTTTTTGTCATCAGTTTTTTTCTGATATTTTCAATTGCATCAAGATCTGTGTAGGGTATTATTGTTACATTATCTGGTTTATCTTTTATTAATGTCTCAAATTTTTCTTTTGTGAGTCTTCTTGAAATTAGGATGATGTATAGCTGACCTACTTTCTCATGGTATTTTTTGTATTTCCATGCAGATTGGACAACTGTGTCATAGTATGTGGCTTTTATATCAAGACCTATACAGCAATCAATATTATCATCATGGATTTTTACAAATTTTTGTGCAGTAGATGGTATTTCTGCGTCGGGATGGTATTCTTCTAATATTTCTAAGATTCGGTCGTGTAACATTTTTTGTATCTTTTCACCATTGTCTGTATTGTAATCTATGTCTAATGTGTATATTTTGTCGCCCATCTTTTTTTGTAGTTTTTTCTTTATTTCTGATCTAGGGATTTCATATTTTTTTGAAAGTTCAGAAAGCGTTTTACCTTTATTTCTTTCATCAATCATATTTTCAAGTATTTTGGTATCCATAGAAATCAATATAGTATAGTTATTAGTAAAGTTTATATCTTTATACTTATTATGGGTATATTGGTGTATTTTTAATTATTGTTCTTATTTTTTGTCTATTATTATAATTAATAATTTATGTTCTCTTTTCCCTATAAGGGTACTGTTTAAGTACTTTGGATTCTTATTTATTTTGGATTTCATTAATTTTTTCTTTAGAAAGGAATTCTTCGAGTTCTTTAAGATCCTTTTCTGTTACATCTGTTTCGTTCCTGCAATCTTTAACCTTTGTCTCTTCTTTATTTTTTAATTCTATATTATCTTTTGCTTTTGCAGTTTCTTTTTCATCTTTTATTTTTTGTTCTTCTTTTGTATCTTTTGATTCTTTTTTTTGTGTTTCTATTTCAATTTTTTTTGTGTACTCAATTTTTTTAATAGGGGTCTCTTCAATATGTTTTGTATTATTTTTGTTAATATATTTTTCATCTGTTTTTTTGTCGCCTTTAAATTCGTTTTCAAGATTTTTAATTATTTTGTCAATTTCTAAAGTAAGTTTTTCAAGCTGGTCTGATATACGTTCTTTTTCTTCTTTTATGTTTTTCAGTTTTTCAGCAGGATTATAAATTGATGGATCTGTTTTTTGTGTTGCAGTCATTATGTCTTTTTCTTTATTTATATCCGCGCATGATGTACTTGGTGTAATGATTGGCGCGATTGGCGTTGATTTATTTTCATTTAAATCTAAAGTTATGTTAGTATCTTGTAATACTGATTTTGGTCTGTTTTGGGTTGCTATGTCATTTGTTTGGTTTATTGATGTTGGATCTGTAATCATATCGTCGTTATTGTCTATAGTTGGTTGCATGTCTGTAGGTTGTATATCTATTTTATCTAGATTTTTTATTATCTGTGAATCTTGCAAATAACTATTTGTATTGTCTGTTGCTTGATTTTTGTGTTCTTCGGCTTTTAATCCAATTGAAGTTTTTATTTTATTGAGGAATCCCATAATCTCACCTGTTTTAATAAAGAATCTTATTTTATTTTTTATTTTGTTGTGATTAGTATATATACTTTTTATGGGTTTTATGTAATTCTTTAGAAGTAATTAATAAATATTTGTGTATGGGCCTGTATTTTTCGAGTGTGATTTTGATAATTTAAAAAGAATCAATATTGGTTGAATCTTTCATTAGTCCGTCCCAATATTGTGTGAATGCTTTTATGAGTCCTTTGTTGGTAGAATGGACACCTACATAATTTAATTGACCATTTGTCAGGTAATTCATCCTGTACATACATTCAGTATCATCAATAATGATTAATGTTAGTGGTATCTCTCCAGAGAATCTGTATATGTTGTTAAAATATTCCATATAATATTTAACTCTGTCTTTGTTGTCTTCATTGACTGAGGTTATTCCTGTAAATGCCACATTTCTTGATCTTGCAAAATTTATTGATTTTTCTAATATTGCATTTCTTGAGAAATAAGGTGTTATTACTTTTACTTCTTTTGTGGCTCTTCTTCCCATCTCTGCAAATTTTTCATGAAATCCACGACGACCGTTTACAGTCCAGAGGATTGATTCGTTTGAAATATATGTTTTTTCTGTGTTGCTTATCATGGTGTCAAATCTGGTTTTTAAGTTTTTAGCAGTGGATTGTATTTCCTGTAGATGCGTCTTTTCCTTATTTACAATTTCATCAATTACAAATGAGGGGTTTCTTGCTTTGAATTTCCGTGGTGCACCGGGGTATTGTTCAATCATTCTTTTGTCTAATAAGATTTTTAGAGTGTCATATATCTTGCTTTTTGGTAATCCGCTTTTTTTTGCAATCTCAGGGGCTGAGAGGATACCTTGACTTATCAGTGTGATATATGCTTTTGATTCATAACGTGTAAAACCAAAATCTTTAAATTGATTTACAAATTCATCTTGTATCTTGTTGTCTGAATATTCCATATATATATATTGTATTCTGACATATATATAATTTATTGTGACCTTAAAAGGGTGTTTTATGCGCGAAATTACCACTTTAGGAGGTTACGTATTGATTATGGATATTGTTTGATTTAATGTAAATTATAATTAGAAATAAGACAAAAAGATTAAAAAAAGAAAAGGGTGTATTTATATTTATTGTTCAGTTTCCCTTTCTTCAAATTCGGGCATTTCAAAGTCTTCAAGTGTGTATTTGAATTCTGCGTCGCCTATTATTTCACCTTTATTCTTGAGTATCTCTCGTGCAAGAAGCCAGTAAACAAGTGCTATTGCTTTTTTACCTTTATTGTTCATTGAGATTATTACGTCAAGATTTTTTGGGTTGTTGAAGGTATCACAAAGACCAATTATAGTTAAGTTTGAATTGAATGCTTCATTAACAATCTGCTTGTCTAAAAATGGGTCTGTAATAATAACTATTTTTGGTTCTATGTATTTTTCGTAATTTGGATTTGTAATAGTTCCTGGGTAAAATCGTCCATATATGACTTTTGCACCACCTATGGCTTCCGCGAATTTAACAACTGGTTTGTGGCCATTCTTTTTTCGTGATACGACTAAGATGTCTTCAGCTTTGTATTGAGATAGAAGGTTTGCAACATTTTGTATCTGTTCATCTATAAGTTGTACATTGAAAACAGCTAATTTATCAAATCTTACCTTGTAGATATATCTTTCCATAGCTTTGACTCTTTGTTTCATACCTATATGAATACCTGCAGAGAGGTAATTACTTGCTGGTAGGAGTTTTGTTTCTCCTGTCTGTTCCAGTGCCACGTTTGCATTTTCGGTCATTTATAAACACCTTAATATTTTTTATATCAGTTCCTTTAAGCATTATGCTAAGAAATTGTAAGAGTATTTGAGGTGAAATCTTTTTAAAGGTTTATGGGGTTTGTTGTTTTTAGTATTTTATCTGTTTAGTTTCAATTTTGCCATTTTTGGTGTTTCTGCGCTGTTCCAGAGATGTATCAGTTCATTTAATTTTGAGATTCTCATATCTATTACGCCGGCCTTGATTATGGGCGCACCCCAGAAAAGAGCAAGTCTGCTTATTGTCGAATCTTCTGTTTCGCCAGATCTGTGTGATACAACGGGGATGAAGTCATTTTTTTTTGCAAGTGTTATTGTGTCTTGCGCAAGAGATATTGTGCCTGCTTGATTTGGTTTTATTATAAGTGAGTTTGTAGCGCCTAAAGTTATGCCTTTCTGGAGCCTTTTTTCATTTGTGACAAAAAGGTCATCACCGCATATTAGGCAATTGTTTCCTATTTTTTTTGTAAGTTCTTGAGTGTTCTTAAAGTCATTTTCTTCAAAAGGGTCTTCTAAGTATACTAATTTGTATTTTTTGGCTGTTTCGGTCATGAAATCAAGCTGGTCCTCAGGAGTCAATGTTTTTTGGAGTGATTTGTATCTGTATTTTTCTTTGCTGAAAAATTCTGAGGAAGCTACATCAAGACCTATTCTGCATCCTAAATCCTCTGCTATATCTGTAATTATATCAAGTGCTTTGAAATCATCTATGTCTGCAGTCAGTGCACCTTCATCGTTTATCCCTACATTTTTTGTCTTTCTGTTTAAAATATCCCGTAATCTGTGATGAAATTCTACATTTGCGTTTAATGCTTCATAAATTGATTTTGATTGGGTCGGCAAGGAAAGGAATTCTTGGAATGTGGTTGTGCCACCATGTGCGCCACCTCCGAATACATTTCCTAATGGATAAGGAAATACTTCCTTTGTAATCTTTTTTGAATTGTGGATTGCATTGAAGACTGCAAAGGATACTGCTATTGCTGTGTTTCCACCTATCTTCTCGAAGTTTTCTGTGCCGTCAAGGGTTTCTATCTGTATGTCTGCATCTATCTGGTTGAAGCTCTCTCCTACAAGGCGCTGAAGTTTTGTATTAATTATCGCAACTGCTTTGTCTGCAGGTATTACTTTGGCTTCATAAGTGCCAGTTGATGCACCACTTGGGGCTGTGCCTGAGATGCCGTTGACATATGCGCGAACAGTCCAGTTACCACGGCTGTCAAGAACTTTTTCTGCATGAAGATTGTGTATTATCATTGTAATCTGGTTATAATTTGTTGTGAGTGGTATATATATTTAGAAAGTGAGGGTATAAAAATAAAAAAATTGCAAGAATAAAAAATCAATGCCTTACAACAGTTATTGGGATGATGCCTGTTGCATATTCTTCTTTTGCAGCTTCAATAGGATTGCCCGGTGCTTTCTTTAGAAGACTTGGTGCTCCCATTGAAAGCTGAAGTGCTCGTGCGCTTATGATTCGTGCCTTTTCAAATCTTGAGTATTGTTCCATCTGTTTCACCATTAACCTATGTATCCTAAATGTTCATCATTCGTGCTTTGTTTTGGCATATTCTGTAATGTCATTTTTTTCTGTAATGATTCAATTTTCTTTATGACATCGCCTGTCTCTTTGACTTTTTCTTCAATTTTTGACATGTCAATTTTTAAGTTTAAATATTTAGTTATGAATTCAAGTACACTTTCTGTCGCTTTTGGATCTGATAAAAGCATTCCTGATGTTTCACCCATAAGGCATATTGCGTCTATTTTGTTTTTTTCAGCTTCTAGTACTAAAAGTCCTGAAGCACCTATGATCTGACCTATGTTTGTATCTTTGAATTTTATGCCCTTCTTTTCAAATGTTGCTATTATTTCATCTTTTACTGCTGCACCAAACACTGTCTTGGTTTTATTATCAAGTTTTCCTGTCGCAAAACCACCAATTGTTATTACCATTTCCGGTTTGTATTCTTTTATGAAGTCTATAATCTCTTTTGTTATTTCGTAATGTCCTATAGGGTCCATGCTTTGTGCGTCGCCTATAAGGATAATAATATCTTTTTCATTTTTGTTTTTTGCTTTGTAAAAGTAAAATTCGTTTTTTAAAGCGCTCATCTTTCCATTTTTATCTGAGTCAAGCATTGCAACTGGAGGGAAATGAAATGAATATAATTCTGCGAATTTTTCTGCTTCAAGTGTGTCAATAAGATAGCCTGCCACGTTTCGACCAATATAACCCACGCCAGGTAAACCTTCAATGAATATCGGGTTATTTAGTTCTGGTTTTTTTAATATAGTTATCTCAGTCGTTTTCATTTTAATCTTATCCTTTTTTCATTTCAATCTCGCGCTTCATCTGTCGTCTGTAACGACCGTATTTGTCTTGTGGTGAAAATTTTGGTGGTTCTGGGTTGATTGTTTTTGAACTACAGTCTGGACATTTCTCTTTCATTGTATATTTGTTGCAGGATGTACATCGACGTATTATAGACATAATAATTTACACCTTTGCAAATTGACATGTTCCTTTGTTGGTCTTTATTGTGTTTGTGATGTCTTCAACTGTTTTTGTAAGTTCTTTTTCCATGTCTGCATAATTTTTGCCTTCAATCTCAATCATGTATTTTGGAGCGCTGATATAACTTATTTTTATGTTTGGATTATTTATATCTAATGCCTTTTTTAATGTTTTTAGACCGTTTGAATCTATGATTTTTATAGTTAAATTTCCACGGATAGTCAATATTTTTGGTTTTATCTTTTCTTTTGCAATTGTTTCTATTTCTTTTGCCCATTTTTCTTTTAAGTCTTCGATAATGTCTTCATCTATGCCTTCTGAAGATATTGTGCTAAATGCATTGTAGAGACTTTCATAATATTCAATAAGTGTATCTGTTATCTTTTTTATATCGTCTTTATTATCCTTTAGTTCTAATGTCTCTATTATTGAATCTAAAATTTTTGTCGCTCTTTTTTCATTTTTAATGAATTCAAGTTTTTCACGTTTTTGTGAGGGTTTTACTCTTTTTAAAGAAAGGCTTGCGATTCTACCGTCTCCTCGTGCAGGGAGGACTTTTAGGACCATCTTTTGTCCTATTTTTGCTATTTTACGTATGTCTTTGACCCAGCTTGTCGATAGTTCTGTAACGTGGATCATTCCGTTCATGTTATATTCGTCAAGTTGGACGTAGACACTGTTTGGGTTTATGTTTATAACTTCGGCTATTACTATCTCTCCAACCTTTGGTTTGTCTTTATCTTTTTGCATAGTTATTCACATAAATTAATTAAAATAATGGTCTGTTATAATATTAAAAAAAAGAAAAAAGTTATTTAAGCTTTTCAATAACTTCAGCTTTTATTTTTGCGTTTCCACCTGTTGATTCTGCAAGTATGCTTTCACAGACAAGGCATTTAACGTTAGTTGCTGCTTTGCTGAAGATATTTTGCTCATTGCCGCATTTTGAACATTTGACTTTCATGAATGTGCCTACCATATATATTCACCATTTATTTTGTAATCTCGAATTTCTTTGATCTTTTTGGATCTGTACTCTGGTGTGCTTTGTTGCATTTTGTGCATGTGAATTTTATCATGATTTTTTGGCTTGTCTTTGCACCATATCTATTACTGTTTGCAGGAAGCGGTTTTGGACTGCCACCATATCCTTTGTGTAGTTTTTCACGGATGTGTCTATCTCGTCTTTTCAGGCTAGCTTTTGCACGACCTGCTGTCTTTACCCTTTTTATCTTGTGCACATTGTGGCCGTTACAGGATGGGCAAAATCTTTTAATCTCTTCCGGAAGTTTCATATTATGACACCGTTCGTATATTTTTATTTTTTGAGAACATGCCTCAAAGTAATTAATATGTAGAAAGTTAATATCTAAAAGTTTAAAAAGCTTTGGGTGGGGGTTTGGTATTTATTTGTGTGTGAAACAAAATATTAATGGGTTCTTTTTGTCTAGGCGACAGAAACCTACCCGTTCAAACTGGATGATGTCTCCCTCTTTTAATTTCTGTGCATCTTTTTCTACAAGACCTGTCATTGTATTTCCATTAGGGGTTTGGATGGTTGCTTTTGGGCTTGAGTTAGGCACCCATTGGATGACTTGTGGTCTTTGATTTTTTAAGTCTTGTGTCTTGAAGTTTTTGTCCAAGATTCCGTCGGCAAGCTTTCGTAATCTTACTGGGCGTTTTTTTAAGGTGTTGTAGTCCTCTTGTGCGATTGCGATTATTTCTTTGACTTCTATTTTTCTTGTTCCAAGAGTTTTGTTGTCAGGGTGATTTTCTATTTCAATTGTTTTGTTTACGTCTTTGAGGATTATTTCTGTTGGGTTTTCTACAAAGAACAGTCGGTGTGAGGTAGAGTCTATTATATCTCGATTGAATTTTTCAATTGTCTTGAAGAAGTCTGTAATCTCAACAGTCTTGTCGGTCTTGCTGGGACCTGTTTCTATCACGATTTTCTGTATAGCTTCTGGTTGGAAACCTCGACGTTTAAGTGCGCGTATGAAAGGTATCCTGACATCATCCCAGCCTTCGTAGATTTTTTCGTCTATAGCTTTTCTTGTCTGTGATGTGCTGACTATAAAATCTTTGAAGTTTATCCTGCCTATGTGGATGAATTCGGGGTGTTTCCAGTTAAGGTAATCATACATGTACATCTGGCGTTCTGTGTTTGTTATGTGATCTTTTCCTTTTATTATGTGTGTGAGCCCAAGGTCGTGGTCATCAACTGCGACTGCAAAATTCATAAGTGGCCATACCCGGTATTTATTTTTTGTCCTTGGGTGCGGTTCGTCATTTATCCTTGCGGCTGGCCAATCACGGACTGCGGGATTCTTGTGTTTGATGTCTGTCTTGATTCGTACTACTGCTTCGCCTTCTTTGTATCCTTTAAACATCAATTGCCATCTTTTCATGTTTTTTTCTGTAGTTTGGTTTCTGCATGGGCAGACAGTCTTTGCATCTGTTAATTTCTTGAAATCTTCAGGTTTGCAGGTGCAGACATAGGCGTGATTTTTTTCAATTAGTTTTCTCATGGTCCTGTAGTACAGTTCCATTCTATCTGACTGGATTATGACGCTGTCTATCTTGTTGTTTGTGAGCCATCTTGCATCTTCTTCAATCATCTTGTATGCAGGAGTGTAGATATTGTTTGCATTTGTGTCTGAAATCCGTAATATCATCTTTCCGTCGTACATACGGCAGTATTCTGAATTTAGGATTAATGGAAATGCGTGACCAATGTGTAATGGTCCTGATGGTGAGGGTTCCATGCGCATGACTACTTGTCCTTTGACTGCATTTTTCAATTCGGGAAGACCTGTCCGTTTCTCTTTTTTTGGTCTGTCGGTTATCTGTTCTTTTGAGATTGCCCTTTCTTGTTCGGCGATTGTCATGCTGTTTATTTCGTTTGTGATTGTGTTTATTATCTCTTGAAGACCTTTTATGTTTTTTCTGTAATCTGGGAATTCTGCAAGAAGTGCGCCTAAGAGCGCTTTAGGGTTGGCTTTTCCTTCAAACTTTTTTGCGTTTAAGAGTGCTAGTTCTCTTGTTCGGGCTTTTATGTCTGCCATAAGTATCATCTTTTGGTTGTAATTAGTTTAATATTGTAATTAGTTTATACTTTAGCTTGTTGGTGTTATATATTTTTATCTTTGATTTATATATTTTTTAAATTCTAAACTAAAAATTATTGATACTTATAGTGGTGAGGGGGTCAGGTTGGTTGGTATTTCTAAGGCAAAGATTATTCGCAAGTTGAGAGGTCGGGTTCTTACATTGCTCGTTACATATCAAAAAATATTGTGGCAGCGGAATTGTCTGATAAGTGCGAAGTGCAGATTACCTATATAGTTGGTGTTACTCAGCCTGTATATATTTTAGTCAATACATTAGGTACTGGTAAAATTATAGAGGATGAGATTGTGGAACTTATCAAGAAATATTTTTATCTTAGGCTTAAAGCTATAATCAGTCATCTTAAGCGTTTGAGGTCTGTGTATGAAAAGACTGCAGATTATGGTCATTTTGGCAGGGATGACTATGATTTCATTTGGGAAAATATAGACATCTCTGAGTCTTTAAGAACGGAAGCTGGTCTTTAAGACCTATTTTTTTATTATTATTATTATTATTATTATTATTATTATTATTGTGGAGTTAATTGTTGTCTATCTTTTCGAATTCTAGCGACATTTTCTTTTTCAGTGCCATGTATTCTTTGAAATTCATACCTATCTTTTGTAGTGCGCGATCTCGTCGGGGGCATAGTCTTGTATTTTTGCAGCACCAGACAAGTGAACCGTAACAGACATCTAAGTCTTTTTCTTTTTCAAATTCTGATTCAAAAGATTCTTTTATCTTGTGATATACATCGTCTGATATGCCGTATTGTTTCAAGCAATCATTTCTTGAAGGGCAGTTTTTTTTATTCGGGCAACAGAAGACTAGTCCTGCCTTTGTCTTTTCTTTACATACATGTTTTGGTGCGCCTTTCCATCCCATAAGAAAACAAATATGTATATGGGGATTAAAGTTTATATATCTTTTTGTTTTGTATATTTATGTGTGATTTAAGAGTGGTTATTTTTAGAGATATATATATAATTATATGATTAATATTTCGTAATTGGTGGTTTAAAATGGGTCATGGGAATGATTTAGAAGAAATTCTAAAACCAAGAGATTATGGTCCTTGGTTTAACCGTGAATTGAGTAATGTTTTTCGTGGTGTTGATTCAAATTCTGTTGAGAGTGGTGATTTATCTGGAATTATTCATCCATTATGTCGTTTAATTAAATATGCAGACGGTTTAGTTCCTGATGTTTACGATAGAATTGAAAAAAAAGGATTTGAAGTTTATGGGGGTCTGTTTGATATAAAACTGATTTATGGAAATATAATCAGTTCTGATAAAAAAGAAAATGTGTTTGATTATACTGGTTGGATACACCACGAATTGAAGATGGCTTTAGCTCAAGCAAACTCTGGTAATGTAAATAATATGGGACGAATATTATTTTCTATAAGAGATATATAAAAAATCCAGAGATTGTTGTTTCAGGTATTGATGTTCCTTTAAATATTGAAACAATAAGAAATATAGGTTATGAAAATTTAGTTGATAAAACTTTTTTTGAAGCTCTATTAAATGTAGTTTGTGGTAATCTAGATGCAATTAAACCTTTATTAACAGGTGTTGAGGTATATTTTGGACCTTTAGGAAAAGTGTCTAATGAGGTTTTTGAGGAATTTAACAAAATTATAGTAATAAAAGATATTGGCAATCAACAAGGCCAAAGGGTACCTGCATAATTATTAATTTTATTTTTTTAACCTAAGTTTGACAGTTTAATCTCTATTTCATTCTGAAAACCTATTTGACAGAAGTCAATTTTGAGCAATTTTTGTTAATTTTTTATGTAATTCCTGTAGGCTAGTATGTACATATCTTATCTGGCACTTTGATATAGTCTTTGAAATAATCAAGTACGTCCCTGATTGTTTAAGTATAAATCTGTTTCAATGTGGAATTTTTAATTATGATATCTGTATAAAATCTTATAAAATACCCAAAACTTATAAAATCTTATCGAGGATATTTTAATGTACATATATAAATGAGTGAGTGATTATTATGCCGACATCAAGGATTGCAGTTATTGATCGAAAAAAATGCAGGTTTAACGAATGCGATAAACCCTGTATCAGATTCTGTCCGGGCGTCAGGTCTGGGGACGAGACAATACTTGCTGATGAAGAGAAAATAATCATAAATGAGGATCTCTGCATTGGTTGCGGTATCTGTACTAAAAAATGTCAGTTTAAGGCGCTTACGGTCATAAATCTTGCGCATGAACTTACAGATATGGTCCACCAGTTTGGAAAGAATACATTCCGTTTATATGGCCTTCCTGTGCTTAAGAAAGGTGAAGTAATTGGTCTTTTGGGCGCAAATGGAATAGGTAAAACTACAGCACTTCAGATTCTTTCAGGTAGTATTAGACCAAATTTGGGTAATTTTGATATATCTCCATCTGAAACTGATGTCATCAAGAAGTTTAGGGGTACTGAACTTCAGAATTATCTTGTTGATCTTTTTTCTGGAAAGATGAAGACTGTATATAAACCGCAACAGGTGGATTCTATACCTCACATAGTCAAAGGTAAAGTTCGAGATCTCCTGAAAGATGAACGTGGAAAGTTTGATGAGATAATTGAAAAACTTAATCTTATTAAAATTCTTGATAGGGATATAAATAAATTGAGCGGTGGTGAACTGCAAAGGCTTGCAATCGCACAGACAATGCTTAAAGATGCGGATGTATATTATTTTGATGAGCCGTCATCATTTCTTGATGCAAAGCAGAGGCTTGCAGTTGCAAGGACTATAAGGGAATTTGCAGCTGAAGGTAAGGCTATCATGGTTGTGGAACACGATCTTGCAACATTGGACCTTTTGGCCGATAATGTTCATATTGTATATGGTCATGCGGGTGTGTATGGTGTCATATCTAAGCTTTACAGTACACGTCGTGGCATTAACATGTATCTTGAGGGATTCATAAGGGAAGAGAATATAAGGTTTCGTAATGAGTCAATATCACTTCGTGGGTATGGTCAGGTATTTAAGAGTGCTGTGAAGGTGATTGAATATCCTGACATTATTAAAAAGATGGGTGAATTTACAGCAGATATCAAGGCAGGATTTATATACTCTGGTGAGATATTAGGTGTTTTCGGAGCAAATGCGCTTGGTAAGACTACTTTTGCAAAGATTCTGTCTGGTGAAATAAAACCCGATAACTGTAAGCTTGATACTAAAATCACAATTTCTTACAAACCACAATACCTAGTTTCTGATTTTACTGGGTCTGTGGCTGAACTATTGGCGTCGGTATCAAAATATTTCGGCACTACGGAATACAATAAAGAGATACTTCATCCGCTTGATCTTGATGGCATACTTGACAATAATGTATCTAAACTTAGTGGTGGTGAGCTTCAAAGAGTTGCAATCGCTGTCGCTCTCTCTAAAGAATCTGGATTTGTATTGCTTGATGAACCGTCTGCGTATCTTGATGTTGAACAGAGGGTCAAGTTCTCAAAGATGATACGTAGGTTTATTGAAAATGGTAAAAAGACATGCATGATAATTGATCATGATATACTGCTTTTAGATTATGTCTCAGACAGGACTGTGCTTTTCCTTGGTGAATCTGGCATTTCTGGGCGGGCTAAAAGTCCACAGACACTTGAAAAAGGTATGAATGATTTTCTTAAGGATTTAGATATAACTTTCAGGAAAGATGCAGAAAGCGGAAGGCCACGCGCAAATAAGCCGGGGTCGCAAAAAGATGTTAATCAAAAGCATAAGGATAAATATTATTCAAAGTGATGTGTAGACTATATAAATGTATATAAAGGGTAAAAACGTATTAAATATAAAGGTGTTATATTATGTATGAAATCGAGACGCAGTTGGAAAATCTTGCAAGGGATAGGAGCCTTGAAATAACAAGAGATGGAGAAAAAGGAGTGTTTGTCAAAAACAATAATTTTGATAATACTATCTTTGTGACACTTGATGCTCTTAAGAAAAATTCAGTTGATACGATTGTTGCTCAAAGTGTTCAGGGTCGAGATGTTGATCAGATAACAAGAATCACTGGTTATTTTTCAATAGTCAGCAATTGGAATAAAGGTAAACTTGCAGAACTTAAAGATAGGTATCGTGTAGGTAAGTATTTTGATAGTTCTATAACTGATACTAATTGAGGTTTTTTCTCTTTTTTTAAAATTTTTATTTTAACTTTGATCAGTGTGCTCTTTTATATTTACAATTCTTAAATTCTTGAAAACAGCACCGCATATCGGGCAAAATCTGTTTGATTGTGATCTTTCCATCTTGACTTCATTGTTGCATTCGTGACAGAGTGTCTTGTTAGGGTCTCCTGATTCATTTTCAGTCTTGCCATATATTATTTTTCCTTTTTCGTATCCTACAATTCCCATATTTAAAATCTCCTTAAAAATATATAACATTAAAGATATATATTCTTTAAAAAGCTTTTGGGTAATTATTTTGTAACATTAATTATCTCGACAATATCATAATGTTCAAGTTTGTGGTCTCCTGAAATTCTGATTTTCTTTTTGATGTCCATAGCATAGAGGAAATGTTTACCGAAATCTGTATGTATTGCAAATGCGAACTTTTTTGCTGTTGATTTTGGTGGCATTAAAAAATAGTCAGGAAGTACATTTCCTTTGTTGTCTGAAAGGTTGTTCATGCAATGCAGGAAAACTGCAATGTATTTAAGGAAATCAAACACTGCTGAGTCAAGTATCTGCTGGACTCCTGTTGAATTGTTTTTATTGAAGATATTTTGTATATATTTAAGTCTTGTACCTGCTTTTCAGATAATATGTCTTTTTTTAAAACATATAAATATAGATTATCCTCTGTTAAGCCTAATTTTTCAATTTTTAACTGGTGGGTTTCGACTATAGCTGTTAAACTCTTCGTTCGCTAACACCATAAATATGATAGATATCTTTAGGGTTCATGTTATCGTTTATTACAGAATTAACCAAAAATGTCATCCTTTTATGATTGAGTTTACTATATATAATTAAACATTTTCATTATTAAAACTTTGGCTAAATTTTTTTAGGATATCACAGTTTTTTTTGGGTTTAAAACATAGAATTAATTGTATTTTATTGGCCATTATCTACTATGTATCTATATACTATGTTGGGATACATGTTCTGGATTGATGAAAGGTTTTTTTTAAATATATCCATATCTAAAATTGTTGCTTTGAAGAAATGATAATCATTTTTTCTGCTATTATGTGTTTCTGGTAAATTTTTTATGATTTCTAAGAATGCATCTCTTGTGGTTTTGTATTCTTTTTTATTGGGGAAATACAGATCAAGATTATTTTCAATTATTGTTCCGTCTGTTATTTGTCCTAATGTACCTGTATTTGATATAAAGTCTAAGGCTCCTTTAATCTCACACGGTTTATGTGCCTCATAAGGCATAACTAAAAGAATATATTGCTCACTCATATATGGGAGTATATTGTGAATATTTATAAATTTATGTATATTTGTCTTTATTTCGCAGCATTTATTATCTCGACAACATCACAATGTTCAAGTTTGTGGTCTCCTGAAATTCTGATTTTCTTTTTGACGTCCATAGCATAGAGGAAATGTTTACCGAAATCTGTATGTATTGCAAATGCGAACTTTTTTGCTGTTGAATTTGGTGGCATTAAGAAACAGTCAGGAAGTACATTTCCTTTGCTGTCTGAAAGGTTGTTCATACCCCCTGGGAAAACTGCAATGTATTTAAGGAAATCAAACACTGCTGAGTCAAGTATATGCTGGACTCCGGTCGTTCCGTTCTCGTCAAGCATCTTCTGTATGAATTCAAGGCCTTGCACCTGTTTTTCAGATAATATGTCTTTTTTTAGAATTTTGAAGTCTTTGTTGCCTGGTATGTATGAGATTATCTCTTTTTTGGTAGCTTCTCTTAATGCCAGCTCTAATTCGGCTGAGCAAGGTATAAACAGGGTGTTATGAAATTCCTGCTTTAATCTATCAATGTTATCTTTTGCGGTCGGTATATCTATCTTATTTAAGGCTACTAATATTGGTTTTGTGTTTTTTCTTAAAAGTGTTGAAAGTCGTTTTATGTCGTTTTCAGACCATGTTTCAGGATGCTGTTTCTTTAAGTCAGCTTCTTCAACTGCTTTCAATGCGATAGTCTCCGTAACTTTCATGGCTGATAATTGTTCTGCAATCAGTTCTTCAATGCTTTGCTTTGTCATGCCTGAGCTTCTGGCTAGCTTTTTCCAGTTGCTCCATAGGATTGATGCATACCATAGGTCCATCTCGTTTTCAAGGAATCTGACATCTTTTGCAGGGTCATGGTTTCCTGTGCCTATCGGTTCACCTTTCTCGTTTGTCGATCCTGATGCGTCAACTACATGGATTAATACATCTGCCTGGTTCAGGTCACTCAAGAACTGGTTACCAAGACCTTTACCCTCATGCGCACCTGGGACAAGACCTGCAACGTCTATGATTTCTACTGGCACAAATCTTGTGTGTTCTAGACAGAAACCGAAACGTGGGTTGCACTGGGTATTGAAGAACTTGTCTGCACAAGGAACTCTAACGTATCCTGTGCCTATATTAGGTTTTATTGTGGTGAATGGATAGGCAGCTATGTCTACTTCTGCCAGTGTTGCTGCTTTGAAAAATGTGGATTTACCTGCTGAGGGTTTTCCAACCAGACCTATTGTAAAACTCATATATCATCACAAAAACTTAATTTCATCTATCTCTTCGAAGAATTCAAGGAATTCTTTTGGCCAGTTTTTCTTGTCAAGACCGTGTTGGGCAAGGAATGTTGCCACCCATCTTTCAAGACCTATACCTGTGCATCCGCTCCAAAGACTGACACCTTGACCTTTTATGTTGAATGCTTTAGTGTATTTGTCACCTACAACACTTAAGTTTTGGAATTCAAGCCATTCTGATTTTGTTCTTGTGCCTCGGTAAGGTAGGTATGCTTCAAAGTCTATTGTGCCTTTCCAGTTTGTATCGTCTTGTTTGTCTGCGCCAAATCCGCCTGATTGTTGCATGTAGAATGGGACAACGTCTGAATATCTCCATTCAAGTTTAAGTATTTTTTCAAATATGTCTTTGTATGTGTTCATTAGTTTCTTTTTTATATCTTCAACCTGTTCAATAGTTCCGATGAATACTGGTTCTATCCTGTGGAATTCGTTTACACGTTCAATACCGTGTCTTCCGCCAGCTTCATTTCGGTTTGAGACTCCTGACCTGTCGAATATGAGTACGGGTAAACTTTCTTTTGCTATTGTCTTTCCTTGGAATGCGTTGTACATTGTTGGGCATTGTGCATAACAGAGACCACCAACTGGGTCTTTTAGCATCTTTTTTATTTTGTCTATGGGTGCTTTCTTTGTAATCTTGTAATAGTCTATGACTTCTTCCCAGTCTTTTATGTCTCGGGATTTTGGCATTGACACGAAATACATTTCAGGTTCAGAACCGCTTAGGTGTCCTGTCTTTTCCCAGACTTCAAAAGGTACTACTTTAGGTGATATGACTTCTTTGAATCCTAATGGTTTAAGTATTTTTTCAACTGCTATTTTTTCCATTGCCTTAAATAATGAAGTTGAATTTGGGGTGTGGAACCATTGTCCCTGGCCTGGCCCTTGTATGACCCATTGTCTTTTTACCATCTCGTCTGTCGGGTCGTCTTTGTAAGGATGTTTTATCTCTTTTGAAGCCCAAAGAATTTTATTGTATTCTGCCTTGCCTTCATAGAATTGTGCGGTCACCTTGTCTTTAACTAGTGTTACTATTCGTTCTATGACGCCTGTATCAATTTGTGTGGTGTCAAAAGTTTCGTCAAAGGTAAGTATGGCTTTTTTGCCTTTCAGTTCAAACTTTGTGACCATTGGTATTGTGAATTCGTGTTTGGGTTTCTTTTCTAATTCTAGTTCTATAATATAATTTATGATTCTGTAATTTCTTATACCAACTTTGTTTTCTTTCATGATTGGCATTAATAGGTTTTTTATTCTGGGTACGAATATGTGTGTGAAGCCGTCTGATTCTATGTTTAAGAATAGTTCATTTTCTTTTATTGAGTCTATGGATATATTGAATGAGTTATTTTTGTCTAAGACTGCTTTTTGTATATCTTTGACTGCATTGTCTAGGTTGGATAATGCGCTTATGTCCGAGCTGAATACTAAGCTTACTTTTAGTCTGTTCATAGATAACACCGAATACTGTTTGTTATTTGAGGGGGAATTTATATAAAATGTGAGGTATGTTGGTTGTGCGTTGGTACACTAAATTATAATCATTTCACAAAATCTTTATTTCTCAACAATTTATGGTATCCAATTGCAAATCTGTGGGATTCATCTCTTATGTGTCTTAACAGAAGGAGCGCTTTTGAGTCTTTTTCAAGGACTATCGGGTTTGACCTGTTCGGCAGGTAGATCTCTTCCTCGCGCTTTGCAAGTGATATTATTGGCTGGTTTCTTATATCTAATTCTTTGAAGACTTTAAGGGTGATGTTCAACTGACCTTTGCCACCGTCAACAAGGATTAAGTCTGGCATGGGCGTGTTTTCGTCTTTTATGCGCTTGTATCTGCGCTCTATTACTTCGCGCATCATGGCGAAATCGTCAATCCCTTCAATGGTCTTAATCTTGAAGCGCCTGTAGTTTTTCTTGTTTGGTTTTCCGTCTTTGAACTGGACCATGGACCCGACTGAATAGTTGCCGCCTATTGTTGATATGTCAAAACCTTCTATTATCTTTGGAGTTGTTTCTAGATTTAGTTCTGTTTTTAGTGTCTCTATTCTGGCTGTTATCTCTAAGTCTTGTGCAATGTTGTTGATATAGGCTTCTTTTGCGTTTTTGTTTGACATCTCTATCAGTTTTAGTTTTTCGCCTTTTTGTGGTGTGTGTATTGTTACTTTTTGTTCTTTTATGTCGGATAACCATTCTTCTATAAGTTCTTTTTCTTTTAGTTTGTATGGTAATAATATCTCTTTAGGTATAGATTCATTGTGCCTGAAATAGTATTGTTGGATGAAGCTTTCAAGCATTTCTTCTTCTGTTGATATATTGTTGAAGATGTAGTGTCTGCTGGCGGTTAAGGTGCCGTTTCTTATTATTAGTATATTAAAGACGATTTTTTCTTTTTCAGTGTGGTGGCCGATTATGTCTATGTCGTTATTATTTTTTAGAATTATTGTCTGCTTATCTGAAAGAGGTCTTAATTGTGTTAGTTGATCTCTATATATGGCTGCAGATTCAAAGTCATGGTTTTTGGAGGTGGTCTTCATATTGTTTTCAATATCTTTTATCACATCTTTTGTGTCACCTTTAAGGAAACGTATCGCAAGGTCAATTGATGCTAGGTAATCTTTTTGTGAGGTATGGTTCTCACAGGGACCAATGCACCGTTTCATGTGATAGCTTAAGCATACCTTTTTCGGAAGTGTTTTTGGTCTGCAGTCTCTGATTCGGAATATGTTACGGATTAAATGTATCTGGCTTATGACTGAATTGGTATATGGACCGAAATGGATGTCATCTTTTGATAGTTTTCGGCGTGATATGATTATTCTTGGGTAAATGTCTGAGGTAGTAATTGTGATGTATGGGTAGGCCTTGTCGTCTTTAAGTTCAATGTTATATTTGGGTCTGTTTTTTCTTACGAGTTCTGCTTCAAGGATGAGCGCTTCCTTTTCTGTATTTGTGATGATAAAATCTATATCTGCGATTAAGGATGTCATCTTTTCGGTTTTTGGGTCTTTTTGTGTCTCTGAAAAGTATGATTTTATCCTGTTTCTTATGTTTTTGGCTTTACCTATGTAGATTACGTTTTTGTCTTTATCTTTCATCAGATAGATTCCTGGTTGTTTTGGCGCGTTTTTTACTTTTTCTTTGAGCATAATAATCATTATGTGTTGTAAAAGTTATAAATTATGATTAATTTGTGTATTTTGTCACTAATGTGTGTTAAAACGCGAAAACTTTATAAACTCTGAAGTACTATATACTTGTAGTTACTTTAAAAGAGTAACTTAACGGATTGATAATTATGGATGAAATTCAGATTAAGACAATGCTCAGGATTGCTCGAGAAGCGGGTAACTTTAGGGAACTTAAAAGGCTTGAAAAGATTATGCGTTTTCATGATCCTAGTTTTAGCTATGCTAAGATGCATGCGCAGAAAAAGTATTTGAACCAGAGTATTTTTGAGAAAGTCAAAAGTACAAATAATGGTAAATACGCTGCTTGAGGTTTGTGATTATTATGACTGATATTTTTGATATTATCAAGAGAGATATTGAAGCTCTTTCCAGTAAGGTTGAAGATGATAAGATAAAACACATCATTAAAAGGCTTAATGAAGGGACAATTGATAAGATTTGGAAGAAATAGGTTTTTATTTTTTTAATCTTTTTTTAATGATTTCTAATAATTTTTCATATTCCACATCACTTTTGAACCCAGTCGGTTCGTGATGTGTTTTTTCTGCCTTGTAACCTTGATTTTTCAATTCTTCAAACAGTTTTTCTCTTTTTGGGATTTCAAGATGGTTTTTCTTGCAAATCTGGTGCAGGTCGTAGAAAGGCTGTGTTATGTGTGATTCTTTTTTAAGAAGCTCTAGGAATTCGGTTAATTTTTTATCGTCAAAGTCGTTTTCTTTTATCATTTTGTTTATGAATAAGGGTGAATTTATCGGACCTGTCCATAAAGGTCCGGCTATTGTTAAGTCTTTGTTGCAGATTGCGCAAGTTTTATCTTCTATATCTTTTGACAACATTCTGTTGCCACAGTTTTTGCAGTAATGCGCATATCCTACTGTTTCTGCTGATTTTCCTGCCAGGCTTGTGCTTGATGTTGATATACCCATAATTCTGAAATAATGTATCTTTGAGTATGTGATTAAAGGTACAAATGATTTGTTGTGTCTTGAGAATGCGCGCACTATGCTTGCTATAAGTATCCGGAGTCCAATTTCGTGTTTGATATCTTCTCGTAATGGCACTGCGCCGTATCGTCTTATGCATGTCTTTGGGTATGTGCCAGACAGTGGTGCGGTGTCTGTTGCAGTTACACCAATTAGTGATTTTCCTGATGCTGCTCTTGCACAGGAGTCAAGAAAGTATATGGGTGATCCGAAAGGGTCAATGTCTATGTAATCAAGGTGGTTTTTGTTTTTTGAGAGAAATACGTTTGCGTCTTCAATTGAGAATTCTGCATTGTTGATGTCGTTGTCTTTGGCTGTCTTTTTGGCAAGTGCGATTGCTGTCGGGTTCATGTCATTTATCATGACCTTTTCTATGTTTGCGCACTCTTTTGCAATGCGTAATGTTCTTATTCCTGAGGAGGATAGGGCGTCGGCTACTGTAATCTTTCTTTTTGCCATGTCTTTGAAGATTTTTACTGCAAGAATTGATATGTCTCTGTTTAGTTTCATTTCCGGGTTGTAGAAGACTGGGTCTTTCTTTCTTATGTTTCCTTTTGGTATTTCTATGGTTATCTTGCCTTCTGTGATAGTTTCCATATTATGTGTCTTAAAGATGTTTAATTTCTTAAAGTTATGCGTGAAATATGAATTATGTCTATTAAAAATATTCGCAAACCAGAACTTTTAGTTCCTATCAAGAATCTTGCAGGGCTTAAGGCCTGCGCAAAATATGCGGATGCTGTTTATTTTTCTTGTGGCAAATTGAATATGCGCTCAAGGAATAAAGACATAACTTTACGCAACATTAAAAGTATTGTTTCTTCTGTGCATAAAGCAGGGCTTAAGGCATACTTGACTGTAAATGCGATAATCTATAACCATGACATTAAAGTTGCTGAAGATGTGATTAAAAAAGCTAAGGATGCGCAAGTTGATGCTATCATTACCTGGGATCTTGCGGTTATTGCTATTTGTAAAGAGAACGAGGTATCTTTTCATGTCTCTACGCAGGCTAACATCTCTAACTGGAAGACTGTTGAATTCTATAAGAGTTTGGGCGCTGAACGGGTTATACTTGCCCGTGAGATGAATCTTAAATACATTGCCGAGATTAAGAAAAAGGTTGATGTCGAGGTTGAGACTTTTGTGCATGGGGCGATGTGTGTCTCTGTGTCGGGGCGATGTTATCTGTCATCTTATCTTTACGGCATGTCGGCCAATTGCGGGACATGTGCGCAACCGTGTAGGAAAGGATGGACGCTTGTTGATGATGAAAAAAATGAGATTGTCTGTGACGGCAAGTATCTTATGAGTGCAAAAGATATGTGCATGATTGATTATGTGCCTGAATTGATTAAGGCAGGTATTGATTCTTTTAAGATTGAGGGTAGGCTTCGTGACGAGAAGTATATTGAGACTGTATCTCGTTGTTATCGCGAGGCGATTGATGCCTGTGTTTCTGGGGATTTTGATAAAGATAAAGTTTCGGTTTGGAAGAAAGAATTGGCTGACGTATATAATCGCGGGTTCTCGACAGGTTTTTATTTTGCAACGCCTACTCGGGACGGATTCAATTATGATTACAGTGACAATATGGCTAAAGAAAAAAGAAAAGCTGTAGGTGTGGTCAAGCATTATTATCTTAAACCGGGGGTTGCGGTTGTAGCTCTTAACAATTCAGGTCTTAAAGTCAGTGATAAGCTGATGATTGTCGGCAAGACTACATATTTTAGGCAGGACGTGGAGTCTATTTTTGTTGATGATGTTTGTGTTGGTGGCGCAAAGAAAGGGACTCTTATCGGGCTTAAGGTTAAGGAACGAGTGAGAGATAATGATGTTGTTTATAAGATTGTTGGGGCTTGAATTTTCACAACTTATAGAACTTGACTGAGGTCTTTTTGTCTTTCATATTGACTATGCAACATTCGCCGTCGTGACCGTAACCGCAGTTTGCGACAATTGTGTCTTTTATTATTTCTTTGCCCTGGTTCTCGTGCATGTGCCCGCAGATGTTTATAGCCGGTTTGTATTTTTCGATTGATGCGCGATATACATCATCGCCTACGTGTTTTCCGTTCATTGGCGAGGTCTCTAAATTGACAAGGTCCATTTCAGTATTGAATGGTACGTCGTGTGTTAGAAATATTGTTTGTGTTTTATCTTTCATGTTCTTGAACAGGCTTTTAAGGTCTTTTTTGTATTGTGTCTTGTGTGTTGCGTATTTTAATGAGTCTCCTTCTTTGTGGCTTTTTCGTGATTTAACGCCTCTATATCCGCCGTGGGCTACTATTGCTAGATTGTCTATTTCTATGAATGTTCGGTCTACTAATATTATGTTTTCAAAATTAAGTGCTAGGTGATCAATTCCTGACTTTTCAAGACCGTATGTTGAAAGTGATTGGGTGGTGTGGTCTGCGTTGCCTATAATTATTATTACTGGCACATCTAATTTTTCAAGTTTCGTGAATATGTTTGTTACGCTTTCAGCGGAGGATTGTAAGAGTTGCTTGAATTTTCTTTTTCCTATGATAGTCTCTATTGTTTCACCTGATTTTAGTTTGTTCCAATTTTTGAACTGGAGGTCTCTAAATGCGTCTGATTCAGATAAGTCTCCGGCTACAAGAACTAGGTCTGGTTTTTCTTCTTTTGCAAAAGAATATAGTTTGTTTGGAAACTTTCCGTGAAAGTCTGAGATGCATAAGATTTTCATAGGGATATATTTGTTTGTGTAGTCTTTTATAGTTAACATCTGCAAAGTTTGAAGCTATTTAAATGTAAGGATATAATTGTTAGTTTATGAGAATTGTGCTTTCACTTGGTGGATCACTTCTGACTGGTATTTTTTCTTCTGATAATTTTGTCAGGTATGCAGAAGTCATAAAAGCAATTTCTGATAAAGGCCATAAGCTAATAGTTGTTGTCGGCGGTGGTAAGATTGCGAGAGATTATATTAACGTTGCAGATGGTTTTAATGCATCGGATTTTGATAAGGATTATGTCGCTATAAAGTTGACATGGGCTAATGCTGCTCTTTTTGCGTCGGCTTTAGGTGACTATGCTGAAACTAAGATAAATATTAGTTATGACGATATTGTTGAACAATTTAATAATTGTGATAAGGTGGTGGTCTGTGGTGGTATTGCTCCTGGGCAGTCAACAGATGGTGTATCTGCAAAGCTTGCGCGGGCAATAGGTGCTGACATTGTCATAAATGCGACAGATGTTTCTGGCGTCTATGATTCTGATCCTCGATTGAATGTCAATGCTAATAAATTTGAAAATCTTACTTTTGATCAATTTAGGAAGATTATTTCTAAAAATGAGCAGGCACCGGGTAAATATGGATTGTTTGACCTTGCAGGGATTGATATATTGCAGGATGAGAATATTGATTTATTAGTTATTGATGGGACCAATCCAAACGAGATTCTGCAGGCTGTTCTTGGAGAATATAAAGGTACTTTAATTAGTTTGGGTGAATGAGATTTTTGTATTTTATTTCTCAACCATGATGCAAAGATTGTTGACATAATTTATCTTATTTTTTTTGCAATATTTTAATGTGGTTTCATTTTCGCTTCCTGGTTGGAACCATACATTATTAATTTTGGTTGTGTGTACTTGTTTTAGGATATTTTCTGTAATGTTTGGAGGTACAACAAAGATTACAACATCTATCTTTTCTTTGATATCTGTAATTGATTTGTATGTTTTCAGATTTAGAATATCTTGACTTTTTGGATTTACGGGAGTTATCTTGAATCCTGCATCAGTCATGTTTTTGAGAATTTTGAATCCATATTTGTTTTGGTCTGCTGAAGCGCCCACAAGAGCATATATATAATCTTTGTTTATCATTTGTATCTTGTTCATATTTAATACCTTTAGAATACGATTCCACCATAGCTCACAATTGCGTTTTTGTTTTTTGAGATATCATAGCTTGTTGAGTAATCAATTATGACCCCTTTTTCAATATTTTTGTTTTTCATTATCATTATAAGTAATGCTATTGGTATGGAACCGCATACGGTTGTCTTTTTAGCTTTGTTTAATGTCTGCATTTCGTCAAGTTCTGTTATGTTTTTGATTATTTCTTTGTCTGTATGTCTTATCCATTCAAGTTCGTTTTTTTCAACAGGAACGAAATTGTAGCCTTTGCCTAGGTGAGTGAAATCTGAGCTTGCGATGAAAAGTACGTTTTTATCTTTTGTCGCTTGTGATATTGTATCTGCTACATTTTGGAGTGTGTTAAGGTCTGTATTATTTGTAGGTATGATTATAGGTATTATTTTTAGATTTTTTAGTTTATATTGAAGAAATGGTAGTTGGACTTCGATTGAGTGCTCGTACGTTTGGGCAGTGTTGTCTTCAATTATTATGTCTGATTTATTTATGATTTTTTCTGCAAGAGCAGTGTCTATCTCTATTTCACCCAAAGGCGTTATCCAGGTTTCTGTACTGATAGATACTGTCTCTGCCAGGCCTGTATGGTCTGGACCTAAGAGAATCACTGTGTCGTATTCTTTTTCAATCTGAGAATATGTTTTTGCTGCGGTCTTTCCGCTGTACAAGTATCCTGCGTGAGGCGCAATCAGTCCTGTCACTTTTTGTTTGACTGTCTTTTCTGTATTTTTAAATAGTTTGTCCAGCATAAGGTTTAAGAGTTTTGCATCTCCTGGATAAAAACCAATAGCCACAGGTTCGCGTGCCATGAACTATATTATGTTTTTGTATTTATATTGTTTGTTCTAGGTATTTGAGCTCATCCAGTTAAGCTCAATTTTTCAATCCTTAACTGGATACTATTTTTTTAAATGGATTAAATTTTCAAAAATATTAACAAATTCATCAAAAAATCAATTTTATCACATAATTATTTATTAAATATATTACTATTTTGATAAAAATCAATGGAATCTAGAACTTAAAACATAGTACAAGCTAGGCAAAAACCCGTTTTAGGGATTAAAAACTATTTTTATTGTATAAATTCAAATTGATTTGGATTCATATCATTTTGAAGAGCACATAAACACAACAATTGATATGATACGAATGCAGCT
>JAHYJO010000028.1 GCA_019429125.1 Nanobdellati archaeon | reverse complement strand
GATACCGTGTACATGTTCATACTAAAAAATATCAACTAAAAATATCAATTTTTCTTAAATTGATATTAGATACAATCATGTTTTTAATCGAATAGAGAGAAAAGCATATTCAAGAGAATTTACATTAAGTTAAACTAACTTTAATATTAAAATTTGTAAACTTAGGGCAGGGATTCACTAAAAACTTCCCATTTTTTAGATTTTAACTTAAACGACTTTTTGCCGAGCGTTTGAGCTTGTTAAATTGTACACAAAAAACCATAAAAAAAGAAATATTTTGAAACTTTTTTTAATCCTCATTTTTTTAACAATCACATCACATGCAGAAGATAAAATAGTAAATATAAAACTAAGTAGTTTAAACACTAAAAGCATTTATGAAAAAATTGAAGAAAATAAATATTACCATGTAGTAATAACAAACGATAATAAAAAATTTTACATGAAAAACAATTCATTACAAGGTACTAAAACAACAATGAAAATATCAAAAGGAAATATGATAAACGAAAAATTAGTTAAACAAGAAGAAGTAAAAGACTATTTTATATATGATTTAAAATGTATTAAAATAAATGACGTATATTTTAACTGTATAGAATAACTAAAATCCAAACTCTTTAGAAACCAAATAATCATTTAAACATTGTTTTTTCTCATTTAATAAACCTCTATCAATCATCACATTTTTTACATGGCCGTAATGCTGTAAATTTACAGTTTCAACATCAAGAGAATAATAATATTTATATAATTGAACATTATTTAAATATTCAGGTGTTTTTGTAGTTGAAAATAAAACAGTACGAACACCATCAATGTAACCAATCTTTTTATTATTTATATCAAATATAGGTACTGGAGCACTTTTAGGAGGAATATATCTCATCTTTTCATGAGAAGAACGCACATAAAAATCAATATCATAACTATCATTACGACTATAAAGCAACTTATGTTCATAAGTCCTATAATCATCATCAATAAGATAAATATCTGTAATATGATAATCTTTACGCTTTAAAAGAGAATCAAAATTATAAAAATCTTTTTGAACATAGGAATAAGACAAAAAACCATTTTTATATTTTTTACTCATTTCTAAATAATTACGAGATATTTCCTTTCCCTTTATAAGCCTATAAATAGAGAGAGGAAGCAATGAACGAGAAGTAGTAAATCTTAATATTCGATTTTTTGCATACCAGTAGCCGACATCATCAAGTTTATTTTCTTTTGCATTTTTAAAAGATTTTAAAATATATTTCATGATATATGCAACAACTCCGCCAACATCTTCATCAAAATCGGTTTTAATGTCATGCCTTGAAGTTTTAAAAGAAGCAGAAATAGCCTTGATTACTCTATCTTTAAATTCAGGAGGAACAAACAAAAGAGCATGAAGATGAGGAACACCATCAAGAGTAGGCTCGTAAGTCTTCATATATACATAACGTTCACCATATTTTTCTTTAATATCTTTAAAAACTCGCTTACATGTAAATAAAGTCCAAGACTCAGATAAATACTCTCTTGCTTCTGTTACATAATCAGGAGAGCCATTAAAACGAGGATTATCAATCATTTTAAATCTATTTTTACCAATAGAAATAGATTTAAGCGGTTTATGCTCACTTTTTGCAGTTAAAGTAATAAATATAGATTGTAAAAATTTAATCTCTTTTGAATATTTTAAAAGAGTATTGACACGATTATTCATTTCTGAAAAATATATTTCAGGCTTGATATTTGCACCGTAATTCATATCATACAAACTTCTTGTTAAATCGCTATCATGGAAACTAATTACATGAGATTTTAAATAATCTTCTTGACTTTTTAATTTTTCATCAATAAATTTTTTATCTTCTTTTGTAATTTGATATAAATGATTTAATTTTTCAAATTTTGAATTAAAAAAATATGTTTTATTATCTTTTTTAACTGTCATATTATCCTCTCTCTAAAAATGGCTTAATACTTTTAATAAAGACACAAGGGCAATCGCTACGCTCTTGCAAATGCTCGTCTGAACATTCCTCGCTCAGGCGCTCGTCATTTTTCAATACTCGCATTTTTTTCATTTTATAACTTCTATTGCAATAGAAATATTTGACTTAATGTTTGATTCGCTTTTATATTTAAAAAGCTCTCCAATATACGGAATATTACTTATAAAAGGTATAGAAAAATCTGTTTTATTGATTTTAGTTTGATTGATTCCACTTAGTATAAGTACTTCGCCATATTTTAGATTTGTATTAGATTTTAATTGTCGTTTGTATGTTGTAGGAATGTTATTCGTAGTGCTTAAGATGTCCTCTACAATCAAATCTAAGTCTAAATTAACATAATCCTCATATATAAGAGTTTTACCCAATATTTTAAGTCCTACGTCTTTATATTCGATTGATGTTTGATTTGAATAATTTGCAGATTGCGTAATTACGTTTGAAGTTTGAAAAGGCAAGTTTGTAACAGCTTGAAAAATAAAATCTTTATTATCCTGAACTAAAATAAAAGGATTTTGAGTGATATTGAAGAACTTTGTTTCATTGAATAGTTTTAGAGCACTATAAAATGTGGACCGCATAAATATAGGACTTGTATTTTGAAAAGGCAGAACAAAAGTGTTTAAAACATTTTGAACATCTCCCGAAGCTGTTTCATAATTTGAAGAAAATTCAAAGCCTCGTTTTTGTAAATCATCATCATTTATTTCTATGATTGTAAATTTAAGAGTAATTTGCTTTTTTTGTGAATCTATCCTATCAATATCATTACGAATTATATTTATGTCATTAGATTCGCTAAAAATCAAAAAGCTGTTTATAGTATCTATAAATTGAAATTTAATATTTTTAAAAGTTAGATATTTTGAAACATTATCAAAAGAGTTATATTTGAGCTTTACAAAATAAGTAAAAAGCAGCTTTTCATTTTTAGTTAAATAGTAAATATTGTCATACTGCCCGACAGTATAACCAAGCTTTTGAATAGAATTTTTGAAAATAAAGAAAAGATTTTCAGGAGGCAATTGCAAAGGAACAAACAAAGAAATATTTTCTTTTTTTAAATCCTCATCTACAAAAATATTTATATTGTTGCTAGTCGAAACAAGCTGAACGAAATCAACAAGTTTAATGCTCTTTAGATCTTCATCTGCTTTGAGGAGCAGAGGAAGAAAAACCATTAAACATACTATCATTATTAGATTTTTTTTCATCTTCTTTTATTCCTTTATTTGAGATAAGAAATTTATAAAAGCCATAAGAAGAGGAAAGATAAAGTTTCAAATAATTATTATTTATATTATTTGTATATATAAGATTTAAATCATTATTTTTTATAAAATAAGTTAATAAAGGAATAGGCAAAGAAAAATCATTATTATAGCAATGAGAAGAATTACAACTCAATGTTATATATATTTTATTTTCGTAAGAAATATTTTGTGCTGCAGCCGGTGTAAAAATATTTTGTGCTGCAGCCGGTGTAGAAATATTTTGTGCTGCAGCCGGTGTAAAAATATTTTGTGCTGCAGCCGGTGTAGAAATATTTTGTGCTGCAGCCGGTGTAAAAATATTTTGTGCTGCAGCCGGTGTAGAAATATTTTGTGCTGCGGCCGGTGTAGAACTATCATCTACTTTATCAGGCGACAACCTTGAAAACAAAGCATAAAGAACAAGGCCAAGAAAAAGAAACCCAATACCAAGCAAAAATAAATATTTGTAAATAATCTTTTTTGGCTTATCAATAGAGCCACTTTTATATAAATCATAAACTTTTTGATTTGTAGTTATTGCACTACTAGCAAAAACAGAATCTTTATTAAAGGGAAAAGTATGATGATGTTTATATCTTAGTTGATTATTTTTTAATTGTTTTATTTGTGCTTGAGCTTCATAAAATACTTCCGTATGCGACATATATTCGCCATATATCTGTTTAGGTCCTTGAGTGATAACCATAATTTGCATTTTAAAATGCCCATGATATGCCAACCACCATGAGATAACATCATCATATTTTTTTAAATAAAAGGAAGCCTCATCAAGAATAATAAGAGAATCATTTATAAAATGATTATAAGCATAATCATTAAGCTCTTTATCATCTGCTTCATCCATGGCCATCTTATACATTTCTTTTAAATGAGAATAAAATTGTTTCCAAATCAATTTATAAGAACGACAAAAAGAACCTCTATCCAAAAATATTTGATTTATTTTATCAAATTTAAAACCGCCAATATTAGTAATAATATTGTTATATTTTGGCTTTGAATTTTCCTCTAAATATTCCTTATATATATAATCCATAGCCTTGTAAGTTTTGCCAGTTCGAGGATTACCAAAGAAAAAATCAATCATAATTAAGCCCTTACAAATGCAAGAACTTGTTTCATACCCCAACCCGCAACAACAATAGTTATATAAAGACTTAAACCATCAAGAAGACCAAAATAACTAGCAACAGCCATAAAGCTATTTGTAACAATATAAGGAGAGACAAAATCTTTGATAAAACCAATCGCAAAAGTAAGAAAACCAACAAAAGTACTAAAAATTAACATTTTAGTAACGATAGGATGTTTAGTTAAAAAAGCAAAAGAAGTAGCTAAACCACCCGCAATAACTGGTAATAATGGCAATGGCATATAAAACTCCTTATATGGTCTTAAATACTGTTATAAAACCCGCAACAGCAAAAAAGAATAAAAACATAGCTCTTATGGCGTTAATATCAAGGCCCGCCAACATACTAGAATCTAAAACAGTGAAACTACCCAAAGAACTAGAAAAGCTTATGGTAGGAATAGTATATGTTTGATTCGCAAAAGAAAACATATTGCTATATACAAAACCACTAAAAGCGCCTTTGACATTTGAATCAATACCGCTTAAATTAGAAGTTAAGCCATCATCAACCTCGGCAGGGAAAGGGTCATCACCCAAAAAAGAATCCTTAATATCAGTAAGTAAAGAATTGTTTGTAGTCATTTTTCCATCAATGGAGCTTAAAGAGCCATTTGCAATAACTTGATTTGAAGTTGTAGTATCAGACATTTTTTTCAAATTAGAATCTAAAGAGCTCAATTTAGACAAACTATTTGACTGATTTTCTAAAGACCTATCACTATTAGACTTTAGACTGTTAAGAGTTGATTTCATATCCTTATTAACATCTAAAGATTTGCTTGATAAATCCTTTAAATCATCAAGACGTTTGTTTGAATAATCGGTTTTATCTTTTAAATCTTGTAAATGTTTGTTTGATGTATTTTGAGCATTTAAAAGAGGAGATAAATCGGAAGTAGTAGAATTTAAATCGGGAGCTTCCATTGTAGGGTCTTGATTTTCTGAATTTGTTTCTGTAGGTAAAACGTCTTCTTCTTCATCTATTCTTTTTACAAAACAAAATGATGTACTAGGACACTTTTGTGAATCAGGAACAGAATAGGAACTTGAAGAATATCTAATACCATCCACTAATAAATCACATTGAGATTCTGTTTTATAAGGAATATAATCCCAATTAGTTGATGGGCGATAAAATGACACATCAAAATCACATTCGTTTTTAATTTTATGAGCATAACAATATGAATTTTCACAAGCGGGATTGTTTATATCATTTAAACTTACAACAGCATCATAAACAGAAGAATTTAATAATAATAAACCGCATTTGTAAGTATCATCATTAGATATAAAAGAATAAGTGGAAAAAGGAAAAGGAAGTGAGGAAGTACCGCCAATATTAGCACCCTTACAAGTCAAATCCAAATCGCCAGTTCCTGCAACAAATGGATTTGTATCATTTGCGTTTTTTATGCCATCGCCATCAATATCATCATCAACACCGTTAGCCTCTCCATCACTATTACAATCCATAGTTAAATAATCTACATAATCGGGGTCGCATTTATCAGGAATTCCATCGCCATCGGCATCGGCAGTGTTCGGGTCATATTCGCAAGTATCAGTTATAGGATTCCATAGAGTACCAGTCGCACAAGTAGGAGGAACAGCACAAGAACCGTTAATAATTTCTTGACCTGATGGACAAGAAGGATAATCAATATAAACAGCATAAGAATATTTATTATATTTTTTACCATCAGGACACAAAGTAGATGTGTAGATTGTTGATGTAAATTTTAAACAAGTTGCATGATTTGAATCTTCATAAAAATAAGTATTTATAGGATAATCAATAGATTTACAAGTATTTAAAGTAGTTCCCGTTAAAGTTAATTTGTCAGTTGCAGGATTTGGGCTATCATAAGAAAAAACAAAACTATTTAAAATCAAAAATAAAAATATTATATTTTTCATTTATCGACCTTTAAAAACAGAAGTAAATGCAAAAGTCAAATACATCAAAACACTCAAAGAAGCGGGAATACTAAAAAAGAAATCAAAAGTAGGGTCACCTGTTATAGGAAAATTTAAAAAACTTATCATTTATTTAGTCTTCCATAAAAATAAACCGAGTAAAGTTCCCGATAATAAACCCGCAATAGACATAGAAAAAACATAATCATTTAATGACATATTCAATTCAAAAGCTCTATCAATTTGATTTGACATATCAACATAAGCAGAGAGAGAAGACACAAAAATAAAAAGCAAATTAAATAATAAAAAAAATCTTTTCATTGTTTTATTTTCCCATACCGTTTAAGGTTTTTCGTATTCCAATTAAAACTAAAATAACAGATAAAACCATTGCAGCAAGAAGACCCATTGAAGACAAAGCACCAGATGGGTCTATCATGTCAGCTGTTAAAACAGCACCAAAAGCACTATCTAAAAATATAAATATAATCAAAACAGTGCTTTTCATGCTATTAAAGAACTTTTTTTACAAAAGCATAACCAAGAGCAAGAACAGAAAGAGTAATAACTGCAATAGCAGCAAGACCCATATCAGCAGTAGCAGTAGTTACATCAAAATCTGTTGCGGCTAATGCAAAAGCATTTGAAGCACCAACAACAACAACACCAACAGCACCAACAACTTTTAAACCATTAGAATTTGAAGTTATTACTTCACACTCTAAAACTTCTCTTTTATCATTTTTTGGCATGATAAACTCCTAATTTGAGCTAGTAAGGAAATCGTAATATTTCAATACTGCAATGAGTAAATTACGCAACTCAATGCAATATTGATTTATTTTTCAGATATTACAGAATCACGAATCTCTCTTAATTCTGTAATTTTTTTAGGACATCCCTTAATTTTTTTCAAATGATTAATATGATTTTGAATATAAGTCAAAAATACAATTTTAATATCTGGAAATTTCATTTTTTAAACTTATAAAGATTTTTTAGCTTTATCATCTTCAATGTACTTGATAGAATTGATAAAACCTCTTAAATCGAAAGCATTAGAGATAGTAACTTCAGATTGATTTTTCATGGGAATTTTATTATCAAAACTAGGACGTTCATCTGATACAGGAAGAATTAAACGAGCTTTTTTAACAAAATTATCATCAAAAAAGCGTTTAAACTCATTTGCAGTAACACCATTGTTTTTTAAAAATGATTTTGGAAACTTAATAATAAGTTTTTTATGAGTAGCGTTATCATGCAATGCCTCGCCAGTTTTATCATCTAGACGAGTATAATCGCTCTTATAAGATACAACAAGTTGACCCCATGAAATCTCTTTTGTTTCCTCATCAATATTTGTATTACATTGAATAGGCAAAAACCCTTTAAAAGATATCATATCTTCCATATTGTCTAAAGTCGGAGAAACTTTAGAAAAACTCTCAATAGTTTTAATTAATTGTGTTGTGTTCATTTCTTAACCTTGTTTTAAGATAATGAAAGAATATTATTTTTTATTTTTCTTGTATATGATTTTGTCGTTATTTTGTCGTAGATAATTATTATCAAAAAGAAAAAGCCCAAAAATAGGGATTAAAAGAGCGTATATAGGAGAGAATTTTAAATTCTCGGCAGGTTAGTCCGTCTAAAATTGTTTATAATTAGAATATAAATGACCATAGCGAGGGGACGTAACGGACTACGTCCTCTATCTGCGATGCTTTTTTTTATTTTTATAAAACATCATTTTTAATTTATTATATGCTTTTTTTGCATGACGATACTTAATATAAACTCTCTCATAAACATATTTGTCATAATGATAATCAAGAACATCAACACAATATATTTTTTCATTTTTTACTTTTGAATATTTTTTTTTATTTATAGCTATTGAAATATGAAAACACTCCAAACAAATTTCATATTGACCATTAGTTTCAACTTTAATTGAATATGCAATAAAAGATTTCATATTAAAACACCTCACTTTGAAAATTCTCTACTTCTTGAATTTTGATATCAAAATAATCAAATCTTTTATCATGGGCACAAAGACGTTTTTCTAGTTTAGTTATTCTAAATTCATATTCTTGCAACAATTCATACAACTCTTTTTTATCTTCTTGCATTTTTCTATATGATAGGAATAGATTTAATATAAAACTGAACATTTTATTTATTCATTTTTATATAATCTATTTAATAAAACATCATCTATTTTAATAACCCTAAGAAAAGAATCACGAATATTTATATCTATATCTTGTATCTCATTAGTTAAATTTCTATTATCATCAATAACATCTGTTAAATCTCTTTTTAATTCTAAAAGAGTAATTTTATCAATGTATTTTTGTCTATCTTGCATTAATCTGAAATTATCTCTATATTCATATATATTTACTTTTTTCATTGTAATTTCCTTTATTTTTTTACATGAGTTAATAAAAACTCGTTTAACAACATTGTTCTTATAGGATGATTTTTATCTAATTGTAAAAACTGAATTAAAGATAAATCATCTATATTATGAACAACAATACGAAGAACATCATTAGCCGAGAGGGCAGGGGAGTACTCCAAAAGCCTTGTTTTCCGCTTATTAAATTTTTCTAAATCTAATTTTGTCAAATTTATCTTAATCTGTTTATTTTTTAGATTGTTTAAATCAAGAGCAGGGCGAGCCATATTTCAACCTTTACATTTATTATATGCAAAAAACGGTTCAAATCGGACACTAATGTCGGTTGAGTTCGGACAGTGATGTCGGTTCTAATCGGACAGTGGTGTCGGAAATGATTCGGACACTTTGGAGTAAAAACCGACACTTAAGTTTAAT
>JAHYJO010000007.1 GCA_019429125.1 Nanobdellati archaeon | reverse complement strand
ATTATTATTATTATTATTATTATTATTATTATTATTATTATTATTATTATTATTATTATTATTATTATTATTATTATTATTATTATTATTATTATTATTATTATTATTATTATTATTATTATTATTATTTCATCGTTTATTCATAATCCTTTCGATAAGGATAAGTATCGGAAATATTTCAAGCCGACCTAAAAACATGCAGACCATAAGTATTATCTTGACTCCTGCCACAGCGGCCCCTACATCAATCATTGACATACCAACAGTTCCCATGGCAGAAGCAGCCTGAAACAGTGATTCTATTGGTGCATATCCGTACCCCATAAGACAAAGTGAACCAATGATAAGTATTGCAACATATGTGAATATAAAAACCTGCGTTATCTTGATGACATCATCTTCAATGCTTTTGCCACCCAGTTTAAAAGGTATGACTGCATCTTTTGGTAGTGTAGTCTTCTTTATGGCCCAGAAAATTGATTTGATTGCAAGTATCAATCTCATCTGTTTTATACCTCCTGCGGTAGACCCAGAAGAGCTTCCGACAACCATAGCAATTATTGTCACAAATATGATTGCCGGCGCAAACCCGCTAACATCACTTATACTGAAACCAGTCGCAGTGAGTGCAGATATAGCCTGAAATAGTGATAGTTTAAGAGATTTTGTAACAATTAATATAATTGTAATGAATAAGATAAGTGTTGCAAAAAATGACCTAATCTCAATATTTTCTTTTATCATATCAAACTTTCTCTTAAATATCTTGTCATGTATTATGAAATTAATAGACCCAAGTATCATAAGTACAGATACAATTGCAAGAGTCCAGTTAGCCGTATAGAACTGGTTGACTACAGTAAATCCACCAGTTGATATTGCACTAAACATAGTTGCAATCGCTTCAAATAAGTTGAGTCCTGTAAGGTAAAGCGCAAAAACCCCAAACAATGAATATGTAAGATATATCTTGATCATCTTCTGTGATGTCTCTTTGATTGTCGGCTCAATCCTCTCATTGTATCCTTGCGCACTGTAAAGTGCCATAGATGACGTCTTAAGCCCGCTAAGTATAGATAAGAAAAGGATAATTATACCCATACCACCGACCCACTGTATCTCACTTCGCCAGAACAGTATGCTTTTAGGAATGCTTTCTACATCTGAGAACACTGTAAGACCCGTTGTTGTGAACCCAGAAACGCTTTCAAAGAGTGCATCAACAGCGCCCAGTGGTTCTCCTGTAGTCATCAGAAGAAATGGTATGGCTCCAAGAACTGAAAACATGATGAATGTCAGAGCTGTTATGACAAGCCCTCTTGATATGTCAAGTGTTTCTCTATTGAAGTATTTTTCAAGAAATATACCTAAGAATATGGATATTGTGAACGTCACAAAAAAAGGTGTTGCGGATTCTCCATATATATATGCTACAATTATAGGCAGTATAAGAAATATAGAGAATATCTCAAGCAAAAGACCCACATAGGACATAACATTTTTCATATCATCAACTTTTATTTTTTAGTTTTTTGCTTTAGCAATCTTAATTATCTTATTTAAGTGTGCATCTTGCGCAACTATGATAAGAACATCTCCAACCTCAATCTTGGTCTTGATGTCAGGTATTGTTACAGTACCAGTCTTGTATATGGCAGATATGATACCACCTTCAAGAATATTGCCTTTATGGTTGGCTATTGCGCTCCCATCCTCAACAACAACTTCAACAATTGTAGCTTTACCGTCACCGATTTTAGCAAGTATGCGCACATTACCGTCAAGGAGAGCATTCTCAATTGTGTTAATTGTATTTTGTGTGACAGGAACAACAAGGGATATGCCCAGCTTAACAAAAAGTTCCTCATCTCCTGGATTATTCACTCTTGCAATTATCTTTGGCACACCTATACTTTTTGCGATTTCTGATACCATAAGATTTGTCTTGTCATCACCTGTGACACTTATAACTACATTGCATTTGTTTATGCCTGCCTCTTTAAGTATGGACATCGTCGTGCCATCCTGATTTATGACAAGCGCATCAAGGTTTGACGCCAATTCTTGTGACAGTTCCTTCTCATTTTCAATGAGTGTTATGCTATGTTTTTTCTTTGAGAGTACCCTAGTAAGGTGTTCTCCAATTTTTCCGCCACCGACAATAATAATTTTCATAATATCACTTACAGTTATAAGTATAATAAATTATGTTCTTGTGTATTTATCTGTTTTTGTTTGTGACTCGTGATGGGTAAATGTTTATAAAAGTAATCAATTCAATATTTAATGTAGTATTTGATTAAAATGGTTGTGTTTTATGTCAAAAGATGATTTAATGATAAGTGATTTATTTTCGGCTCTAAGAGGGTATTATGTCGAAAAATTTAACGCACTGGATACTGATGGCAAATTAAAAGGAACTAAAGTAAAAAGTGTCCGTGCAGATAACGGTCTTCCTTTATTCTTATCAAATAAAACATGTCTTGCTGATTGTGTAAATGATGGTCTGAACAATATAAGTGACCTATTCCGAAATGGTAAAAAGATACCAACAAGAAGAATAGACCTCAATGATTATGCATCACCTTTGGATTTAAAAAATTATACAGCTATTGATAATTTTCTTTCAAGATTAAATTCTACGCAAAAAGACGTATCATTTGATTATGGATACCTCGATAAGACACCGATAGTGTACCTTGACAATGCTATCAATTCAATATTTGAAAGAGATTATATTGACAAGCTTTCACAAAAAGAGAGACTTAGTCTTTTAATTGAAATATACCTTAAGGATATAAATCAAAACGGCAAAGATATATATTCAGAAGTATTAGCGCACGCAGATAAGTATGCAGAAGAGTTCTTTGATATAAATAAAGATGATTTTGATTATCAAAAGAGATTAAAACTTGAAATCTATCGTGGCAATCAGATTTTAGGTTATTTTGAATTTAAAGATGATGGCAAATATTACATGGAATTGATAGTTGAACAGAAAGATACATCTGAGACAGATCTTATAGTTGCATCATCTCTGCTTTTAAAATCTCTTAAGTGGTCAGATATAAATACTCCTCATTCAGGCAGGCAACATATCTTGCGTTACACAACAAACGCCAACTTCTTAAAGGAAAACTTTGATTACATTGGAAAAAGGCTGAAATAATTAATTATATTCAGTCTTATGCATATTAAATAGGATATACTCCCTCAAACAAACATATAACCCTAAACCCTCAAAATACATATTATGTTCTTAAACACACACAAATGTGATATTATATCTTGATAATCTTCAAGTTCATAAAGCGAGAAAAGTTAAGGAATTCATTATCCCGCACCCTAATATTAAACTTGAATTCATGCCTCCAGATTCACCAGATATGAATCTGCAAGAACATTGGTGGTTGTATAAGTCAAAAATTATTGAATAATCGTCATTTTTCAAGCACACATCAGTTAGCTACATCTATAAGTGGGTTCACAAAAAATACGTCGCAAGAACAAATTATGAATATTTGTAGTCTAGAATCTATACAGAGATTTATTGAGTAAAACTGGAATTACTTTCTTGGTTTGCTATAATTCAATTACAATTAGGATGTTTACTGATTTAATTAGAATATTTTTAAATCAATACTACTTTTGTAATTAGCGTAGCAATGCTATTTTCAGTGCCGGTATTGTTTATATTTTTGAAAGAAAAAAGATAAATGTTCTAATTGAAAATACTCCTTAAACACACACAAAACCTTTTTAAAATTCATCTTTTGTATATGCCTTTTATATCTGAATTACTCACAAAAGGCAATAATGTTTCATTAAATGCATTTAAACCACAAATTAACACAGGTGTCCAATTAATCTCAAATGATGTAAAATTTCACGGATATTTTTGCAATTCTAATGTTACTTTCGTCCTAAAACATTATGAGAGTGGTAGAGAAACAACAAACAATGTTTTCAGTGAATCGGAACGTTTTAATCTATTAAACTATATTGAAGAACAAATTGTAGATGGTAAAATAAATACTCATTCAGGTGTGGAATTTATAGTGGAATCATACATAACTGCTGCAGTGGGGTTCTTTTGAAAAGATCATATAGATAATCATGTAATCTATCCTATTCTACAAATGTTAAAGGACAATGAATGGTGTAATGTCCCTATAGATGATTATGGTTTTCTTGTTCTTTTGAAAATATTGTAATTGCACATGAGCTACCATTATGGGTGAGATATCTAAATTCCGAGCATAGTGACTCAGATTTTAACGAATATCTTACAGCACATGATGTTAAACGTCTTTACTGATTTTAAATGATACTAAAATAAATAATATTATTTGATTTTTCATTTGTTTCTATTTTTTGCAAGAATAGAAATGATGACTTTCTAAACACCCAAAACCGTTTTAAAATTCATCATATTTAATACCTCACATGGCAGATGTCTATGTTTTACATAAATGTAATCTAATAATAGATGGTTCTGATAGTGTAATTGCTCCTGCAACTGTAACATTAGTTATCTATGAAGATGATAATAATACAAAGTATCTTCTTGTTGATGCAGGAAGTATATGAGATATTCCAGAAAACCTTGACAATTAGCTTAAGGATAGCCCTTATAACATAACACACCAGGACATATATACTGCTATAATCACTCATAATCATCCCAATCATACAGGTCTTATAAGATATTTAGGTAGTGACACTGGCGCAACAATATATGGTTCTTATTCTTCATATCATAATCGTAAACATCCTCATATGTTTTATACTTATAAGTTCTTTTCTGCAAAAGATATAAAAATTATACAAACACCTGGTCCTGAAACCAGTCATGATCAGAGTGTATTAGTAAATACTCTTGACGGTATTGTTGCAATTGTTGGAGACTTGATGCTTAATAAACTAGAATTTAAAAATATTGCAGATTTTATTCAAGGTCACCAGAACATAATACCTATACTTTAGATTCACGTTCTAAAACAAAAAAAGTAGAAGGTTTATGCAAAGTACTCTCAGGTCATGGTCCTGCTTTTAACCCATAAAATCCAATTTAATTTTTCAGAAATACAACCCTCTTGTAAACTCATTACCAATAAGAATTATAGTATCAAACGTCTTTCCGTCAAGAGAATTCCTGTACGCCTCAATTATCATCTTAATCTCATCTGTTTCCTCAGCCCTAAGATCCAACCGAATACAATCTGCAAAACCTACAAACTCATTCATCTGCCTAATTAAAGATAATGTCTTACAATTTAAAACCTGCATCCTACACCCATATACGCCCTTAATTGGAAATTTCATATTAAGACGGTCAACAAGCGCAATATCTTTTTCACATTGCCTTGAACACTTGCTCTTGAATATGCAATGCTCAGTAGTCATTAGCGGAAGCCTTCCATGAACAATACATTCCATATCAACATTAGCTTTTATCTTTTTAATCTTTGAAAGTGGAAGTTCAACTGATACACACATCCTTTTGACATCAGTTAAAGACAAAGCCTTTGCAGTCTGTGTATTATAAACATTCAATGGATAGTCAAGACATATCTCACGGCCAGTCCCAGAAAGACTTTTAAGTAATCCTAAATTAGATAAAAGCACCTTATTGGGATTAACCACACCAATAATATCCAAAACCTCAGAAACCTCAGCATCAGTTAATATTGTAGGAGTCCCAAACACTAAAACTTTACCCGATTCTTTGACAAGCGCACACATCGCAATAACATCATTTTTACCTTTAGGGTCAAAACCGTTCCCGACAATAATCTCATCAGCTGAAGACAAAACCGCAGATTCAACACCACTCATATCATTGACATGTACAGACAGTTTAGTTTTTTTAACTTTTGATTTATGAATCGGAACAATAGTTTTTTGAACATTATCCCTAAACGTCTTCTCATCCATCACCCTAACGACAGCCTTCCTTTTCCCCTCAAGCATAGAAACCGCATCTTTGCGCACCCGACCAAGTTCGCTAAGTGGAATAATAAGCCCACAATCAATATCAAAAGAGATATCCTTAATTTCAAATGGCGTATTACCTAATTTAGATACTTGTTCAAGTAATGTTTCATTTATCATAGGGAACTTAATCGCTTTTTCAGCAATCACACTAGATTTTACAGACACACTATTTATTCCGTCAGACAGGGTCAACATCAATGGCAAACCTTCTTTAAGCACAACCTTTACATCAACACCAACTTTTCGGATCTCTTTATCTTTACAGTATGTATCTTTTGCCCACATATCAAACTTCTTGTCAAATGTCTTGTAGACCTGAGACCCACAAGAGACAGCACTTTCAACTTTAAGTGATATGGTGTCACCTTTATGTGCATCTTTTGGTCTATCAAATTTACCAGTAATTATGCTTTTGACTTTAACGCCAATCTCACCGTCTTCTGAATCAATCCGCAGTCCGTCACCCACAGTCAAATCTTCATTGAGCTTAATCTGCATAAGCCGTGTCCTGTCATCATATGCTATACTTTTTCCAATATAAAGCCCAAGATTGTTCTGGCGCACAGGATTCATAAGATTATGCGAGTCACCCAGTATGAAACCCCCTGTGAACCCACGATTGAATACTTTTGATAAATTACTGACATCAGTTATATTTCCAGTATCAATACCCTTTCTGTAAGCCGAAGTTACACCTGCTACATATTCAGGACTTCTCATCCGCCCCTCAATTTTTAGTGTTGAAATCCCAGCATCACAGAGCGATTTAACCCGCACAACAGTACAAAGATCATGCGGGGATAATAGGTAAGTTGGTTCATCATCAAATGATAACGAATACTTGAGCCTGCAAGGTTGCGCACACACGCCACGATTCCCGCTCCGACCAAACATGAAACTACTCATAAGACACTGCCCAGAATAAGACATACAAATTGCTCCGTGACAAAAAGTTTCAATTGGTACCTTAACATCATCAATTATAGTCTTGATATCAGAAAGCGCCATCTCACGACTTACAATGACCTTTTCAGCGCCCATATCCTTCAACAAGCAAGCACCACCACTGTTATGCACAGTCATCTGTGTGCTTGCGTGTAAAGAAAGGTCTGGAAATATCTTGCGTACAGAATCGAAAAGACCCATGTCCTGAATTATGACAGCATCAGCACCTAAATTATATAGGTTGCGCACATACTCAAGTGCATAAGTCAATTCATCATCAGTTACAAGTGTGTTGACAGCAACATAGACTTTAACCCCTCGCACATGGCAGTAATTAATCGCCTTTTTCATATCACTTAAATTAAAGTTATCAGAATTAATTCGCGCATTGAACTCTTTCCCTCCGATATAGACCGCATCCGCACCGTTTGCGACAGCTACTACAAGTGCCTCAAAAGACCCGGCGGGGGATAAAAGTTCAACATTTTTTTTAGTCAAAATAACACCTTACCTCTATTCTTTTTAGGTAATAGCTTTTTATGTCTTGCATATACTATCTACGAATAACATAGATTATTAAAGATGTATAACTAATAATATATGTCAGAGTCTATGTGATTATTATGAAATATATAGGACTCGGAATAACTCCTTATTTTTTTATTAAGTCTCATTTTTTGAATAAATATAAAATTTATACATAGTTTATCCTAATTTTCACATCAAATCTTGTCATTTTTCCTTATTTCTCCTCATATTTTGTTACAAATTATATAGCTATCGCTAGGTTCTTATTGTCTTGTGTAACTAAATTATAGAGATTATATGCGACACATTTAAACATTTCTTTTATTGAAACTCATTCAATTCGTTTAACCCTAGTTTTTTCGCCATTAAACACCCTTTTTATTACAGAGAACGGTCTTTCTCCAGGTGCTCTTTTTTTGAAATTTTATAATTTCTACGTTTTTCTCTAACTGTCAAATTACCTCTTTTCATAGTTGCATTACCTTTTGCAATTGTTTCTTTGCCAGTATATCCTCGATCTCGATATACTACATCATCGGTAGTTGCCAAATCAATATTACTATCATGTACAGATGCAGTTGTAATTTTATACTTTCGTATAAAATGCCTATCCTTATCGATTTTTATATGTGTTTTATATCTATGATGGATTTGATTATTCTTTACAGAAAATGTAGCATCCTTATCAATATGACTAATTTGTTTTTTTGTATATTCAATACATTCATCTTTCTTTTTTGCTTTTTTCTCTTTGTAGTGTCTTTTCTTACCCAAATCAGACTCAATAAATGCAGCATCCTGAATTGAACCATTTTTGATAGTATAACCTTTTGCATCAAGTTGTCTTTGTACTTCTGTCCAAATTTCAGTTTCCATGTCTGTGTTTTTTAATCGTTCTCGTATTTTCCAAATTGTAGAAAAATCAGGAATATTTTTTGGAAAGTCCAAAAAATTTCTGAAAGAAAGACGATCATGTATCATAAATTCCAGTTCTGGATCTGAAAGACCATACCATGACTGAAGAAGCATAGTCTTTATTATTATTACTTCCTCAATATGTGGTCTTCCACCTGTTTCTTTATTATCATAGAAGACTTTAGCAATAATTGGTCTGAAAGGTTCCCAATCGAATTTGTCTTTCATAAGCTCTAAACGGTCACCAAGACCCTTTACTTTTTTATAGTTTTTTTCAAGATAAATTGATTAAAACCCATATCAGTCACCATATAATATATATAGTAACGTATGTTTATATTGTTTTTCTAAAAGAACTTTTTAAAGGGGTTAATCCAAACTCTCTATAAATTTCGTACGTTTTTCATTTAGTTTTCTATACTCTATTTAATAGTTTGGCTAACATTTACAAAAATCATGAAAAAATAGACATGTTCTTATTTTCATCTATAAATGAACTATGTTTAATTAAAAATAAAGAAATTATTGAAAAAATGGACTTCTGTCAAATAGGTTTTTAAGACTGAAATAGCACTTAAATTGTCAAACTTAAATTTAATATTAGATTGTAATTGTTTCTATTTTTAGAATTAAGTTACAGATTATTTTAGTGGTATGTTATAATAAACTTTACATAATTGCAATAATGCCTATCTCTGTCAATTTAATCCCATTTTCAGTTTCTGAAATTAATCCAGTATTAACAAGGTCTTTAATATTATTATATAACATTGCTCTCGAGATTCCAATAATTTCTGCCAGTTTAGTATAGTTTGAAATTTCATTTTTTTCTAAATAATTTAATAAAGAACGTTGTGTAGTTGATAAATTAAAACTTAATTTTGGTAAAGCTATTATTTCTTTATCTTTTTGCGTGATATATACAATTTTTTCAATTCGGTCTTTTCTAGAATATGATGCAAATAAGGATTGGTTAGAATATGAATATTTTTCAACAGCAGCACCTGATAAAAATCCAGTAGAATTTTGTTGGAAAAAAACAAGACAAGAATTATTACAACTGTATTCATTCTCTAAAAAAACAGAGTTATTGAGTAGTTTAAGTAAATTATGGGTAAATGGGTTTTTTACACATAAACTTTCTAATTATTTGTCGCTTTGACTATATATGATTCATTCATTTTTGATGAATAATAAGTAATGTTTAAATAAATCAGACCACAAATAATAACTATGAGTATCTTAGCAGGAATCTTAGGTTTAAGTATTATCGGAAGTCTAGGGATTGTTTGGTATGTATTAATTCTAGTATTAGCATCATTGCCGCTTTACTTTGCAGTTAAGTTTCTGGGCGGCGAAGTTACAATATTAAAAGTGATTTTATTGAACTTTATAGTTGCAATTATAAGTGGCTTGTTATCAATTCCTTTGCTAGGTTTCATATTGCTTTTATTTATCTACAAGAAATTTTTCGAGCTGTCATGGCTGAATGCATTTCTTGCCTGGATATTGCAGTTTGTAGTAGGAGCAATGCTTATCTTCATTGCAATTTTTATGTTAGGTATTGCTTTGGTCTGATTAGCTATTTTTTGATTGGATTGTGCTAATATATTATCTGGATTAAAATTGTCACACCCCCTCATCACATTTTCAGTTCTTCATGAATATTAATAGCTACTAGTGCCTAACTTAAACAATAACTTATTTAAGCACCCTCCAACAAATAACAATTAGATATCTATGTCCCCTATTATTCTGCTCATGCTAAAGGTCCTGTCAATATTCTTCATTATGTTTGGCACATTATGGACATTATATCCTGGAAAGTCATTGGATATGTACAAGAAAGGCTTCACCAATTACAACCGCCTCATAAAAAAACTGGACTTAGGATACGAATATGGCTTCAAAATCACAGACTGTAAAAAATACATGAGAAAAGAACGAATTCTTGGAAAATTGTATATTATTATAGGTCTTATTGTCTTCTTAATTCTTTGGGATTTATAAAAACACTTTCAACTAAAGCGTTTTCTCAAACAACTAAAAGAACCAGCCAAGGTGCAATATTATAAAACATATAATAATTCCAAGTGATATGAGTTATATCAAAAAGAATTATTTTTGCGCCACTTGAACCCAAAAAATAATAAATCACAGATATAATCACATCATATAAAACTGTAAGCGTAACACCTAAAACTGAAATGCTCGCAATTGTAAGAACTCCAGAAAGATTACCAACAATTGCAATTGCGACAAATGCAGGCCATAGTTTCATAGGTTCCTCATCAGTAATAGCTGCACTTAAAACCATAGATATGACTCCAACAATAAGTCCTGCCCCTGGACCAAATAATTTGCCAGAAACAATTGTAAAAAGTAGTATGAGTTCAAAACCAAAAGAATGAAGCGGTATATATTTCAACCAAATGCGCGACATTGACCCTATCACAATAAACGCAATCATTATAGTTGCCGTTTTAATAAATGGTGTATGCGGTAAAACCATAATCCTAAAAAATATAGCAGTCAAAATATACATAAGAATCTTATTACTTCTGATAAAATTATCAATAACAGCAATCTTATCTTTTCCAAATGGCGGGTAATAATAATCTTTAGGGTGCTTTTTAGTTTTTCTTTTTTTAACAAATTTAACAGCCTCAATTGTAGTTTCTGTTTTTGAAACTTCAAAATCTGTTGTCTCTTTGGAAGCACATACTGCATCACTACTTTTTGTATTTTTATCAGCAGTATTAACAGATGTTTTAGAAAAATCAATTCCACAAATTTTCAACATATTAAAGATTAACCATGAAAATGTGAATGATTGAAAAGATGTCTTTTCATTTTGACCTACAGAATCCAAATAATTATTTGGTTTAAAATTAGTATTCATAATTAGCAGACTCTCTCAATCTTTTAATATCCCTTCTTTTTTCATTACAGCAAGCATATCTTCAACTGAGTGTGCAGCACGTGTCAACCCCATACTACGTGGATCTACATCCGTCCCGCAAAGATAAAGTCCTGAAAATGGTGATACAGGACCAGGGAAAAATGAATCAGTAGTGATTGCTGCCTTTTCAGGAATGGTTACTTGCTCATGTTTCATCACGATATGTTTTTCAATATCAGGATATACGGATAATATGGTGTTCCATCCATATTTTCGTGTATTTTCGACACTATCTTTGACGATGAAACTGAAACATATGAGCTGGTGTCCTTTAGGTGCAAGCGTTGCGTCAAGGTTTGATGTAGACATAGCCCAGAATGGTTCACCTGTTTCATACCAAATTTCAGAGCCTTTATAGTCCATACTTAGTATCTTGCCCTTTATGCCCAGCCATAATGTATAGCTTTTTGCCTGCTTGATTTTTTTAAGATTTCGTGAAAAATATTCCGGCAATTTTTCAGTCACGACCTTATCCAAGTCTTTTATGAATCCTGTATATACGACAATGTCTGAATTATAGACTTCTCCAGAGGATTCCACACCGACCACCTTTCCATCTTCAATAATAATCTTATCAACAGAAGTACCAGTATTTACAGTCACCAACTCTTCAGAAAATGCATCAGTTATAGACTTAATTATCGCTCCAAGCCCACCGACAGGGTACCATTGATTTTTAGAGTTGCTGTGTGATATGAAAAATCTTTTAAGTCCGTATAATGTGTCAATTATATTCATCTTTTTCATGCCTTCAAGGCCAAACCCTGAAAACATCCTTTTTGCTGGCGTCTCTTTCATCGATTTACCGCTCATGAAATAGCACAGTGTATCTATCAACCTAAATGCATTATCTGACACATTATAATCTTTGACCGCATCATACACTGACCTTTCAGATTTATCAATTGATACAGATTCTCTTATCATCTCAGCCAGTATAAGCCTTGAGAACACAATCTTGTCCTTGTTACATATTGCTTTGAATCCCGCCCAGTCCTTGATTGCAGATGGTACTTTATGCAGACCTTTTCCCGTTCTGAAATAATAATGTCCATGTGGCACAAGTTCGGGTAGTCCACCGTTATATTTTAGGAGTAGCCTTGCAAGCGGTCCGTTCGGTATACATGTAATTGCATGTGGTCCAGTATCGACCGTGTATCCGTCAACATCATAGCTTCTAGCATTGCCACCTACAAAAGTACTTTTTTCAAGAACAAGAACTCTCTTACCTTCTTTAGATAGGCAGAGAGCAGACAATAGTCCGCTTATTCCCGCACCCACAACAACAGCATCATATTTCATATTAATCAAGAATTTTTCATGTTAAAATTTTATATTTTTAGGATTTACAAGACCATTTTCAGTTATGATTTTTTTAATATGTTTGTATGGTACGGTATCAAATGCATAATTATGTATCTTGACTTTTTTTGGTGCATCTTCCCAGATTTCATCTGAATCTCTGACCTCAATATCAATTTTATCTATTATCTTAAGTGTTGATGCAGCGACATAGACTGGTTTCTTGTGATCATAAGCAATCTCAGCAACCATCCGTGACCCTACCTTGTTGACCACACCCTCTTTTGTGATTGCATCAGCGCCAATGATTACAATATCAACCTGATCAATTATATCAACAACCTCATCATCAAGGATAAGTTCTGTATCAATTCCCTTTGATGCTATCTCTTTTGCAGTAAGCCTGCCCTGGAATCGTGGTCTTGTCTCAGTTGCAAATACTTTGATTGGGTCAGCTTTAGTTATTATGTTTGCAACATTATGGCTGTGGCAGTGTGTCAGTATGATTGAATGCTGTGGTATTGCAGATATACCATATCCTACAATCTTTTGCATATTATCTTTTATCTTCAATATCTCCGATTTGGAATGCATATACAGTTCTTTCTGTATCCTGATAATATCTGTAGACTTAGTCTCTTTAAGACTCCGAATGATTGTGTTAAGGCAGTTCTGGAGCATAGGTTCAGTCGGTCTTGCGCTTTTTAGCTTGTCGGCATGTATCTCAATTTTAGAAATAAACTCATTTTTATCAGTAACCTCTGTAATATGATTCCCATAAGAATTAAGGTCTATAATGGCAACTTTAGCGATTTCGCTTGCGCCCTGTATCTTAAGGTCTTTGATGTCATCATAGGTGCTCATATATGAACTTATACATAAACATTAATATCTGTTTGCCTCTATCAAGTTATAATCACATTAACCTTCGCTTTTGCATCTAGTGTCTTAAGGTATCTGACTATGCGCACATCAACATCTTTTGCTGCCTTGTCTGAATTGACGCACAAAGTCCGCCTACAGACAAAACCGCTTTTCCGTATCACTATCTCATTTTTATCAGTAAGTGTGATATCTGGATGTCCAAAACCAGAAACCTTGTCAACTACACCCTCTGCCTCAATCTCGATTGTGACTTTAGCATTCTCATTCTGGATAGCCTTTTTAAACTCCAAAGAAAAATCCGCGCACCCATATTCAGACCTGACTCCTAATATGCAATCTCCTTTCAGACTGAGTTCAGTATCTTTTGTAAACTCAAGAGTGGACTTATGTGTCGACCTGACATTCTCGTGCCCGTAAACAAAGAAAGTTTCTTTTATCATGATTATTTACCTATCTCTACATTATTATATGGTTTATTGTCAATTTTATTAAAATCTAATGTTATCTTTAAATAATTAATCTATCTTAGGATGTTGATGTCTACATTACTAAACCAATGGGTTCCATTAGATACTATATATTTTAAAGAATCTGGCACTATAACTGGTTTTATTGAATCCAACCTTGGTCCTGATGGTAAGATATATATTTTTCGTAATCCAAAAGAATTAAGAGATTATGGTGAACATTATGGTCGTTTAAAGTTCTCAGAAGAACTATCTGACAAATCATATCACAAATTACGAAAAAAAGGTTATGATTTAGTCTTTTTGTATATTAAAGATAATCCCTCCTTACATAAAATCATTAAGCTGAAACAGAAAGATGACGAACAAAAAATATGTTATAATATGGGTACTTGTGGGGCTGGTCCTGTTTTTAATGATGTATTAACCTCTCCATTTAATAATTATACAGAATATATCGTTGAAGATTTTCTATCTCAGGCAGATGGTTGGAATCCTATTTATCTTCAATTCCCAACAATTAAAAAACATTATAATTTATTTATTGATGATTTTGCAATATTGATGGCTGACATTCATAATAGTGATGTTGTTTACAATGATAAATTTGACAAGCATGTATTCTTTAATTCTTTAAAACATGAATGTATGTTGGTTGATTTTGGAAATTCCTATACATCTGATAATCCCAAAGACATGTATGACGAAATATTAAGAGTGCATGATTTTCTTTCCAAGTTGTTCCCAAAGAAAAAAGAAGAAGTTACATCAAGATTTAACAAGAAATATGATTTTAATTTATTATGATTTTCAATCTTACTTTCGCATCTTGACAAGATAATACACAATTCCTATAATCATAAATATATACAGGACTCCTGCGCGATATGGCACTCTTTTCTTTTCCCAGTTGACATAGAAATAGTCACTATCATTAACAGTTATAGTATTTCCATCCTGTATACAATTATTACAGTTTAATTTAGATGGCTCATATCCTAAATCAATTTTGCCTTCATAATTGAAATTAGTTCTAACATAATCCTCTTTCTTGCTTGAGAATTGTAGATTGATAGGTGAGTTATAATTGTATTGCAATGCCCATAGTCCAACATTCCATTGCCGTGGTGTCTTCAGAATCTGATACGTTACATCAATTGTGCGGTTACTATCTGCATCCATATCGATATTGACACGATATCGTGAATTTGTGTATGATTTTTCCTGTGTTATAATGTCTGCTTCCTCACCATCTACAATCACTTTTATCCTCTTTGGTATAAATACCATGTATATCTCAACATATCCCTTAACACTATAATTTCCAGAATTTAAGATATTGATAGAATATTCGCTTGTCTCCATATTTGTTTCATCAATCTCAACCTTGAAACTGATATCTGCATTGATTTGTGCATTCTCATCATCCATACTAATAGGTATGGCCATATCCTCATCCATAACAACCTGTGCATATACAGGTGATACTATAACTAAAAACAAAATAATTGAAGTAACAATCTTATAACAATTCATATCACATCACCAACAGCACATATTGCAGTATAATATTTATCACAACAATTATGATTACTACAATTGCCTTATCATATATTTTTTTGTCAATCTCAAATATGTTAGTCTTTAGATATCGTATTATTGCAGAACCCATCTCAATTCCGATTGATGCAGCAAGTACTACAGCAATCATGTAAGTTGTAAGGAGAAATATAGTCTTTGCTGCGACAATGAGCCCTGCAAATTCTAACACTTCAGCAATTGATGCTCCTGCTGAAAGTCCGACAAGGAATGTAAAAACAACAGTAGGTATACCTAAAAGGACACCAGTACTCACAAGCAACACGGCCGATATCACATTGTTTCTCATGACATAAAGAATATCGATGGGTGACTCAGAAATCCTATCATAACTTATAGAACTATCCATACTACGACTTTCCAGAGAGACACCGCCCATATAATACGGGAACGCTTCCTGGTGTATTGGGTATATCACACCAATCTCACCCATGATAGGACTTTTTGTGAAATCAAAAACGCGTATGGAATACCCTAAAAAGAATGCAAATAGTAATATGATTAATGCAATTTTTAGATATTTGTCCTCCTTGACACTATCTGTACAATTCTTAACTATATTCTTGATTTTAGATTTAAAACTCATAAACTTAATTAGTATTTTAAATATATATAGTTATATGCAGTTATATAGTGCCTAACTTTTTTAACCCCCTCCTTCTCAAAAACAAAAAGATATAAATATAATATACTAATAATTTTTATGAATTTAAAAGAAGCATACTCAATATTAATATCAGATTTAAAAAAAGCAGGTTATCTAAAATCAGATAACATAACTTCCGCCTTGTATGCAGTCTCAAGGTGGGATTTTCTTCCGGCTGAGCTTAAACAATTATCAACAATGGATGAACCTATACCATTGGGCTTCGGCCAGACCACGTCAGCCCCGCACATGGTAGCCATAATGCTTGAGCTTCTTGATCTAAGGGAAGGCCAGAACATCTTAGAGATTGGCACGGGTTCTGGCTGGAACACTGCACTCCTGGCAGAGCTTGTAGGTCCTAAAGGTTCAGTTACAACAATTGAATTTATTGAAGAGCTCCAAGATAGCGCAAAAAATAGTCTTGAAGATTATTTCAATGTGGGATGTATTCATGGTGATGGCAAAAAAGGTTATGAACCAAACGCACCATATGACAGAATCATAGTCACCTGCGCAGCAAAAGAAGAGATACCTAAAGCTCTTGAAGATCAGCTTAAAGATGGTGGTATTATTGTCATACCTATAGGTTCAATAATTATGCAAGAGCTTGTCAAAGGCACAAAGCGCGGAAAATGGATTGAGAAAGAGAATTGCGGGCTCTGTAAGTTTGTACCCTTGGTCTGATTTTTATTCAGTTAATGCGACAGAAAGCGCTGCAGAAACCTTGTCTGCACTCTTTTTTGGCATGAGTATCTGCACCTGTTTGTCAAGTTCATGTTCTTGTGTAATCTTAATCCTACCTTTAGATATATTTTCAATCAGATATTCAGCCATAAGTCGTATTTCTTCACTTTCTTTAAGTGCGTGCACATAAAGTTTACCTGTCTTAAATCGTGTGGGTGTAAGATATTTTCGGACATCCGGACTATTGAAAAAGTCTTGCGGATTTGAATCAATAGTTGTTGGGTATATAAAATCAATAACTTTCTCAGTAAGATCCCAATCATCGTCCTGTATCTGTTCTTGTGCTTCTTGAAATTGTAATGTTTTTTCAACTTTTTCAGCAAGACTGTTAATCTGTTTATATTTTAGGGGGCTCTCTGATAAATACCTCAAAAAACCTTCTTTTATTTTTAGCAAAAGTTTGCTATTTTTTTCAGTTTCATGATGCCTATAATGTTCCGCAAGCAGACTAATATTGTTTTTTTTATCTGCAGGAATTATTGTATGGAACATTGCCTGTTTTACTGGTGTGCTTTCACGGAAATATTTAAGGACTGATTTTTCAAGGTCATTTACATTATAAGGTGTCCCAATACTACTGATTCGTGGGATGAACCGTTCAAGTGCCTTATTATATAGCTCTTGTTGATATATTGTTTCACTATCTATGCCTTTTGTTTTCTTAATTGTATATAACTTGTCTCTGAGTCGTTTTTCACGATTTGATAACTGTATTTCAATAATATAGTTATCAATGATTTCATCAGTAATCAATTCCGAAAGAGCCTTATCATAACTTTCTAGCTTTTTATTGAGAAGTAATTTAGAAACATTAAGTACAATAGACGAAAATATTTCATTTTCACCGATATCATCTAAATTATCATATATATTCTGTTTTGCAATGCTATAAAGTTCAAATATTTGTTCATCTTCAAGATGACTATATATTTTAGAGACAAGTCCTATGAATCTTTCTTTTCCATCTCCAAGAGACAACACTTGATTATAGAAATCTTTATGGTCTGTAAACAAACTCATATAATCACAAATTAATCTAAGCTTGATTTGTTTGACAATTATATAAATATTTCTATATCAAAAAACTGGTTAGTGCCTAACTCCCATCATTTCCATGAAAACAAACTTTTCTGCTGATTTTTATTTTTAATCTCATCCAACTTTTTAAGACTATTTGCAATCCGTTCTGGCGAGAATTCAAATTCATCAATTAAAAGTGCACGTATCTTTTCAGGGTCGGGCTGACCAAACTCAATCTTATAGTCATCAGTTATGGCCGGATTGGTAAATAACTTAAAAACGACATAAGGATCACATTCAAAAGTCCATTCAACCTTTTTAAGAACTGCCTCAAGTGTCTTTTCCTCTTTGACAATTTTTAATGCTTTTGCAGGGCCAAGACCTCGTATCCCTTGCGGATTATAATCCGTGCCAATAAGCATGCCCATAATAATCAGCTGCTCGCGCGTGATATCAAGTTCAGTAAGCACTTTATTAAGCTCAATCATCTGCGGTGCCACATCAATCCACATGTTTCGCCCTGGCATCTTTCGCCTACCTGTGACAGATAGATTCTGCACAAGTCGCGGTGTCCCGAAAAGTAAAGTATCAGCATCCTGACTCATTACAGCATATGCATCACCTTTGGCAGCCATGTGCGCAGCCTGTGCCTCACCTTCAGCAGGTGCTTGAATCCACGGAATCCCCATAACGTCAAGCAACCTTTTTGCTCCGTCAAGCATATTATCAGTTAATCTCATTGTTGCGCCAGAATGCCTCATAACTGCATCCCTGTCACCTGCAGCGAGTGCCTCCTCAAGTTTAACCTTAGCCTCTTTTTTCTTTTCAGCGCGATGATTAACCGTCGCCAGCTTAAGCTCAGGTCTTTCGCCGTCAAAAACAAATACTAACTTAATCCCTGCATGGAGCATATTAATAGAACGATAGAAAAGCCCGGACAGGTGCGAGGTCACATTACCTTTACTGTTGGTGAAAGGTTCCCCTGTCTCACGGTCCTTGATAGTTGTAAGGAACTGGTAAAGGATATTGAATCCGTCAACAGCGAGCACTTTTCCCGAAAGGTCTTCCATCCTAATTTCGGTCTTAGGAATTACCTTTGATATCTTGACTCCCATAAGATATAATTTTCACACGAAGATTATAAATATTACGCGCTCAAACACTAAACATCAACACTAAACTATATATTACTACCTATATATTAGGCAATATATTAACCTTAATGATACACCAAACAGATAAATACTTCACCTAACAAATAATCATTACTCGTGATATTGATGAAAGAGATAAGAGTCCACGGCAGAGGTGGTATGGGTGCAGTCACATCTGCGCAAGTCCTAGCGATTGCAGCTTTTAAAGATGGCAAGCAAACGCAAGCATTTCCATTTTTCGGCGTGGCAAGAAGAGGAAGCCCAGTTGAGGCATACTGCAGGATAGACAAGAACTTTATAAGGGTGCGCCAGCAGGTATCAGAACCAGATTATGTCCTAATTCTAGACAAGAGCCTGGTTGATGCGGTCGATGTCCTAAAAGGCGTAAATAAAGACAGTATAATAATAATAAACAGTGCCGAAACGATAAAGCTCAAGACTAAAGCAAAAGTATATCACGTGGATGCTTCAAAAATAGCTCTTGACATATTCGGCAAAAACCTTGTAAACACACCTATCCTTGGCGCATTTGTCAAGGCGACAGGCGAGGTCTCATTAGATTCCCTAAACAAGACAATAATTGAGCGTTTCTCCGAAAATATTGCAAAGCAAAACATTGAAGCGATAAAGCGAGCATATGATGAGTGCAGTGAATGATTATGGTAAATATAGCAGGAATAATTAAAGATGTGGGCACGACAACCCAAGTCAAGACAGGTGCATGGCGCACATTTATACCAGACGTTACTGATAAATGTACAGGTTGCAAAATATGTGAATCTTTCTGTCCTGACGGTTGCATAAAAGTGAACCCTAAAACAAAAAAGGCTGAGATAGATTACGATTACTGTAAGGGTTGCCTTATTTGCGAAAATGAATGCCCGTTCAAGGCAATAACATCAAAAATGGAAAATAAGTGATATTATGGTATTGACAGTTTTAGAAGGAAGCAGAGCAGTGGCTGAAGCAGTAAGGGCATGTAGACCAGACGTTGTCGCTGCATATCCGATAACTCCACAGACTCATATTGTCCAAGAACTAGCCAACATGAACGCCGACGGCACACTGAAATCCAAACACATTGAGGTGGAATCAGAATTTTCAGCAATATCGGCCGCAACAGGAGCAAGTGCAGCAGGTTCAAGAGCATACACTGCAAGCTGTTCTCAAGGTTTAGCACTGATGCATGAAGTACTTTTTGCAACAGCTGGCATGCGACTACCTGTAGTCATGAACATTGTTAATCGTTCACTCGCCGCACCGATAAACATCTGGAACGACCAGCAAGACTCAATATCTCAAAGAGATGCCGGCTGGATACAACTATATGCCGAGACAAATCAGGAAGCAGTTGACCTTACAATTCAAGCATTCAAGATTGCCGAAGACAAAAAAGTACTTCTACCTATAATGGTATGCCTAGATGGTTTTTTCTTATCTCACACAATTGAGCCAGTAGATATGCCTGACCAGAAAGGTGTAGATAAATTCCTACCAAAATACAATCCTACTCACGCCTATCTTGACCCTGAAAGACCAATGACTCAGGGACCTTTCGCATTCCCTCGTCCTTACGCCGAACTAAGAAAAGATCTTTCAGACACAATTGATGCTTCAAAAGACACAATAAAAAAAGTTTCAAGTGACTTCAAGAAACAGTTCGGCAGACAGATGGGTGATGGCCTAACTGAATCCTATAACTTAAAAGGGAAAAAGATTGCAATAATTACAATTGGCTCACTTGGTGGAACTGTCAAGGAAGCATCGGACCGAAAAGGCGATTTTGGTCTTTTAAGGTTAATATCCTTCCGACCATTCCCTAAAGTTGAAATAATAAAAGCGCTCAAAGGGATAGAGACTGTAATTGTCCTTGAAAAAAATATATCTCTGGGCACCTCAAATGGTGCAATATTTGACGAGGTCAGAAGTGCACTATATGCCGAAAAAGACAGACCTAAAGTGATTGGATATGTGGCAGGTATTGGCGGAACCGAAGTCACAGTAAATGATGTAATCAAAGTCGTCGACAAAAGTAAAAAACAGAAAGATGGTGAAATCGGCTGGCTGATGGGTGAACCTTAGGTGGGATTTGTTATGGCATGTGCACAAGGGACTGAATTTTATTTTGCAGACAACACAAGCTGCAACACACTCGCATCTTTACTCAAAAAATTAAAATCAACTGATGAAAAAACAATCAAGCCTTACATGGAGAGAGGCGATATCTCAAAATGGATAAGTAATGTCCTCTCAAAAAAGACTCTTGCGTCACAAATATCCAAAGCAAAAGACAAAAAAGAAATTATAGACCTCATACAGAATCAAATTGATGTAAAAAAAGGTAATATTATGAAAGATAGGTATAAAGATGATCTTCTGGCTCCCGGTCACAAGACCTGTGCGGGGTGCGGTGCATCAATTGCAGCAAGGCAGGTACTCAAAGCTTTGGGTGAAAATGTAGTCATCTGTAATGCGACAGGGTGTCTTGAAGTCACAACATCCCAATATCCTTTAACCTCTTGGAAAGTGCCATGGATACACGTAAATTTTGAAAATGTAGCATCTGTGGCTTCAGGAGTGAGAGAAGCTCTGGATTCACAAGGTAAAGAAGACGTAACTGTTGTCGCAATAGGTGGTGATGGTGGTATGTTGGACATCGGTTTCAGGTCATTTTCAGGTGCACTAGAGCGAAACCATAACATTCTAGTAATCTGTTACGATAATGAGGCCTACATGAACACAGGTATCCAGAGATCGGGATCAACACCGCATCTAGCTTCAACGACGACAACTCCAGCAGGGATAGCGAGCAAGGGAAAAGAACAATGGAAAAAAGATGCACCTACAATTGCGGCAGCTCATCACATACCTTATGTTGCGACAGCATCAATCGGCTACCCTCTAGATCTTGAAAAAAAGATAAAAAAAGCATTGTCTATAAAAGGCGCTAAATATATCCATATCCACAGTCCCTGCCCTGTCGGCTGGTATTTTGATTCAATGAAGACTATAGAGATTGCAAAAGATGCAGTAGAAAGCAAGATGTGGGCACTTTTTGAGATTGAGGACGGCAAGAAAACATTATCTCGCATACCTAAAGGGATACCTATCTCAAAATACATGAAAGCCCAGAAAAGGTTCAAACACCTTTCTGACGAAGATATTGAAGAATACCAAAAAAATATTGATGCTATATTCAAGAAAGAATTTAATATTTAAATATGGTGATTTATAATAGTAGTCCTAAAAGACAATAGTTCAGATGCAACCGAAACCCCAGATATGGGTAAAATCATGTCTGACCTGCATTTGCTCATATCAAAAAACAAAGTTATAGTTGAATTGATGAATCATAAGCTTCAGCTGGATATAGAGCATGACCAGATTCAAAAAACAAAAGAGGACAAATATGATAGTTATATTGCTCGCTTTGAAGACATGAATCAGAATATGGCCTCTTTTGATAAAAAATTCACAGATATGATACATCTATTGCGCCTTGTAAAAGAGTCTCTTAATGTGGGTATGAACATTAATAAGGCTGAGATTGATGAGAAACTACAAGACATATTTAAGCAGTTATAATATTATTTTTAATATTGTATGAAAAATGTATTTAAGATGTTCTATAATATTTTCAATAAACGTTATATTATTCTCTTTTTCGACAATGAGTGGTGTTTCATAGACTTTATCGATAAAATCTATCTTATCTTCAAATTCGATGACCCACGGTTCTAATTCTCCATAACTGACGCAGATACCGCACGTACACACCTTCCAATCCATATTTTTATCTGAGATTAAGTCATTGACTTGCTGTTCAAACTCCTTGTGGCATTCAAAATAGTCTTCATCTTGCACATTGTGCCAGAATACTTTAGTGTCAAAGAAATAATGTGATGCAATTGCTATATCTTTCCAGGCTGAACAACCTTCTTTTTGTTTTGCAGAATCAAGAAATTCTTGAATTTTTCTGCTTGCCTTGAAATCATTTTTAACAGGACACGTCCACTCCGAGCTTTCTGGGCACTCAATGTTTGTGTCATAGTCATGGTGATTTGAGGTATCTTTGAATAACTCATCGGGTATGTTTGACCAGTCTATAATATCATCTGTGCATGTGCAGTTAAAATCCTTGCACACCTTTTCAGCAAGTGCGCCATGTGTGTCATTCCACCATGCGCTCGCAGGCGATACAATAATAATTAAACTAATAAATGCTGACAATCTGATTAAAAAATATTTCATATATCTATTTTGTTTTCTTGTTATATATCTCTTGGTGACACCCCCCCGTGGTTATTTCACGCATTATTTTTTCATCCTCCAATTTTTGGGAGACTTAAGTATATAGTTTTATAGTGATATATAATAATAATATTGTACTATAATCTAATTATTTAATTATATTTCTATAAAATTATATCTATATCAAATTATAATTTTATAAAAGTATAGTTATCTGTAAATCCGGATATATATATATATATGTATATATGAATATATATAAATATAGTATTATAATTAAATATAATTATCTCGAGATAGAAGTATGGTATTATAAATTAATATAACTATAATTATATCTTTCTATAGAGCCCTCGTATTATACTAATATGTTACCATACAAACAACTCTCCATAAAATTATAAGTTTATATATTAAAACACATAATATTTATATAATTTAAAAAAACCATTGATTTAATATGATGTATATAATTTATCTTTCTGGAGAAAATGTGTCCCTTGCACGCGAAGAGCTAAAAAGCGTAATGGTAACTCAAAAATCTAAAGTAGAGATAATACACGATTACCCCCGCCTATTGGTGATTAATACGGATAAAAAAATAAGCTTTTCAGATTGCGCTTTTGTCACAGAGGTAAGCAGATATCTATCTAATCTTGATGACATTAAATCGTTTGACTTCACTTCATATATAAATACCACTATAAATGTGAGAGTTATAAAGACTAATCTAAACGTTGATATCAATGGAACCCTACTTGAGAGGCAAATAGGCCACCTTTTTCATACAAATGGTGCAATAATTGACCTAAACGATCCAGAACACCTGATACGCATCTACAAGACTGATGAAAAAGGCTTCATGGGCGAACTGATATTTCTCCAGTCACAAGAATTTTCAAAACGAAAAGCCTCATTGCGCCCGTTCCACAGACCAGTATCTCTTGACCCCAAGATTGCCCGTGTCATGGTGAACCTTGCCCAAGTAAAAGCAGGCGACCATGTCCTTGATCCATTTGTTGGCACAGGCGGCATATTGATTGAGGCAGGATTGATGCGATGCCGAATCGCAGGCATCGACATGGATGAAGTGATGGTTGAGGGTACAAAGACAAATCTAAAATCCTACAAGATTCCAAACAGCAAAATAATAAAAGGCGATGCCTTTGACACAAGAAACATCTTCGGCGAGAACTTTGATGCTATAGTGACAGATTTTCCATACGGAAAAAATACAAAAGATGATAATGTCAGAAACATTGCCGAACAATTCTTAGAATATGCGCCATCATTAATAAAAACCGGTGGTTTTGTGAGTGTTGCATCCAACTTTTCTGACCTGAAAATACCAGCGACTCTAAAACTAAAAAACCGCTTCGAGATATACATTCACAAATCAATGAGCAAGTGGATCTATGTTTTTGAAGTAATATAAGGTATTTAAAGTTAAACGTTCCTAAGTTACTATTAAGTGGTTCTAGTATGGATAATCATATTAATATTCATCTTTCAGATATGTCTGTTGAAGAACGAGCAGATAAAATGTATATGCAGTTAAAAGACTCAAATATAACAATCAACAGTGGTGGTACTGCACGTTTTAGTAACTTTCACAATATTGGTACTGCTGATAGTAAGATAAGGGAATTAGTGAATTATTTGAAAGAAAACGATATGCTTATAGTTGTGCGCAGTGCACCTGGAAACATCAAAGATGAAAAAGATATTCTTTACAATGAATTATGGACTCTCAATCCTTATTATGAGACAATACCTGCTCCATTTTTTGAGCAAGACAATAGTATTGCTAAGTTTTATGTGTTATCTCCTAAAGAATGTATCTCTAATACTCAAAGTTATATGTCTGAACAAATGAAAGGTTTTACTCCTTTGAAGAATGTTTCTCAAGCTATTTACAAAAAGATTTCAAAAAACAATGTTGTTAATTCAAAAGATTCTGCAAGCACAATTAATAATCTTATAACTAATTACAATTCTGATCAGATTGAAAGGTTCCTTAAACTAAGACCGGATGACTTCGCAGCATCATTCTATGATGGCAAACCCGAAACAGACGAACCCTCTCTTGCTAATCATTTTTCTAGACAATTATTGAAATGTATATCGTTAAAATAAACTTTTAAAGTTCTATTTAAAGAACAAGAAATACCAAATAAGTGTACTAGCCACAAACATTACAATCTGAGATAATATTATTTTCTTAGGTGTCTTTACAACCCATTTAATAAACTCTTTTTTGCATTCGGTCTTGCAGTATACTAAAAAATTAACAATTCCCATATTATATCAACTTCCCTACTAAATATCCCATCCGTGCCTCAATAATTTCAACTTCAACAAATTTGCCAAGCTTGCCATCTTCAACAAGAACAGGTTTATATGCCTGGTTTCGTCCGATAACACCACCTTTTGAACCCATCTCAGAAAGAAGCACCTTACCTTTCCAACCAACCCATTTCTCATTCCTATAAACACAAGCCTCGTCAACCACATCAGTCATAAGTTTAGATCGTCTCTTGACATCGTTTCCTTCAACCTGTTCCATCTTTGCAGCGCGCGTCATAGGTCTTATACCGTACCTTGATATATTTACAATGTCAGGCTTATATGTGTTCACAAAATCAAGCGACTTTTGAAAATCATCTTCTGTCTCGCCAGGAAAACCGACAATGATGTCAGTTGATAAAGTGAATTCACCAAGATTTTTCCTAAACTTATCAATAATTTCGCCAGCCTCAGAGATAGTATAGCGCCTATCCATCCTTTTTAGAACCTCATCAGAACCAGATTGCACTGGTAGGTGCACAAACTTGTATATCTTCTTGTTATTGAATGCAAGCATAAGGTCATCCTGTATTGACCGTACATGGTCTGGGTTCATCATACCTATTCGTATCCTAAAATCGCCATCAATTGCAGTGATTTTCCTGAGTAATGCCGGAAGTTTAGCGCCTGTATCAAACCCGTAACATCCCGTATCTTGCGCTGTTAACCAGATTTCCTTGCAACCATCCTTTATGGATTTTTCAACATCTTCCACAATCTTTGACATAGGAAATGACCTGAGTGCGCCTTTAGCACTCCTTACAATACAATATGAACAATCCCCCAAGCATCCAGTTGCAATCTGCGTTATATTTATCACAGGGTTAATCCGTGTCTTCGGCATATCTACAAAATCTATTGTTTTACTGTCAAATAGGACAACCTTTTCATCATTTTCAATGTCTTTGATTATATCTTTTAGTTTTCCAATCTCATTCAGTCCGATAACTGATGCATATGGGTTAGCTTTCTCAATCTGATCTTTCTGCACTTCGCTCATGCATCCGGTGACAAGAATCTTTTTTGGGCTGTATATTAATCTTTCAAGCCTGCTAAGAATTTTTCTTTCAGTCTGCACCTTGACTGTGCATGTGTTAATGATAATCATATCTGCATCTTCTTCAGGTGTCAGGTGATGCCCACACTCAGACAGTAGCCCTCCCATAATCTCAGAATTAGACTGGTTTGCAGAGCATCCATAAGTCTCGATAAATATGTTCATAAGGTATAAATGAACAATTACTTTTTTAAAAGTATGATTTGTATATAGTTATTATGTTTTGGAAAATTTTAGGTATGATAGATTTTTTTGCAGGACTTTTCATATTATTCTCTTCACGATTTGCGCTTGAGGAAAACATAATTCTTCTTTTATTGGTTCTTGTCATGTTTGGAAAAGGCGCATGGTCTGTCATAGGTAGCATAAGTTGTGGTAATTATCTTAACTGGATGGGTTACGTTGATCTTGTCTCATTTTTTCTGTTATTTATGATATTTTACGGCAACCCAATAGCAGTACCATTTTTCATAATGGTAATGATATTTTTCAAGGCTACATACTCGCTCTTGTTAGTGTTATTTTAGAAACAGATAACTCTTATAATCAACAATTCAAGTCACCTGACACACCCAAACATAAATAAATCTTTCCCCTAAAAATCAAATCATGGAACTGCTTCTCAAAGACTGCACACAAGTCTTAACACAAGACAATAAACGAAATATTTTAAAAGACATAGATATCCTCATCAAAGACGGAATAATAACAGTAATCGGCAAAAACCTATCCACAACAGGAAAAATGATAGATTGTAAAGACAAACTTGCAATGCCTGGACTAATAAACACACACAACCATCTTGCTATGTCTCTTTTCAAAGGCTATGGTGACGACATGCCACTAGACAGGTGGTTGCAGGAAAAGATATGGCCTGCCGAAGCAAAGTTAGATAATGACTCAGTAAAATATGGCGCATTATTTGCAATAATTGAGATGATAAAGACTGGCACAACCTGTTTCAATGATATGTATTTGTCTTCAGAAGCAGTGCTCAAAGCCACAAAATCAACAGGAATACGAGGTTTTATAGCTTATGGCATGATAGATCTTGACAATCCAGAAAAGACAGAAAGTGAGCTTAAAGCTGCAAATTCATTTCTTAAAAATTTCACACCAGAAGAAAACGGTCTAATTCTACCAATACTCGGACCTCATTCTCCCTACACCTGCTCAAGAGACCTCCTCGAAAAGACAAAGCTTCTTGCAAAAGAAAAAAATCTTCCGATACACATCCATGTCTCCGAGACCAAAAAAGAGATAGAAGACTCGATAAAGGACAAAGGCATGCGCCCGATAGAATATCTAAACTCAATTGGTTTTCTGGACAAAAATATAATCCTAGCACACGCCTGCCACCTATCAGAAGATGAAATTGCCTTAATAAAACACGCAGGCGCAAGAATATCCCACAATCCGACATCCAACATGAAACTTGCAACAGGTGGCGCAATGCCACTTCAGAAACTTTTAAATGCAAAAATCCCGACAGGTCTTGGCACAGACGGTTCAGCAAGCAACAATTCCCTTGACCTTTTCGGCGAGATGAAAGTGTGCGCACTCCTCCACAAATTTGCAAATAACGACCCTGAAACAGCATCTGCGCAAACCGTATTAGACATTGCAACAATCGGTGGCGCAAAAGTCCTAGGCCTTGAAGATAAAATAGGCTCGATTGAAGTAGGAAAACGGGCAGACATAATCCTTCTAGACCTAAACGACACGACAATGGTGCCTAATCACAATCCTGTATCAAACATTATATATTCCGCAACTGGCGCCTGTGTAGACACAACAATTGTCAACGGCAAAATCCTGATGGAAAACAGAACCCTAAAGACAATTGATGAAAAGAAAGTCATAGAAAACGTAAACGAGTTCGCATCAAAAATTTAATCTAATTAAATTCTTATGTCTTACAGATGAATGCAACCTCATAATACGCGGGCATGTTGTTGTGAGGTTGACTACCTCCTGTTGATGCTGTATATCCTATAATTTGTGAACTAAACCCGCCTTGTCCAGAGATACTTCCAGATAGTGCATTATTGCTTGTTCCGTGTGAATGACTCGGCATCTCAGCAATAGTCAACACATGTTCATCTTCTCCACCTGTAGCACCAGGTTCAACACCGTCAGCCACTCCTCTAACAAACCTTGATGTCAGATTAGGTGTCCCACCAGCACCATTACAGAGTGTCCAGCCCGAAGGGATTGTTGCAAGACTTCCAGACCACATGACTATTGCGCCCGTAGGAAGACTTCCACTTGAGCCACCACCTTCAATAACATCAGCCCCAATATATCCGCTACCATTATCGATTGAAGTCACACCTCCATCTCCTGATATCCCGGACAACAGATGCCAAGCACCCCCAACAACAGGCACTACTGCAGCAATTATCATATCTGTCGCAAGTGAAAGGACAATAGTCCTAGAAAAACAGAAATTACAATAAAATGTTTCTTTTCAATATTGAGATTTATTCTCATATTGTTTATTTGTGACTTTCTGCTATATATATCTATATTAAGGTAGGCACAGTTAATTTTTGGAGTGTTTTCAAACAAAATGTAGTTAATTAAATACCTTCATTTCTTTTTTAATTCGGCGTGAAATGTCTATATTGAATGGATTTCTGCAGGAGTTTATAAACAAACAATATTTAAAAAATATTCAAAATCCCTCACTTTTTGGACAGTGCCTTAAATATAAGTTCCAATTAAAAAGAACTAAAATGATGTGATTTTATCCACATCAGACTCTATATTACCAAACCCGTGAAGCCTCATTATCTTTGAAAGCCTCATGAGCTCCCGTGCATTACCACTTTGCATTGCCATATTTTTCATAAAGTGTATTTGTTTTTCATTCATATCAATCTCTCTCCAGGATTTTGTTGTTGTGCGCATTTAAGCCTGTTTAGGGTGAACTTATCTACAAAAGAAAAAGCACAACGCATACTCTTAAAATAAAACAACTAAAAATAGAGACTATAATATATAGTATTTAAACTATATAAATCTATGTATATATCTGAGTAGTTATCCTTCAATCTCCAACAAGTCGTCTCCAATTGTTCTTATAATAATTGAATCTTTCCTCAAATACATACCTTGGTGTCTGCGCAACTTCCAACTCGCTCATAACCTCAGAAATCTTTTTTCGCGCATCTTCCACCTCATCTTCACCGCACAATATCTCAATCTCTATGATATCTCCATATCCTTTAGTCCTGTCAATGCAAACCTTCGTATTTTTCCATATAAACTCTTTTCGCTTCCGAAACCACTTAATTTCAATTTCTAATTCTGCAGCACATAAAATAGACACCATATTATCAAAATCTTCTTTCCGAAATTTTACTTCAATTTCTTCTCTGTAATCATCATGTATCTTTCCGCCTTTGAGTATAATCTTTGCGCCGGAACTATTTTTTTGCAGGCGCACATCATTTTCACCAGACAAATAAAATGTCGATTGTTCGTCATCTTTTACGCGTTCTGCATTCGATTCCATAAAATTAATAAGGCGCGCATACTCATCTTCAGAAAGAAATGCCCGGGATTCAACTTCTATATTTGCCATGTAATCACTTGCAATAATTGACTCTTATATGTTTTATACTTTGCATCAATTTATTTTAAATTCTATATAATTATCAATGTCATAACTCCTGAAAAGATCATAAAATTATATATTTTATCACTAACGTGTATGCAATCCTTAGGCACCATAAGTTTATAAACATTTCCGTACAATTAAAATAAAAAACCTTTATATACTTACATACTACAGCATTGGATTTTTTGAGGTAAAACTGCAGATTTTTTCGGGGGATTGAATCTGCTCTTTGGAGGAATATAATATGCCTAAAAACATAAAAGTTCACAATGTTGTTGCATCTGGTGCATTTGATAAAAAAGTCCCATTGACTCGTCTTTCTGTCGGTCTTAAACGGACTGAGTACGAACCGGAACAGTTTCCAGGTCTTGTATATCGGTTAGAGAATCCAAAAGCAGCAGCACTAATATTTAATTCTGGAAAGATTGTCTGTACAGGAACAAAATCAGTTGAGCAAGCTCATGAAGCTGTTGCAAACCTCTTGAAAGACATACAAGCAATTGACCCTGAAGTGACCGCAGTAAACGACTTAACTATCCAGAACATGGTCGCATCAACATTTTTCTCGACCGAGCTGAACTTAAATAAGATAGCATTTGATCTTGAAGGCACAGAATATGAACCTGAACAGTTCCCAGGTCTTGTATATCGTCTAGATTTACCTAAAGTGGTCTTCCTTCTTTTCAAGTCAGGAAAAGTCATTTGCACAGGTGCAAAAAGCCACGAGATGATTGAGGAAAGCGTAATCAAGCTAAGAGAAAATTTAACAGGTATAGACATTGACCTAAATCCTATTGAAGTAATTGAAGATGAATCACTTGATGTTAAATTTTAGATGCCAAACTGGTTGAATAATTTAACATGTTTCATCTTTTCTTTATTTTTACTACCTTAGACATTAACAAGACTTATTAAATTAATCGACATAATTATTAATTCCTATGGATTACTCTGATGTATTGAAAAAATTTGAAATATTTCTGACAGATATCTGTTACAAACAACTTTTGAAAGCTGTCCAAGAGTCCCAACCCCTCATAATACCTTACGAAACACTTGAACGTTTTGATCCTGAACTCTTCGATCATTTTCTTGAGCATCCAGAAGAATGTCTTCAGGCAGCAGAAGAGGCCATGTCAAACATAGATCTCGGTTCTGAAGAACTGGACAAGAAAGTGCCCCTAAGGATAATGAATGTCCCCAATACTGAAAAGATACCTATAAAGAACCTAAGAAGTTATCACCTTTCAAAATTCATAGGTATTGAAGGTCTTATAAAGCAAGCAAGTGAAGTTCGTCCGGAGATAACATTCGCAACCTGGGAATGCCAGTCCTGCGGTGAGAAGATAGCAATGCTCCAGGACGAGGAGACTCTTGAAAAACCTTACATGTGCGAGTGTGGCAACAAGCGCGGGTTCCAGTTAATAAACCGCAAGATGATAGATGTTCAGCGCATAGTTGTGGAAGAAAGCCCTGAATCTCTTGATGGTGGCCAGCAGGCAAGAAAGCTCGGGGTATACTTAAAAAGCGATCTTGTAGATCCCACATTCCAGAGAAAGGTGGTTCCAGGAAACAAGGTCTGTGTGACTGGCATCTTAAATGACATGCCGATAAAGGTCGATCGTGGCAAGGAAACGAAAAGACGAGACATATACATAGACTGCAATTACCTTGAGCCGATAGAGAAAGAGTTTGAAGACATAGAAATCAGTGAAGACGACGAAAAAAAGATAAAAGAGATTGCAAGCAACAAAGATGTCTACGAGATGCTAACAAAGTCCATAGCTCCATCTATTTTCGGTTATGAAAATATCAAACTTGCAATAGCTATCCAGCTATTCAGTGGTGTCCAGAAGATAAGGGCTGATGGCATGAAGACGAGAGGCGACATCCACATACTTTTAATTGGTGACCCTGGTGCAGCAAAGTCACAGATGTTAAAATATGTTTCCATGCTAGCTCCAAAAGGCAGATATGTCGTAGGGAAATCATCATCTGGTGCAGGTCTGACAGCTGCCGCTGTAAAAGACGAATTCACAGGAACTTGGGCACTTGAGGCAGGTGCACTGGTCCTTGCAAACGGCGGCATGTGCGCAATTGATGAGATGGACAAGATGGATGCCACAGATCGAAGTGCGATGCATGAGGTCATGGAGCAACAGACGGTTACAGTCAGTAAGGCAAGCATCCAGGCAACTTTAAGTGCAAGAACCATAATCCTTGCAGCTGCAAATCCAAAATACGGCCGTTTTGATCCTTACACATCAATTCCTGACCAGATAAATCTGCCCGACACACTGATAAGTCGTTTTGATTTCATCTTCCCGATTAGGGATGTGCCAAACAGGGAAAAAGATACACATCTAGCTCAGCACATATTGACACTTCATGAGAACCCCGAAACAGAAGACACTCCGATTAATGCAGAAATGTTAAGGAAATACATTGCTTATGCAAGGTCAAACTGTGCACCTAAATTGACAAAACCTGCAATGGATGCAATAAAAGAGTTTTATGTGAACATAAGAAACCAGAACCCTGATGATGAGAAAGCACCAATTCCATTGACTGCAAGGCAGCTTGAAGCTCTTGTTAGGATTGCTGAGGCAAGTGCAAAGATACGTCTTTCAGACACTGTCAAAAAAGAAGATGCTGACCGTGCAATTGAGCTTCTGACATTCTGCCTTAAGCAGGTAGGCATTGACCCTGAGACAGGCCAGATTGATATTGACAGGTTAAGTTCCGGCGTAGGCTCAAGCAAGAGAAACAAGATAATGGAAGTATTGAGATTGATAAAAATTATGCAGGAAGAAAGTCCCGATAAGATAGTCAACCGTGAAGATCTTATAACTCGCGCAGAGGAAGAAGGTATGGATTCTGCAAAAGTTGAAGAAGTGATAGAGTCTCTTAAGCGCGATGGTGAACTTTTCGAACCAAAACACGGTTATATAAAGAAGGTATAGATTATGGTCAATTTAAAAACGCAAGCCGCATACAAACTAAATATTTCAGACTTGACTGAAAATACCTACATCAAAGACGATACTGGCAAGTTAACTAATTATCTTGACCTTGGCGGAAAAATAAAAGTTTATAGGGTGCGACTTCTTGCGCGCGTAACATTCATGTATGCATCTGCCGACGGAAACTATGCGTCAATAACTCTTGACGACGATACCGGTACAATACGGGTAAAAGCCTGGCAGAACATAAAGATGGTACTTGACACAAAAAATGAGGATTTAGTAGATATAATTGCCTTGGTACGTGAGTGGAACGGCGAGGTCTATCTTGTCCCTGAAGTCTTGCGCATAATAGACAATCCTGATATAAAGACCCTCCGCAGTCTTGAGATATTAAGTTTTAAAAAAGAAGAAGGCATCCTTGACAAAGATACAGTTCAGAAAGAGATAACCCTAATAAAAAAATCTTTAAATTCTGAGTCTAATCAAGTAGTATCCTCAGTTGAAGATGATGATATAAATCAAAAAATCATGATAAAAACCAACGTAAATGTGCCCAAATCTGAGAACGTCAAAGAGATATTATCTACGCATATCGAAAAAACGATAGTCTCTAAAAAATCTCCAGCTAAAAAAACAACAGACATTCCAGAACTTGAGTCCAAAAAAATTCCTGAAAAGAAAGAAAAATCATTACGGGTATGCATGCTAGATATTATAGAAACACTTGACGAGGGCGATGGCGCAGCAATTGACGATGTCATAGATTCAGTTAATGGTTCCTCAAAAGATTCAGAAGCTGTGATAAATGAGCTGTTGAGTGAGGGCACCTGCTACGAGCCAAGAGCTGGAAAGATAAAGATTCTATAATTTAATAGTCTCCAATAATTGTGTATATTCTTTCTTATCAATGTCTCCAGATGCCAAGCGTCTGTCAAGTATATCTTTTACAGTATCACTTTTGTCTTGCTTTGAGTCTTTTAATATCCATATAATTAAGGCTATTGTGATTACAAAAAACAATACCTGTGACCCAATCATATAGCTCATTCCATATCTATAAAACATTCCGCGTACCTCGCTTTAAAAAATAAGAAGGAAAGGTAATTACCTTCCCCTTCTAGAGTTTGTTCCTAAGTTATCGCAGTTTCCATCGTTGTCATTGTCTATGAAATTATTCTGTGACATCTTTTGTCCATTTCCTTGTCCAAACCCTTTACTATGGTCATTTCCATCTCGCAGACATATGCCATTATTTAGTCCAAGTTCTGCCCTTAGTTCAGCTACAAGTTTCATATTTCCGTTCTCAGCTGCTTCATGTGCTTGTACAAACAATTCAAAATTGCTTTCAGTCACAACTTCTGCAACTCGCGGAGTCCTTCCGTCAGCAGTCATCAATTGGTACCATGCATCATAGTTTAATGTATCAAATGCATCCTGCATCAATTCATGTCTGTCCTCACTATAGTTTGGATCTTGTACTGAATAGTCTCCTTTGTAAGGGCTCGCTACACCTGTTGAAACGATTAGTCCAACAACTATAAGTGCAAACAAAATTATTTTTGCTACTTTATTCATTTTAATTACCTCCATTGTTCCTACTAGGTAAACTTTTGTTTTGACCTATACACGTCCTATGGTTGAAACTATACATAATACTTTCTGAAACTATCAATCTATAGTTGAAATTGTGTTTCATTATTATGAAACTATTGAAAAAATAAGAAAAAATACGCATACTATTTATATATCTAGCAATACTTACATACTCTATGGTCAGAACGGATAACCCAAAATTAATCATAGGTATTGGGATAATTGTCTCATTTGCATTATTGATGATGTCAGTCAGCATCTATTTCAATTTCCAGCATGACCTACGGGAGCAATCACGATTAGATCCTAATCAGATAGATAACATGACAATAGACGAAATCAAACAATCAATCATCGCACAACGATTGAAACAACCAGTATTCCGCAGTTATTACCTTTTGCCATTTATGGGTTTTATCGGTCTTTTGATAGGCACTTTAGTATATTATATAATGTCAGATAAAGTGGTGCGACAAGAGCACACATTAAAAATTAATTCAAAAATAATCCTTAATTTTTTGACAGGTCCTGAAAAGAATGTGATTGAGACACTCCTTGAGAACAATGGCAAAGTCCCACAATATGAATTGTCCCACCTGCCGAACCTGAACAAGTTAAAGACACACAGGATTTTATTAAATCTTGAACAAAAGAAAATAATCCATAAGGTGCGACTAGGAAAGATAAACAAGATAGTCCTTAATAAGGAACTGTATGAAGTCCTAAAAGATTGATTTTTTAATTTTCATATTTATTCTACTCTCATAGGTTTTATACACTTATTTAAATCCACATAGCACAAATCAATACATGCAACTTTTCAATAAAAAAAACATAAAGATTATAATATTTGATCTTGATGGGACCTTATTAGATTCGATATCAACATACATAAAAGTAATAAATAACATATTATAATTATTTGGTGTCTCAATAAATCTAACCCCCAAAGATATCATGCGCTTTAGAGGCAAACCCGCCGAAGTAATATATACACATTTCCTGAAAAAAGAAGGAGCGTATGACCCTTCAAAAAAAGAGTACCTAAAAGACGAGTTCAACAAAAAGTTTTCAGAAATCCTAAAAAACAAGAAAGACTGCTTCCCAAAAGATTCAACCGCTTGAATCTCAAAACTAAAGAAAAAAGGTTACAATATCGCAATTTTCACAGGTGCGTCAAGAACAGGTACAGACAATGTGGTTCCTAAAGGAATACAAGACCTCCTTGACGCAATAATAACATCTGATGACATCTCAAGTCCAAAACCCAATCCTGAAACCTTTATGAAAGCCTCAGATGCAATAGGTACAATCCCAAATAAATGTATAGTGGTGTGTGACAGTTTAAATGACTTTCTTGCAGCAAAGGATGCTGGCATGAGTTTTATACTGTTAAGAACTACCTACAACAAAGGAATAGATATTGTTCAATATTGTAATCATATAATTGATGACCTATCAGAGCTCCAGCAAATATTCACATAATTTTGCAGGTAATCTCTAACAAAGAAATAAAAAGATATGTTCTCAATGTTCTTAAATAATAGGATGATTTACATGGTTGCCAAAGATTACGAAAAGATGTTAGATAGTGCATATGAACAGCTCCCTGAGATATCAGATGGAGCAGAAAGATTTGAGATGCCTGTATTAAAAACAATAGTAATCGGTAGCCGTACTGAAATCGTAAATTTTACAGCATCATCAAAACACATACGTCGTGATGAAAAAGAACTTCTTAAATACATGTCAAAAGAACTTGCCACTTTTGGTGAATTGTCAGGCACAAAAGCCGAGTTCATAGGTAAGTTTGGTTCAATTGCAATAAACGACAAGTTCAAGAAATATGTAAACCTTTTCGTATTATGTAAGGAATGCGGAAAACCTGACACCCATGTAATTAAATCTGCAAGACTGGAATTCCTAAAATGTGAAGCATGTGGTGCACAAAGACCAATATCAAAATTATAAATATAAAATCAACATGATTAAATATTATAAGATGGAGTTTTTCAGAAAATGTTTATGTTAAAAACACACAATAGCGACTCAGGAACTATCGTTGCTGTATGTGATTCTGACATTTTGGGAAAACGTTTTGAGGAACATGACAAAGTCCTTGACATATCAAATTATTTTTTTGATGGTGACAAAGCAGATATGACTACCATAATCTCCGCCATTTCAACATGCACATCAGCCATGATTATAGGCGATAACATAATATCAGGACTTGAAAAGAAAAATATCATAACCAAAGAACATATACAATTTATATCAAAAACGCCTTATATAATGATTTTCAAAGTATAGTTAATTCTACCTCTTAAAAAATAATCTATTTAAAAAAGTAATAGTACTATTTATATCTATGATGAGAAAATTTTGTCCTAACTGCGGTTCTGAGACCGAAACTTTATTTGGTAAAGTATGTCCTACTTGCGCAGGTAAAGAGACAGTTAAGCCAACCTCGAAAATACCTGTATCCCTAAAGATAATGCTCTGTGAGTGCAGAAGTGTAATGATAAAAAATACATGGATAAAATATCCAACCCTTAACGATGTCTTGCATTCTGCAATACTTAGATCTTCAAAATTATCAAAAAAACAGAAAGTAGAGATAGAAGTGCCATCGGGTTATTCTTTAGAGCGCAAGATATCAATACCTGTTAAAGTAACAGTATACAATCATGGTGATAAAGAATCAGAAACAGATGTAACTGCAATAATAATACCTCAATGCTGTCCAATCTGTTCAAGAAAATCAGGTGGTTACTTCGAATCAACAATCCAGCTCAGAGGCAACAATGATACTGTGCTTGAAGTCGAGGCTTACATAGAAAAACGAATAGCTGAAACCGAAAAAGAGAACAGTTCAATATTTATAACCAACATCGAGAAAAAATCGGGACGGATAGACATAATCATGAGTTCAACAAAATTTGCAAAAAAACTATCTCGCGAAATAATCTTTAAGTTTGATATTAAAGATCACAAAGAGACTTCGTCACATTACAGCATCAAAGACGGTAAAGAATTAACAAGAACAACATATTTATTAAGATGTAACTAAATATAATTAATTGGAGATGATATTATAACAACAAACTTCAAAAAGAAAAAACCAACCTCTAAAGGGAAAAAACCAGAATTTGATCCTACTCAACCTATAAGACTTAGACTGCCAAGAAATGGTGAACTTTTAGGTGTTGTTGACCAGAGACTAGGTTTTGGAAAGACAAGAGTTATATGTTCAGACAAAAAAATAAGGGTTTGCCGAGTGCCAGGTAAATTACGAAGATCAGTATCTGCATATGAAGGAACTTTCTGTATTGTTAGACCATGGGAAGTTGAAAGTGACGAGAAAGGAGATGTAATCTATACTTTTACAAGACACCAAGCAGCATTGATGCAGACCAAAGGTTATCTTAAAGAACTGGAATCTTGATTTGATTTCGTGATTTTATCCAATTGTATATATATGATTTATCCATATATGATTTATCCATATATGATTTATCCATATATGATTTATCCATATATGATTTATCCATATATGATTTATCCATATATGATTTATCCATATATGTTTTAACCATATATGTTTTAGCTATATATGTTTTAACCATATATGTTTTAGCTATATATGTTTTAGCTATATATGATTTAGACATATATGATTTAGTGTATTAGTGATTTTATTATCTTTTATTTTTCATTGTTTTGACTCTATCTAATTTTTATTGATTTTATTTTATTAAATAATTCAGCAATATTTTTATAATTTAGAACCTATATTTATTTTATGAAAATCAATTATGGTGATGAAATAAAAAATATGAAGTATTCACCAATCGGTCAGATAAGGATAGAGCTCCAAGGAACATATGACACTGATATTAGTGAACAGCCTAGATATATCTATTTAAAAGTATCATCTAAGCCATTCAGAGATTTCTTCTCATTAGGTATCGACAGTTCTTATTCCTTTAACCCTTTAGACAATCCAGACCCTAAAAGAGACAAACAGTTTATAGTTCTAATGGGACAAAGAAAAATGTGGAATCATTTGATTGAATGTATGGACTCTGAATTGAATTATGATTACAAGACTATTTATTTTCTCCTCCAGTACTTGTATTCTCACAAACTAAAGTGTATCTCAAAAGACGAACTTGTTAATCATCTGCATGAAATGGGCTGCAAAAAAAGTGACATATCCCCAGAAGCTATATACGAGGAACTCAAAAAATAATGTCTGCATCTTTTTTAAATAACTTCATCACCATAATCTATATATGGCGAAGCAGAAGATTAATAAAGACAGAAAGATTTTCGAAGATGTATTTGATGCACTCACAGTTCGGACTCTTGAAAAATTAAAGGCAAAAAAACATATAGCAGTATTGTCAGGCATAATCAAATCCGGAAAAGAAGGCCAAGTATTCAATGCGCTCGCCGATGATGACACTCCAATAGCAGTAAAGATATACATGATTGAGACCTCAAGTTTCCAGAAGATGCAAGATTACATAAAAGGTGATAGGAGATTCTTCAGTATAGGAAACAACAAGAAAAAGCTTGTGTATGCCTGGTGCGCAAAAGAATACCGTAACTTAAAGAAAGTGCATACCAGTGGTGTTTCAAGCCCGAACCCAATAGCTTTTATGGGAAACATTCTAATTATGGAACTTGTAACTGACAATGGTCTTCCTGCCAAACATCTTGCAAAGACAAAATTAGACAATCCTAAAGAGATGTTTGATATGGTCTTATCTGAGATGAAAAAGTTTTATTTTGATGCAGGTCTTGTCCATGCCGACTTAAGCGAGTTCAATATCATTATACGCGAGGGCAAACCAGTAATAATAGACGTAGGTCAGTCAGTATTGTTGAATCATCCCATGGCCAAACAGTTCCAGAGACGTGATGTTGAAAATATAGTACAATTCTTCAACAAGTTTGACTTAAACTTAGACCCTGAAAAGGTGCTGAAAGAATTTGAGAAATAAGTATGTTATCTATTTATTTTCAATAAAATTTTTATGTATTTTTGACCATGTTTTATTATCTGTTTTTTCAAGCCATTCTACATATTTATCAATAAACTCAAGCCTTTCCTTGAAATTTCGTTCTTTTTTCTTTTCAAGTTCTTTAAGGTCTATTTTTATCATAATAATTACCCAATAGATATAATTTATCCGTTACATTAAAATCTTTTGAAAAATCGTCAATTTTTGTCTTATCAATCCATTTTAAAAAAAGTTTAAATATAAATCTTGCATCTTCTATATCTTTTTCAGAACTAAGATATAATTTATATACAATCTGAAGTTCTATTGGTGATATAGGTATTGTATTTGTATTAAATTTCAATATTATCTTGTTTTTAAGAGAATATTTTTCAACATTATCTAATGAAAATTTCATCTCCATATTTGGTATGAAATTTTTACCTTCATAAAACCTCACACCCCCTTTTTCAACAAGAATCTCATACGCATCTTTTGCATCATCTGTGTTGATGCAATTATATTTATATCTCAGGTGTTTCCATAGTATTTTAAATTGTTCAAATTCCATCTGTTCTATAAGTACATCAATATCTTCTGTGTTTCGACTTCTACCGAAAACAATTGCTATATAACCTGATACAAACACATGATTTATGTTATTATTATCAAGTATTTTTGAAAAAGAAACTACAAATGTATCTAAATTGGATAATTCTTTTTTAAGAGATATCTGATTATTTTGGAATTCAAGATACATACATTATATTGACTTTTAAAAGATATAAATATACTCACTACTTTACCCTTTCCTTCAATCTTTCCATAAACACATCAAAATCTTTTTTGGCAACAACAGCGCCTGAGGCTTTCTTATGTCCCCCACCGACACCTTCCAGCCCTTCTAAACATTCATGGATAATACAATTAAGGTCAAAGTACCCGGACTGGTTTCGAAGAGATAAAGAATAAGTTTTAGTATTTTGTTCAATTACTGCAATGACCTCATTATAATGTTCATTGTTAGCAGAAACAATTGTAGATACTTTTGATTTAATAGGATATTCAGAAGCCATAATATAATATCTAAGTGACCCCCAAACCACACTTTCTTCTTCAAATATCCTAACAGCATTCCTGATTTCTTTTTCAATAATCTGATACTTTTCAAACATCATGCGCACATTATTATTCTCAAGCCCTAAAAAATCACGTGGTGAATTGACTTCCAGAAGTACTTTAGTTACAAGTTCAGCGCCCTTATGCGAATCCCAAGTAGGTGCCGAGCTCAGTATCTTACCTACAAGCCCGAAAGTTGTATTGAACAATTTAGAATTGTCCATGTCCTTTTTCTCAAAAAGCTCAGGATACTGTTTCATGCACGCCTCAATAATATCTTTCCTGTCAGAAGCACCGAAATCTTCAATAGTGCCGACACCTGCAATCCACAGATTATCTTTAAATTCTAAAATCTTGTTACAAAGATCATAGATAAATGCGGCACAAGGCATAGTCTTTCCTAAAAGTTGCGGATTAATATATATGGTGTCATCTGGAAATTTGTAATCTGAGACAACATGATGATCAATCATAAGGCATCGGACACCTTCAAGAGCAAGCCTTTGCGCAGCCTTGTCAATATCACTTGCAAAGTCACAGGTGATAACAACATCAGGTTTTTTTGAAATTATATCTCTCATAAGTCCCTCTGATATGCTAGGACTCCCTCGTGTACTGAAATAAGAGACATTAATACGACTTTCAATCTTTCTAAGCAACCGTATAATTAGCGCTGCCGAACACGAACCATCTGAGTCATCATGTGATACTACAGTTACTTTCTTGCCTTTAAGCCCTTTAAGGAATGTTATTGCAGAATTAATATCATCAGTTTGCATACCCCCTTTTTTGCCCCGCAACTTTTTAAGCATTGTCTGTCAACAAGCAAACACATTTAAAACCTTTTACCATAAATTCTAGATATATAAGATTTCATATTTTCAAATGATGGTCAAAATGATACAAGAAATGATAAAAATTCCAGAGTCAAGGATTGGTCTGGTCATAGGAGAAGGCGGAAAAGTAAAAAAAGAGCTTCAGAAATCTTTCGGTGCAAAACTAGTTATCAATGAGGATGGCACAATCGAGATTTCAAGCGAAGAAGGATTAAATGTTTACAAATTAAAAAAGGCAGTTGAAGGCATAGCTCGCGGACTTTCACTTGACATAGTCTTAAGCCTGTGTGATGATGCATATAATCTTGAGGTCATAAACCTGTCTGATGTTTTAGGCAAGAACAAGAATGCGATAAACAGATACAAGTCACGGCTTATTGGAACTGGTGGCAAAATAAAAAAAATCATAGAGAAAAAGACAGATACTGACATTGCAGTCCACGGTCATAAGATTGCAATCCTGGGCAAGTATGAGAATGTAGAAAATGCCAAGGTAGCAGTTGAGTTGATACTTCAGGGAAATGATTTCAAAACAGTTTTCACAGTTCTGGACAATAAATTTATAGACAGGTAAATATTGATAGGTAAATATGATAGGTAAATATAGATGGCAACAATAGCAGAAGAAAATGCAAAGGATCACAAGTCGATATCAGTTGCAGAATTTTTTGAGAGGAACAAACACTTATTAGGTTTTGAGAATGACCAGAAATCACTGTTGACCTGTGTAAGGGAAGCAGTTGATAATTCACTTGATGCCTGCGAAGATGCGCGCATACTCCCAACCATATACATTGAGCTCAATCAATTAGACCCTACTCATTTCAAACTCATAATTGAAGACAACGGTCCAGGTATTGTAAAGCAAAACATACCAAACATATTCGCAAAACTTCTTTACGGTTCAAAATTCAACCTAAAACAATCTCGAGGTCAGCAAGGTATAGGCATTTCAGCATCAGTTCTTTATTCTCAGCTTACTACCGGAAAGCCGACAAAGATATATTCAAAGATAGGTGATGGCAACACACACATCTACGAGCTCAATATAAACATAAAGAAAAACGAGCCAGACATAATATCAGAAATGACAGTTGATGGTGACGGTCACGGCACACGGATTGAGCTATACCTAAAAGGGAAATACATAAGAGGCAAGCAATCCGTTGAGGGATACCTTATGGAGACAGCCATAATGAACCCTTTTGCAAATATAGTCTACATAAATCCCGAAGGTAAACAGTTAGAATATCCGCGAGCAGTAGACATACTTCCAAAAGCCGCAGAGTCAATACAGCCACATCCGCACGGTCTTGAGCTTGGCATCCTAATGCGTCTTATGAAACAGACAGAATCAAAGAACCTGACAGCCTTTTTCACAACGGAATTGTCAAGGGTAGGACGGGGCAATGCAGTCGACATATGCAACCGTGCAAAGATTAATCCTAAGACAAATCCTAAACGGCTTTCAAGAGATGACATAGAAAAACTTCTAGATGCATTAAATACTGCAAAGATAGCAAAACCACCGACAGACTGCCTTTCACCGGTCGGTGAAGATGCAATAAAGAAAGGTCTGAAAAAAGAGATGAACCCAGAGTTCATTGCAGTCATGAGCCGACCGCCTACAGTCTATAAAGGTTATCCGTTCCAGATTGAGGTAGGTATCGGGTACGGTGGAGACCTTTCAGCAGAGGGTCCAATATCAATAATGCGTTTTGCGAACAAGGTGCCTTTACTTTACCAGCAGTCATCTTGTGTAATTGCAAAATCAGTCATAAAGCTGGGCTGGAAACGATATGGTCTTAAACAGAGCACTGGTTCCATACCTTTAGGTCCTGTTGCAGTGACAGTCCACATGGCATCCGTCTGGGTACCATATACATCTGAGGGAAAAGAAGCGATAGCAGCATATCCTGAGATATTAAAAGAAGTGACTTTAGCCTTGCAAGGTGCCGCAAGGAAGCTAAGTATTTATATTTCAAAAAAACACAAAAGCAAAGAGGCAGAAGAGCGTCTGCGCGCGTTTGACATCTATGCAGGCGAACTTTGCATAGCGCTTTCCGACCTGACAGGCATTGATGCCCAAAAGATACAGACCAGCCTAAAACAAGTGGTTGCCGATAAAATAGGTGACACATCAATTGTCTTACACGGTAAAGGTATGGAAATACAGACCAATAATAATGATAATTATAATCTCAGTAATAATCATGATAACAATAGTGACAATGATAACAATAGTGACAATGATAACAATGTTGACAATGATAACAATGTTGACAATGATAACAATAGTGACAATGATAACAATAGTGACAATGATAACAATGTTGACAATGATAACAATACTGACATACATACCAAACCAATATCTAATATTTTCAATATAAAAAGTGTTAATGATACAACTGTCACAAAATCAGACAAAAAACAGTTAAGTACAGCAAAAGATAACCCTCAATCGCGATTGGACATATTCAACAGTGACAGAACCAAAAACGCGACAGAGACCGATGAAACATCTGAATAGGTGATTATTATGAAATTTGAAAGTGACCCGATAGTTGCAGAAAAGATAAAGAACCTAGGCAAAAAAGTAGTCGCAGATATATTTGCAGGTAATGCGCCATCGGTAGCTCTTCCTGTCCGTGCATCCTCAAATGTCCATTATGATAAAGACAAAGGTCTCCTGTATCTAGGAAATAGTATGTCTGAAAGAAATTTCCTCAATTTTGCCCACACAAGAAAATTCATGCAGACCATGATTATTGCATCCAAATGCAAAGAACTTATAGATAAAGGAAAGACTGCAAGCATAAGAGAACTTTATTATGAGCTCAAGCACAACATCCCTGGCACAAAAGAGAACACTTTTGAAGGTCAGGAAGAATCCGACCCGTTGATTGAAGACCTTGAAACAATGACAGATTCATTGAGGGAAGAGCTTCACCTAAAAGCAGACAGCAGCGGAATACTTTTTGGACAAATTGTGATTGAGGACACAGGCGACAGGATTGACTGTTCAAAATTAGGAAAATCAGGTCTTGCCATACCCTCAATTGTTGACGACTACAAATTCATAGAATGTAAAGCTAAATATGTCTTGGTGGTTGAGACAAAAGCTATGGTTGACCGTCTTGTAGAAGAAAAATATCATATTGAAAACAACGCAATCTTAATAGGTCTTGGTGGTCAGGCTGCAAGAGGTGCAAGGCGTCTGATAAAGCTTTTAAACGAGCGCCTAAAACTTCCTGTATACGTATTCACAGACGGTGACCCCTGGGGTTACTACATTTATTCAGTTGTAAAGACGGGTTCCATGAACTTGGCACACGAATCAAAACGCCTTGCAACACCCGAATGCAGATTCATTGGCATGACAATGGCCGACATTGACACTTTCGGCCTAGAGAAAGTAACAGAACAATTAAAAGATGTCGACAAGAAACGTGTCAACCAGCTTTTAAACTACGAATGGTTCCAAAAGTTGCACTGGCGAAAAGAACTAAAAAGCATGCTCAACAAAGGTACAAGGATAGAACAGCAAGCACTGGCTTCAAAGAGTCTTGAGTTTGTCGCAAAAGAGTACCTGCCTGGAAAGATTGCAAGAAAAGAGTTCTTAGATTGATTTTAAGGTTTGATTTTGATAAAAATATTGTTATGATTTCTATATTTATCTTAATCAGCATTCACAAAAAAATAAATCTATTTATGCTATATAGTTCTATTTATTGTATCTGTTAAAATAAAAATTAAGATTTATGTGATATTATGTCAGAAATTTATGCTAAAGATTTGGTTTTAATAAGAGATGGCAAGAATCATTCTCTGTCCACTATGATGGAATCAATATTTTCTATGTTGTCAGATATATATGTTGCATTATATGCTGATCCAGATACAAAAGAGTCATTCAAAGATATGATATCATTTGTACCTTTGGGCAACCTGTCTTATATTTCGTCATTCAACATACATCATAGGCATAATAATATAAATTATATATGTACCTTCGATAAAGATAACACACTAAAAGATTTACATGACCTCTTAGAGAAAAAACATAACATAACAGCTATTGAAAGAATCATAGACGAATCAGAGAATACAATCTTATATAATCAAAAAAGAAAGAACATAAAAGGTTATCATATGATATTTCCAAAACTTTTCGAGATAAAAAACAGAAAAGATATAGGTGATATTGGAATAATCATATTTGATAATAATGTTATGGATAAGATAATAAGTAATAAAAGAAATTATGGTTTATATTTTTCTAAACTTCCAAAAGAGATAGTCCCCGTTCTTGAATCCTTGACTAAATATCGTCTATTTTCAATCTGAAACATTTTCTAGGGTATAGATATTGAAAATGATACAATACCTTTTTAAAATTTTTGATATAACTTTAACTATTACTTAAAGTAACATCAATTTGCCTCGGTAGCTTAGTAGGTAGAGCGTGTGACTGTTAATCACAAGGTCGTAGGTTCGAGTCCTGCCCGGGGCGCTCTTTATATTTATCATGGGAAGGTAGCTCAGCCTGGGAGAGCGCTAGACTGAAGATCTAGTTGTCGTGTGTTCAAATCACATCCTTCCCACTTAAAACATGGAGGTAAGCAGAGATGGACAATAACAGCGATGTTATGGCCACTGCAGAACTATTAAACAACAAACTTGCAGTATGGGACATAGAAGAGCAGAAAAAGATATTTGACGAGAAATTTTTCGGAAAATACATCGAAGAGGAGAAGATTTCATATCTTCAGTTAAGTCTTGAAGAGGGCATGATTCTTTTAGAGCGTGGTCATATAAAAGTTCTTGATAAAAAGAAACCAATGACAGTCAAGACTTTCTACAGTTTATGTTCTACATTAGACCCTGAATTCTCACAGAAATATACAGTATACCGAGATTTAAGGAACCGTGGCTTTATAGTCAAATCTGGTTTCAAGTTCGGAACCCATTTCCGAGTCTACAACCGTGGCGTAAATCCATATAAGGGTGGATCAAAAGAACTTAAGGAACACACAAAATACAATGTTCATGCAGTTCCTGAGAATTACGCGCACTCATATCAAGAATGGTCAAGATACGTCAGGTTGAGTCAGAACATAAGGGCGAAAGCGCTCCTTGCAGTAGTTGACGAAGAAGCAGACGTAACTTATTATGTGATTACAAGAATAAGGCCGTAAATGATGTAATTTATCTTATGACTTAATTTATCTATACGACGCAGTCCTAATTGGGCTTATTATCTGAAAACAGAATAAGTCTTATTACTTGAAGAAAATAATAAGTATTATTCACATTTTATTTTATCTGAGGACACCATTATTTTTTTGAGATTTACTTGTTCTTTTTATCTTATTTAGATAGTTCCACCAATTTTCAAGCTTAATGTCATCTTTTATAATTTTATATTGATTAAGTGGAAGATTACTAAAATTATCTTTGATAAGTTCAATGAGTGCATTGTCTTCTGGTGAATCTTTGATTTGACATAAATCATAATATGGTTTGCTAAGGTATACAGATTCTTCTATGATACTACGTGTTTTATCCATTTTTTCACGTCTTAAGACTCCTATAAAATATTTCTTTGATGTTGGTTTGAAATCTTTTGCAGTAACATCTTCTTTATCGCTTATATGGAAGAGCAGTCTGTCTTCAAAATATATCTTGCCTAAACATCCTTTTTTTTCATCGTAATATTCTATTAATTCACTGATTACAAAATAAGGTTGTTCAATTGCCATTTGGTCTTCAAGTCTCATAATATCACTAGTTTGTTACAATTAGGTAGTATTAATAAATATGTATTAACTTTAAATCTTTAAAAAGCTTAATTCCCAAACTGAAACTATGATTAAAGTCAAATTCCTGGGAACAACAGCAAGTGTTCCGACAAGAGAGCGCAACCTGCCATCAATATTTGTCATGTTTAAGGGTGAGCGCATACTATTTGATTGCGGTGAAGGTACTCAGCGCCAGTTAATGGTTCAAGGCCTTAAATTCATGAAGATAGACCGCATATTCATAACCCATTGGCACGCAGACCATTTCGGTGGCATATTAGGTCTTATCCAGACAATGTCTCTTGAAGGGCGAACAGAACCCTTAAACGTCTACGGACCGAAAAGGACAACTGAATTTTTAGAACAGCTTCTGACAATCGGGTATTTTGGCAGGAACTTTAAGATTAATATAACTGAGATGAATGACGGTTTCACAGTAGAAGGCGAGGGCTATAAAGTAACAGCATTTAAAGTAACACACAAGATACCCGCCTTAGGATACGTTCTTGAAGAAGACCCAAGAATTCGCGCAAACATGGAAAAAGCCGAAAAGTTAGGTCTGTCAACCGGTCCTTACATAGGAAAACTAAAAGCTGGAAAGACAATTGAATTCAAAGGAAAAACAATAAAACCTGAAGATGTGATTGAACACATTCCTGGAAGAAAAATAGTATATACAGGGGACACAAAATATGATGTAAATACAATAAAACATGCAAAACATGCAGATCTTCTGATACACGACTCAACATTTGGCTCAGACAAAGATGGTGTAGATAAGATTGGCCATTCAACAGCTGAGGAAGCAGCAACAGTCGCAAAAAAGGCGAATGTCAAACTTCTTGTCTTAACTCATATAAGCCGAAGATACCAGGATAAAAAAGAAAACACATCACCCCAAATGCTTCTTGATGAGGCTCAAAAAGTATTTAAGAACACGATTCTGGCTTACGATTCTTTAGAGTTTGAAATAAAATAGAACAAAATGGATAAAGTGATACCTATGCTTCTTGAAAATGTAAAAGCTATCCTTGAGAAACAGCAGTACCGGATCGCTGGCAACCATTCAGCAGTGAAACTTTGCACTTGGACAAAGAAAAGCTTGAGGGGTGAAGGTGTCTGCTACAAGGAAAAATTTTACGGCATCAAATGCCACAGATGTCTTCAGATGACACCTGCTGTTTCATGGTGCCCAAACAGGTGCATATTCTGTTGGCGCGCAATAGAGAAGACTCAAGGTCCAGAATTGACAGGTCCAGTCGACACGCCGGAGATAATTCTTGAAGCCTCAATAGTTGCACAGAGAAATCTTCTTACCGGTTTCAAAGGTTTTGACGGCACCGACCAGAAAAAATGGAAAGAGGCACAAAATCCCAACCAAATTGCAATATCATTGACTGGTGAACCGACAGCTTATCCCTTGATAAGTGATTTCATAGACCTGTGCAACAGAAAGAATATGACCACATTTCTAGTCACAAACGGCCAGTTCCCCGACCGTCTGGAAAACATAGAGAAACCATACCAATTATATCTGTCAGTTGACGCTCCCACAAAAGAGATGTACAAAAAGATAGACGCGCCCATATTCAAAGATTACTGGGAACGTTTCACAAAGACTGTGGACTTGATGTCATCATTCACCTCACGAAAAGCGGTAAGATTGACTCTTATCAAAGGCATGAACATGTCCCACATAAAAGAGTATGCAAAGATAATTGAGATGATTAATCCAGATTTCGTAGAAGTCAAGGCTTACATGAACATCGGCTACTCAAAATACCGGTTGTCTCGAGATGCCATGCCACTACATTCAGAAGTGCGCGATTTCTCAGAAAAGCTAAAGGGCGAGTTGTCCTATGAACTCACAAATGAGTCAGTTCCAAGCCGAGTAGTTCTGCTTTCAAGATAATAACCCAAGTTTGACAGTTTGTTAACTATTTCATTCAGAATATCTATTTGACAGTTGACTATTTTTAGTACATTTACTTCATTTTTTCATGTAATTTCTTGATTTTTTATTGTATTGACCGCAATAAAAAAGCTTGAAATCCACAAAAGACTTAAAAATTTCTTGATTTTTGACTAAAAATAAGTTAATTTCTGGAGAAAAATAAGGTTAAATGTCTATTTGTTTCATGATTTTTGTAAATTTTAGCCTAACTGTCAAATTTATTTGGCTAATTTTGGTGAATTTTCTTAATTTTTATTCTAGATTAAATCTGAATTTCAATATAGATCAAACCATAATACTATATTTTGATTTCTGAATACAAACTGTCAAATAGGGTATTAAAAAATAGGTGAAAAAAGATAAAAAACGCAATCAATTAACATACTAATATCTGTCAAATGTAGGTATTAAAAAAACGCAAAAAAAAACAAAAAAGTCATAAATGTCAAAGTTAGGTAATAAGAGTAAATATGGTCTATGACTAATTTAATTTATATACTACTAAAAATAATATTATACTATGGCAGTCACAATCACCTTTGAAAAGAAACATTTCTTGATGGCAGGAATAATTGTAGCGCTTCCTTTCATGATTTTAGCAATAAGTAACATATTCGCCACAACCACCATGCCTCTTGTAGGTCATCCGCTATCCGAGCTTTATATTGATTCTGACCTTGTGACATGAATACAAACAAAATCATAAATTCTGGAAACATCTCAATAACTGGTTCTGATAATGGAATAGTATTTCCTGATGGAACTGTACTGACTAGTGCAGATAATGCTGGTGGTGGTATTACAGGAACTGCAGTTTGGGTTTCAAAAAGATTTGAGTGGGCGGATGGTAGGTCTAATAGTATTATTATTGGTTCTCATACTGTTGGTCCAAATGGTGGTTATATGGGTACTGTTGAAGGTCCTTTTGGAATGCGTTATTGCACAGATCATATGGAATATTATGTTAATGACATACGACTTAATATTACAGGTTTTAGGGTAAATCAATATCTGAATCCAGGAGATGTGGTTGTTGCTAAAAAATGTTGGAATTCCGGATGTACAACAGATCCTACTGGTACTTGTAGAAGTACTTCTGTCGCTTGGGTAAGAATAGGTCTGTGGGATTTTTAATTATAGATTATTGGTTTTCACTATTCTTCACCCTTCAACAGTCTTCTTACCTTTTTCCTGCGGGATGATAGAAATCTTACCTTTTTTCATCGTCTTTTCAATCTGTTTCCCCTTGTAAAACCTGTCCAAAAATATAGCAAGCGCAGATATCTCTGAATGTGGCGTATTGCCGACCGCAACATTATAATCCGAAATGTGATACACCTCGCCTGGAACTTTCTGTGACCCGACAATGACAAGCACATCTTTGTCCTTACCATCTTTTCTGATTTCCTCAATCTTATCTGGAAGATTCATGCCGTACATGGTAAGATGGACAACAATACCACCGTCTTTCTTGAAATTTTTTATGATTTTCATAAACTGCTTATCATATTCAACCTCAAAGTCACCACCCCACTGTTCGCGCACACCACAAAGGCTGTCCACAATCTTCTTATCATAGTCACCTGAAAGTATAATCTTGCCGGCGCCAAATGCCCGAGATACAAGACCGCAATGCGTAGTAATCCTTGAATCTCGTCCAAGCCTGTGCCCAATCCGAAGTACTGTTATCATATTAATCTACATCTTGTCCGGTGCTTCAATCTCAAGAAGCAAAAGACCGTTTTTAATTACTTGCGCAGTTAAGTCTACAAGCACAAGTCGTGCATTCCTAACATCATCATCTGCTTTGATGACAGGTGTTAAATTATAGAAATTATTGAAATCCTGTGCCAGCTCAAAAAGATAATTGCATATAATGTGCGGTGACACATTCTTGCTACATGACTTGACAATTGAAGGAAACCCAGCAAGCCGTTTAAGTATCCTCTGCTCACTATCTGCCACAAGAAGACTAGTATCATAACTTTTAACTTTTCCGACTTTATTGACAATACTTTTTGCACGCGCATGAGTGTATTGTATGTATGGCGCAGAATTACCATTAAAATCAAGAGCGTCATTCATGTCAAAAGTGACACTTTTTCGTGCCTCAACTTTAAGTATGGAATATATGACTGCGCCTTTACCCACCATCTCAGATATTGTCTTTTTTTCTTTTAAAGATAGGTCACCATTTTTCTCATTAACAACTTCATACGCCTTTTTGATAGCTTCATCTAAAACATAATCAAAAGTGATGTATCGTCCTCGTCGCCCAGACATCTTAACGCCAGGCAGGTTAACAAGACCATATGACAGGTGGTACAGATTTTCAGCATAAGGTTTGTCAAGTATCTTAAGCGCCATCTTCAATTGCATCTGTGGCAGTTCCTGCTCTGATGCAATAATATTTATCGCTTTGTCAGCCTTTTGCTTCTCAAATTTCCAGATAGAATATGCAATGTCACGTGTAAGGTAAAGTGTAGTCTCATCAGACCTGACAAGGACCGTGGATGGCATGTTATATTCTTCAAGATCAATAATCCAAGTGCCCTGATCAGTTTTCTTAAGTACTTTTTTCTTTTTGAGTGCATCAATAACTTTGTAGACATCACCATTTATGATAAACATAGACTCATAATCATAAGAATCAAATTTAATATTCATCCTAGAAAATGTTTCCTTAAATCCTTCAGTGCAGAGGTTGCCAACTACTTTGAATAAGTCCGCAGTCTTCTTGTCTCCTGCCTCAATTTTTTGAAGCATGGCCTTTACCTGCTCAATAATATCTTTTTCAGAACCAATCGCCTCATTAATCTTACCATACATAACTGGCCATTTATTTTCAAGTTCCTTTTTAATTTCAGCGTCGTCATCAATAATAGCAGAAGTTATCGCATATATTTTACCTATCCAGACGTCAGGTCTTTCAGTGACCTTTTTATCCTTAAGTTTACTGTAACCAAAAGCAACCTTTGCAACCTGCAACCCGATATCATTCATGTAATAATGTGACTTGACATTATAATTAATAAACGTATAAGTGTTAGTCAATGATTTGCCCAATATTGCATTTCTTGCCGAACCGATATGCAATGGGTGTATGGGATTTGCAGAGATATATTCGAGAATAATCTTTTTTTTCTTCCCTTCATCAGTTGTGCCGTACTGTCCTTTAAGTTTATATATGTCTGATATGACAGCCTCAGCAATCTTTGCACCATCTATATAGAAATTAAGATATGGTCCTAAAACCTCGCATCTTTTGACAAGACTTTTACTTGTAATTTTCTTGTCAATTTTGTCTTTAAACTCTTTAGCAATCAAGTCTGGTTTTTTGTTCAGAGTCTTAGACAGTGAAAAACAAGGATATGAGAAATCAGCATCAATATTTTTCGGAGGCATCTCTATCTTTGCATCTTTAATTCCGCAACTTTCAAGCATAAAATTAATCTCTTTTTCGCAAGCCTCATATAGATACATAACTATCACTTATAATTTTGTGCATAAATATATTTAAAACAGGTTGGATTTTTTAAAGAAAAAAATAAGAATAAAAAATTACTTCTTTTTTCGAACTTTTATAGCATCTGCAAGTGTGTATGTAAGTGCTTCTCTTGGCTTAGACCTTTCTCGTCTGACCTCGCTCTTGTCACCATACTTCTTTTCAGATTCCTCTGGTTTCTTATTATTGACAACATTGCCATCTTTGTCAAGTTGTTCAATTTTTTTGATTATACGGATTTTAAGCTTTTTTTCAATCTTTTTTGCAAGACCTAAACGTGGTTTTAATCCACCATGCTCAATCTTTTGTATGACTGAACTGTGCTCATTTAACTGTGCACCGAAATCTTTTTGTGTAATGTCTGCTTTTTCACGTGCAACTTTAATAATGTCTCCGTAATCGTCAACAAATTCAAAATTAACTTTAGGGAGTTCTATTCTTTTTTTAACATCAGGTCTAGCAGTATTTTTTTTACCACCTGGGAAGCCACCAGAAAATCTAGTTTTTTCTTTTTTCCCGGGTACACAGAAAAAACATGCATCTACATTAGCACCTTCAAGATTTGACAGTCTTGTGTCCCGTGTTTTTCCGCAAATATCACATATTCCCATTAAATCAACAGCATCTTATTGTTTTTGTTCTTTGTGTCTCGTAAGAAAGAGATTAACTTAAATTTATAACAAAGCTTTTTAAACTTTATGCTTAATACCCCTTTATCAAGACTGACAATTTATATAAACTAAAAAAAGTAATAATGTGAGGCAGACGTGATTATATGGTAGTGGATAGTTCAACAAAATCAAATATCAAAGCAACCTATGATAAGATATCCAAACATTTTGATGCAACACGCGGTTATATGTGGGAGGAATGTAAAACTTTCATAAATGCAGCCAAAGAATCATCTATCTTTCTTGATATAGGTTGTGGCAATGGGCGGAATTCTTTGTATGCCTGCCAAAAAGGATTCAAGGTTTTAGCTTCAGACATATCGAAAGGTCAGTTAAATATAATAAAATCAAAAGCAAAAGCAACAAAACAAGATATTTCATTAATCCAGTGCGATGCGATTTCTCTGCCTTTAAAGTCCGAATCATTTGATTGTGTTATGTTTATCGCAACGATACATCATCTTCCGACAAAGAAAGAGCGCCTAAAAAGCCTTATTGAAATAAAAAATATTCTCAAGCCAGATGGAAGGGCACTGATAAGTGCCTGGGCTCGCGACCAACCCAAATTCAAAGACCTAAAAACCAAAGATGGTGACGTAATCCTTAAATGGGACGGCAAATACGACCGTTTCTATCATCTTTTTGACGACAGCGAACTTGAATATCTTTGCAAAAAAGCAGATTTGGCTGTATTCTCAGCATTTAAGTCTCATGGGAACAATTATGTTGAAGTATTCAAAAGATATTAATATTTATCTGTCCAATATAATATGTATGGTTGCTATGTATTGCCACAAATGCGGAAAAATGGTTGAGGATCATTGGGATTTTTGTCCATCCTGTGGGTCATCTGTAATAAAACCTATAAAATTCAAAAGACCTTCCTCAGTTTTACCTTTAGACAACCTAGTAGATTCTTTCAAGAGACAGTTTGATGAGATAAACAAGTTTATGGAACGTGATCTGCATGGTCTTGAAAAAGATTTTGAAGTTTTCAACCTAAGGTCTGAAAAAAATCCAAAGATAATCCGGAACGGTTTCAGCGTATCAATAAGTAGTGGCACAGGACAAAAACCTAAAATAGACATAAAGACTTTCGGCGATATTGACAAGACAAAGTTGGCGGAAGAGTTCAAGAAAAACTTAGGGCTAAAAGGCGTGAATATAAATGATGCAATTATAAAATCTACAATACCTAATCTTCCAGAAGAACAATTACTAAATAAAAAGATACCCTCCGTAACTGAAGAACCAAAGACAGACATAAAACGACTCTCTGACAAAATTGTGATTGACATAGAACTTCCAGATATAGAATCAGATAAAAACATAATAGTAAACATGCTATCCTCATCGATTGAATTGAAAGCAATAGGCAAGAAAAAGATGTATTTCAAGATTATGCAGATTCCAAAAGGCTGGACCCTTATATCAAAGAAGTTTAAAGACAGAATTCTAAAGCTTGAGTTCCAGCCCAATTCTTAATTTTGTATTGTAATCTTTTATAAACCTGACAAATTCACACATTCCCTCTTTACTAACTTTGTCTTCAATCGTCCTGTTGAACTTTTCAGTCTTACTCTTATATGTAAGCCCCAATTCTTTCCCTAACCTGCAAGCGACATCCTCTGGACTTTTGATTGTGTGCATCTTTGTTTCCTTGTCAAAGAAATCAAGATTGTCGCAGTAGCACAATATTTTCTCTTCAATAGTCTTAGGTACAAGATTCTTATCTCCGAGTCCAAGCTTTTTAGCCACATCTTTAGTTATCCCAATACCTATATGCCTTTCGCAAGCTTTGGCGTATCTTTCAAGTCCGCAATACTGCAAGAATTCAGCACCGATGATACCGTGGCGTACCTTTTCTTTTGCCGTAGCATATCCAATATCGTGTAGCAGGCATGCACCCTTAAGAAAATCAACATCAACTTTACCTTTAATCCTCTCTGCAAGAAATAACGACAAATCCCTGACTATAATAGAATGTTTCACAATTTCATTTTTCCAGTCTGGTCGAAATGTTTCAAACTGTTGTTTTAGAAGTTCAATTGCCTCATTTTCTGTAATGGTCTTATCCATAGAAATTGTTTATAGTCTTAAATATATATTAGTTGAGTTATCAGTTCGCCCATCAGTCATCATGAATTCAGCTCACCTCGCGATGTTCATCATTTAACTCTTATATAGTTTAAGAGATAATTTTAAATATCATAGGTGATTTTAATGTCAGATGAAGCAAATATTTTCATAAAGTGCAGGTGTGGTCATTCCTGGAATGATACCTCATCCGAATTAAAGAAAGATATAGTCGTGACTGCAAACACAATCGATGAGATACGTTTCAAGATAGACTACGAATGCGAGAAATGCGGTCGTAAGGAGACAGCTTCAACTTATGTTAGGTAATGTTCTTAAAGAAATAACAGCCGGCAGATAAGATATCCACCGGCATATTAAATAGGGATTATAGGGGGGTTGTAAAGATCTAATCAATCCATGCGAGAGCCATTGCGTGTGCAATCTGCTGTTGTTTATGTTTCTGTTTAAGAAGGTCAGTCCATTTAGTTACAAGATCACCATTATACCTATTCATAATCTCTCACCTCCTCTCCTGAAAAAATCTGTTTAAGAATTCAGCATCATACTGTGTCTTTTTATATTCTCCGAACGCAAAAGGAAAAGTTTTAGCAAGCTCCTCTGTCCTGTTATGTGCCTTAGTCTTGATTTGATGCCATTTCTTTTCCTGCTCGAAATTCATATTTTGGAATTCCTGCGCAAGAACACCTCTTGTAGGTAGCCCAGCCCGTCTCAATTCTTGTTTTATCATGTACATCTTAACTGTAGTCTTTGACATAGTAATCATCTCCTTCTTAAAAGCACCATATATCTTTTGCCCTGTTTTCAAATTTATGCCTTCGATGTGCTGACATACCATTCCAGCCCTTATCGAAGTTATTCCCGTACCTGTTCCGTATTATAGACATTGTTTCACTATTCATATCATATCACCTTTTAAACATAATTTGGTGCCTTCTTAAGCATCTAAGGTATAATCCTCAAGCCTTTGAAGTTCACCTGTAATTATTCCCCTGGATTAGAAGGGTAAAGATAACTTACTCACTCCCTTTAAATAGTCTTGTGGGAGCGTACCATGCCGTTATGCCGGTAAGAAATAGTAATTTAAATCTGATTTTTTGTACTTGTTTAGCAAAAAAATAATCAATATGCTTCAGCCGTTATGGTGTGATTCTCAATAAGTTATAATTGTTACAAAATCAATAGCTAACGCTTAAAAATGTGTTGTTAAAAAATCTTAAAAATTATTTAATCTTATTTTTATAAAATCGATAGCTTGCACCCAACTTAAAAAAGTGTAAATATAATTATTTCAAAAAATAGTAGTTATCTCTTAAAAAATCAAAATTAAGCAAGACAAAAATTAGCTAAACAAATACGATATTGTTTGTTTATAAACTCCTACAGATATCCATTTAATATACACATTTCACGTCGAATTACAAAAGAAATGAAAGTATTTAATTAACTACATTTTGTTTGAAATCACTCAAAAAATGAACAGTGCCAGATATACAAAAAGTATAAATATAATTTAAATCAATAGATCGATTGAAGTGTGTGTTTATAGTTAATAAGTTGAAATAACGCATCTATATAAACCCTCATTTCAAATACTATATATGGTAAAACCCACTGATAAAATAGAAATACCAAAATTCATAAAATGGGCAGGCGGTAAGACGCAATTAATAGAACAATTTATTCCTTTATTCCCTAAAAAAATAGAACGATATTTTGAGCCATTTTTAGGGAGTGGTGCTGTTTTCTTTTACATTATAGAAAAATACAAACCAAAAGAAATATTACTCTCAGATATTAATAAAGAACTAATTAATGCATATATTATTGTTAAAACAGATGTTGAACGTTTAATTATTGAATTAAAACAACACAAAGAATATTACAAAGCTGATTCTAAAAAATATTATTATGAAATTAGAAGTGTAGACCCTACCTTATTACCCTCACTTGAACAAGCAGCAAGATTTATTTTTTTAAATAAAACTTGTTTTAATGGTTTATATCGTGTAAATTCTAAAGGAAAATTTAATGTTCCTATTGGTGCTTATAAAAATCCAGATATTATACAAGAAGATAAATTAAGAAAAGTTTCAAAAATACTTCAAACAGTACAAATTAAAGTAATGTCTTTTGAAAAAATTATAAAATTAGCAAAAAAAGATGATTTTATTTATTTTGACCCACCTTATGACCCATTAAAAAAAGGTACAAGCTTTACAACCTATTCAAAAGGTAATTTTTTAGACCCTGAACAAAAACAATTATGTGACGTTTTCCAAAAATTAGATAAAAAAGGATGTAAAGTTATGGAAAGCAATAATGATACCGAATTCATAAGAGGATTATATGATAAATATGATAAAGTTCATGTTTCTGCAAAAAGAATGATTAATTGTAATGCTACTAAAAGAGGTAATATTAACGAGTTAGTTATAAGAAACTATAAGGTGTAATTTATGAAATATTTACAAACATATAAGACTTTAGGTCTTGAAGATGATTCAGAAAAGATATTTAATTATTTTATAAGTACTCTTACTAATTCCATATTTACATGGGATTATTATGTTGATTTTAATAAAGTAAAAAAAAATATAGAACTAATAGAAAAAGAATTAAATTTGCTGTATTTGTTTAGCAAAAACATAGATTCTTTATCAGCATCTGTTTAAGTTCTGCTTTTAAATCCAAATCATTTAGTTGCCATGTTGCCATCAATGATGCCATTATCTCATAATTTTCTTTTCCTGAT
>JAHYJO010000027.1 GCA_019429125.1 Nanobdellati archaeon | reverse complement strand
GAAAAGAAAATTATGAGATAATGGCATCATTGATGGCAACATGGCAACTAAATGATTTGGATTTAAAAGCAGAACTTAAACAGATGCTGATAAAGAATCTATGTTTTTGCTAAACAAATACAAAAATATTAAAAATCACTCACGTTTTGGACAGTGCCTTTTTACTAAAATCTTAATATAGTCGCCGTGAATAAAATATATACAAGTCTATTTAAAAAATCAAATTTTAAGAAAGGCAATCATTATGGATACTACTGGCAATTTGTTTATGGTTGGAATAATTATCATACTTGGTCTTCTTGCGCAATATAATTTCAAAAAGACTAGAATTCCTGATGTCCTTATCTTGATTGCTGCAGGAGCTTTGTTTTCACATCTAGGCTTTATGGAAAGTATAAAGACAGGCAGTTCCGGATTGACATTTTTAATAATATTCAGTTTGATATATGTCGTGTTCTATGGAGCATTGCCCATTAAATTGAGAGCGTTATTATCCACGATGAGTTACGCGTTTACTTTATCAGTCTTGAATTTTATTGCAATAACTTTAGCCATTGGTGTTTTAACTCATTTTATATTCGGTTTCGGATGGATTATCTCATTTGTACTTGGTGCACTTTTCTGCGTTCTTGATGGGGCTATCATAAACAGTATACTCGAGACTATAAAATTAAGTCCTAAAGCTGAAGCTGAAATACAGATTGAAAGCGCAATCATTGATATACTTGTTATTGTCGGTATATTGTCTATTATGAATTTTTCTACAATGACCTTAAATCAGATAACTCAAAGTCTCACAAGCTATATTTTCTTAAGTTTAGGTATAGCTATATTTGTTGCCATGATTTGGGCTCATGTGCTAAAACATATGGGTGAATATAATAATGCGCCCGTTGCAACTATGGCACTTTTAGTGACACTGTACGCCTTTGCGGAGTATGTTAATGCAAATGGCGTCATAACTGTGTTTTTCTTCTCTATCATGCTGGGAAATGTTACGATATGGAGCAAGATATATTACAAAAAACAAAAAGACAGTGTTGGGCTTATGGATTTAGAATCTAAAAACTTTTTTATGGAACTAAGCTTTTTGATACGGACTTTCCTTTTCTTTTATCTAGGTATCATGGTCGATATAACACAGTGGGTTTATCTTTTATATGGTACTGGATTTTTTATCATAGCTTATATACTGCGATCACTTATCAGAATACCTTTCAATAATAATCAGCTTGATACAAAAGAAGTGTATCTGCTTGATTCTATGTGCGCAAAAGGGTTGACCCCTACTGTTATGCTTACTGTTATTGGTGCAAACAGCGAATTTGCATCTATTGCAAACGGCGCTATATTTACAAATATTGTGGTGGGTGGAATATTCTCAAGCATTGTCATAACATCTATACTTACAGTTCTGATTCACAAGGGCAAGTTCACGTCCGTAAATGAGATTTTGACACGGATAATCAATAAGCCTAAGAAACAAAAAAATATTCAACATCAACCAGGAATTACACAACCTGGAACTATAATACAACCTACAATAAACAAATATAAAGACGGGACTAATTAGACATATTGTACTTGTTTAGCAAAAAAATAATCAATATGCTTCGGCCGTTATGGTGTGATTCTCAATAAGTTATAATTTTTACAAAATCAATAGCTAACGCTTAAAAATGTGTTGTTAAAAAATCGTAAAAATTATTTAATCTTATTGTTATAAAATCGATAGCTTGCACCCAACTTAAAAAAGTATAAATATAATTATTTCAAAAAATAGTAGTTATCTCTTAAAAAATTAAAATTAAGCAAGACAAAAATTAGCTAAACAAATACAAAAAAATAAGTATAAAAAATGCCGAAGGTGGGATTTCCAGCAGTGGTAAATATTGCATCCATTGCATTCGGACCCACGACCTCTAGATTTCTCAGCGCTTTTAAATATCATTCCATCTTACGATGGTCATTACTCATACACATATGAGTCTAGCGCTCTAAACCAGGCTGAGCCACTTCGGCATATTACTATTACTCAGCATGAAAAATTACACATAAAGTTTTATAAAAAGAAGGGGTGTGTTGTGCTTAAAGCACCTTAACTTTAACAATGGGGGATTTCTCTGCTACAAGGCACTGGAATTCTTTGATGTCGGCTTCTGTGCCTTCAATTGTACCATAATGCATAGGAATCACTACTTTTGGTAGGAAGTCACTTGTTGCGTCTCGCGCATCATAAATATCCATAGTGTAGGTTCCTCCAACCGGGAGAAATGCTATGTCAATGTTTTTTAGGTTGTGCATTTCGGGTATTCGGTCGGTGTCGCCTGCGTGGTATATCTTTATATTGTCAATTTTAATTATGTATCCTACACCCGTACCTTTTGGATGAAAGGGTTTAGCTATGTTGTAGGCTGGGACTGCTGTAATCTTGATGTTGTCTATGTCTATTGTTTTTCCTACTTCTATCTCTGTCATTTTTGTTTTGATTGTCTGTGCGCAGCCTTTTTGGGCTAGAATTATTGTGTTTTTATCTGAGACCTGAGTTATCTTGTCGGGTGCGCAGTGATCAAAATGTTTGTGTGTCACAAGAATCAGGTCTGCTTTGGGACTGTTATCAGGGATTATGTATGGATCGATATAGATTGTCTTTTTAGGTAAGACTATCATAACTGAGGAATGACCTAAAAGGTGCACATTTATGTTACCGACAGTATAAGAATTCATAATAATTAATTGTTTTGTTCTTTTTTATTTTTATGTTCATTTAGATGATTATCATTTTTATTAACAGAATTATGCAGATCTTGTAATCTTTTTAATGTTATTTGAAGGGTTTTGTGCATATCTCTTGAATCTTTGGTTATTAATGAAAACATATTTAATGTGTGTCTACCAAAATGTGCTTTATCTGTTTTTAGGTGTTTAGGTTTTATGTTCTTATGTAAGATATTATTATTATTATTATTATTATTATTATTATTATTATTATTATTATTAATGCTCTTCTCTTCTGAGTACTTATAATTGAGATATACATTACCAGATAAACTGTCTCCAGATAGATTGTTTGATAAAGAATGATCTACATTGTGAGTCATAAAATGTGTTTTCTTGATGTATACAATTGATAAAAGAACGGCTGAAAATACAGCAAACATTATCAGAGATAACATATTATTCTGTTTTATCTCTTCAGGTTCTCCTATTATTAATTGTCCGATAGTTGTATTTGCTTTAAGTGCTAAGTCATATGCAGTTTTATAATCCCCAAGATTTAACATCTTTTTTGATGTAAATATCAGTTCTATCAAATTTTCATCAAGTACAATACCTGCTGAATTGAATGTATTAATCTTAGATTCTATTTCAGTCAACAATTGTAAAGTCTTGTATTCTAAATCTTTGGGTTTCACCAATATATCTTCTATCGCAGTCATATTGTCAGTCTCTACAATTTCAGTAGCATCATCAGAATCAGTCTCATTTTTGTCGTCATTATAATCATCAATAATAGATAGTGTGTGACTCCCAGAACTACCTTGAGAGTTTCCATCCTTGTCATCAGTCTGACAAGTGGAACATGGACCCCCACAATCTATACCAATTTCGCCTTGGTTCTGGATACTATCTGAACAAGTCGGAGTTATGTATGTGAAATAGATTGTAATAGTCAAATTCATGTTGCCTGCAGTGTCGTTGCAACTTATGATTACTGAATGTGTGCCATCTGTCATCGATGCGTTGTTTGCGTTCCAGTTATCGCTGGTGTTGGTCAGGGTAATGTTTGATGCACCGTCCAGACTGTAACCACACCAATCACCATCTTTATTTAAGGTTGCGTTGAACCAGATTGATTGGGTGTTGTATGTCTGGTTTGTCGGGGATTGGATTGTTATTGCTGGAGCTATTGTATCTATTGTTATTGTTCTTGTCTCTGTCTGATTGACGTTCCCTGCCAGATCCTGTGCGTAAGCTGTGTAATCGTAAGTTCCATCTGCCAGGTCTGTGATGTTGGTTTCCAATCGGTAAAGTCCGGTGTTATAGGAGGCGTTGATTTCAGTTGGGGATAGGGCGCGATTGTAGATGCGAACTTCATCTAGCGTTCCGTTGAATCCTGTTCCGAATGTAAGGTCAAATGGATTTGTTCTTATATATTGGGTGTATGGTGTTGAAACTACGGGATTGCCGTTGATATAAAGTGCAAGTGCTGTTTTGTTGTATGTTGCGGCAATATGGTTCCAGTCAGGATTAAGGGGGTATTCTACTGATGCTCCTGCGGTGTCTGCGGAAGAACTACCAGCGTATTTTAAATCACCAGTACCTGCGTTAATAAATGCGGTTGCCTTATTGGAATTTGACTCATCAACAATACCTATACCAAATGCATCACTTTTTGATAGGATGTTTGAACCGGACTGGGCGGTCCAGATTTGGTAGTCTGTGCCGTCGTATTCTAGCCAAACATAATATATCTTTGAGCCTACGACCTGGAACTGAGGATACTCTTTATCAAACGCGCTAGAGGTCTGTTTTGTAGCAGAAAAGCCAGTGCCATCTGTGTTCATCTCAGCGGTCCAGATTTGGTAGTATATGCCGTCGTCTTCGTCCCAGATATAATATATCTTTGAGCCTACGACCTGGAACTGAGGTTCATATTTAGAAAAAGCGCTAGAGGTCAGTTGTGTAGCAGAAAAATCATTTACTTCAGCCCCGTTAAACCATGCTTCAAGAGTTACACCGTCAGTCATGTTCAGACTTGTTGAATCTGCTACAGCTATATTGTCATCCACACCGTCAAAATGCAATGCTTTGCCATATTTTCCAGTATTATATATTGGACATGTTGTTGTTGTGCAGGTTCCGTTATTCTCCCAGCTTGACCAGTCTTTGAAGAAAGTATTGTTCTCGCCGGTCTCGTTGTTGAACCGTAACCAACTAACAAGAGAGTTGTTCCAGTCGATGAAAGCAGTGAGGTTGTTTGCGTCTGTTGCTGTGACGTTTATGTAGGTGTAATCCTCGTTGATGAATGAATTGTTATCTTTTGTTGGGCTTATGAATTCTATAAATGGTTTTGTTGAATCGAATGTGAAATACATTATTTTTGATGCGGTATTTCCTAATGTGTCGTTACAGGAAATGTTTATTGTGTAGTCTTGGTCTGTTAGTGCGGATGTGTTTGTGAAGTTGAAAGGGCTTGTTGTGTCTATTATGTTATATTCTGTTAGGTTTGTCCATATTGTTGAAATCGCGTTATTGTCTGTACAAGTTCCGTTGAAATTTGGGGCGTAATTGTAGTTGGCTGTCGGAGTTATTAGAATTATTATGGGAGCTATTGTATCTATTGTTATTGTTCTTGTCTCTGTCTGATTGATATTGTTTGCAGTATCATTTAAGGTCGCATTAAGATAATAGGTACCGACATCCAGGTTTGTAAAATTATAGAAAAAGGGTGATGAGATACTGCTTGTCGAATTAATCAGATCATAGGTCGAATTGTATAAGGTTATGTTGATTGTATCAATCCCCTCTGAGTCTGTTGCGGTGACATTTGCAGATATCCAGGTTTGTGAATTGGCTCCGGTCTCGGTTGTAGGTGATACAAAGTCAATGGTTGGTGGTGTATCATAATAACCGCCGTCGGTTATTGTCCAACCGTATGTACTGTTTAATATGTTCCAACCTGTAAGCCCTAATGCACTGTATTTTGAATTTCCACCGTGGAAAATGACACTGGATTGCAATGTGGGTAATGATGCCCAGCTGTTAAGGAGTAAGTCATAATTTGCAGTTGATAGTGTTACATTATATAACATACTACTCATATCTATTACGCTTGAAACATTCCAAGCACTAAGGTTTTGGTTGAAATATGTGGCATTATAAAACATAGAACTCATCCATTTTACGCTTGAGGTGTTCCAGGAACTTAAATCTTGATTGAATAATACTGCATTTTCAAACATGTAATCCATTTCTTCTACGCGTGATACGTCCCAAGAATTAATTGGTTGGTTAAATGAGGGTGCATCTTTAAACATATTGTATAACGTTGTCGTATTTGAAGTATCCCAATTATCCAAGGGTTGGTTGAAAGAAGTTGCATTCCTGAAGATACCATGTATGTCTGCAACGCCTGATATGTTCCAGTTGTTGACGGATTTATTGAATGACGTTGCACCCCTCAAAAGATAAGCGATATCATTAGCACTTGTGAAATTCCAACCATCTATATCGCCATTAAATGAGGAAGCATCCCCAAACATAGAATTCAGAGATATTGCACTTGAGACATCCCACATGTTTAGAGGTTGATTGAATGATGTGGCACCATAAAACATACTAAACATACCCGTGACGTTTGAGACATCCCACATGTTTAGAGGTTGATTGAATGATGTGGCACCAGAAAACATTTCGCTCAGATTAACAGTATTTGATATATCCCAATTGGTTAGTGATTGATTGAAAGATGTGGCACGATAAAACATCTGAAACATGTCAGTTACACCTGAAACATCCCAGTCATTTAGAGGTTGATTGAATGACGTTGTATCCCTAAACATAAAAGCCATATCAGTTATTGTTGAAGTGTTCCAATGATTAATATTACCATTTAATGCATAATTAGTACTGAACATCCACCTTAAGGTGGTCGTATCGGATAAATCTGGGGAGTCTGTTGCAGTTATATTAAGATTCTCACAACCACTGAAATAATCTCCATTATTACCTAATTTTAAACCCCCCCATTGCGTGACATCCAGAATCTTTAATCCATCAAAACTGGCACCGAACCGGAATCCTGTTATTGTGCCGGAAATAGAAACATTATAAACGCCGGCTATACCATAATCGTGTGTTTTATTAACACTATCCCAGGTTGTTACGATTGATGTAGTTCCATCACCCCAAGAGACAGTGAATTCATATATTCCATCAGATTCAAGAGGAAGAATTATTGAGGTATCGTTACTAATTAATGAGGGTAATGTGGTATTCCAAGTCGAATTAAATGGTGCTGCATTAACGCTAGGGATTATGTAAAGTATCATAAATATAAGTATTATTCTTTTCATCAGACGCACCTTTTTCATTTTTTCAATAAAAAATCACTTGAAATCCACTATCCTGCAATATTAAAAAAGGGTCAATCATTTAAGCTAACGTTCGCGCTTCAATCAGGATTATTTCAAAATCAACTATCTTGTGTATTAAAAATCAAAAATAACTTTGTATTACTCCGAATTCAAAGATGATATTTTTTGATTATACATACAATATATTAAATAATTTTAGTATATATAGTTAACTGTCCTAAGGCACTGTCCAAAAAGTGAGTGATTTTGAATATTTTTAAAATATTTTTTAGTTATAAACCTATTCAAAAATCAGTTTAATATACTCATTTCCAGTTGAATTACAAAAGAAACTAAGGTAATACATTAACTACTATTTTTTTGAAATCACTTGAAAAATTAACAGTGCCTAAGATTACAAAAAGTTATAAATAATTGATAATTGCTATTTCAGTAACTTGAATATTCAAGATTCAAAAATATTACCCACTACTCTTCGGCACTCTTTTCACCCAACAATTCCTCTATTGTCGCACTCCAGCCTTTCGGTCCTTCTAATTCTGTGTAAGTTACATAGAAATCTATTTCTGGTTTTTTGTGTTCTCTGTTTTTTACAAGAACCGGTATGTTAACATTTTGTAACATTGAAATGTCATTTTCACTATCACCGAAACCAATTGTCTTTACCGTTAGACTATTACCATACTTTTTTTGGAAAAGGTCTGTTAAAATCTTTACTGCATGACCTTTGTCATTTGGACCCATAAGATGCTGATACCTGCCACCTGCGCTAGTCTTATATCCTGCAGCAGTTATTATTTTTACTATCTCAGCCTTGTCTTTTGGGTCAAGTATTTTGAATGGGAAATCGTATTCTCTCTTTTTTGCGCGCATGACATCCATCTTTGTAAGTCCTGTCTCTTTTGATAATTCATTAATTGAGGTTTCTGAAAATGTCAATATGTCAAAACCATCTTTTTTTATCTGTTTTATTAATTTATTCAGTTGAGCTATAGGTGTGCCAAGCTCAATTACGTTGTACTGATTCATAACTTTATCAAAAGGATAATCAAATGAGAAATAATCTTTAGGGATAAAGATTGCGCCACCATTTTCAATTATGAATGGGTACTTCGACATATTTAGCTTACCTCTGTATTGTTCTATCTCAGCGCGTGTTCTGCTTGCGCATATGATTACTGGAATCTTTCTTCTGTTCAAAGCCCTAAGTGTTTTTGAGACTTCAATAAAAGAATAAGTCTTGTGATCAATTAAAGTGCCGTCAAGGTCTGTGAAAATTACTAGCTTTTCTGTATCTTTTGAATATTCCATATATATAACCCACTATATAAAAATCATGATATGACAAGACCTAAAATCAATATTGAAATAAAAAAACTTACAAATAAAAATAAGATAAGTTGAGTATTGTCTATCCTCATTAAAGGATTCTGATATTGCTCATAATATATTTTACCGTTACTCTTGTCCTTAAATTGCCAACCCTTAGCTTTAAGTTCTTTTGCTTTTAATGATAGTTCAGGATCTTCAGCTTCAAGGATTAAAATTTTGTTATTTTCAGCCATATTAATATTAGTTCTCATACATATATAATAATTTTGGCTAATTTTGATAATTTATCAAATATTATTAGGTTCAATATTGAAATATTCGTCTTAATTGGGTGGCATCACGGTATATAGTGGTACATTTATTATCAATTATAAAAATGTTTCAGGTTGTTATTTCTTGAATTAATATGTTTTTTTCTGGTTTTATAACTCTGACCCCATATAAATAATATAAATACTATTATAATTATCAATGCGAGAACAACAGATACCAAACCATCTTTTTTTTCGGGCTGAGAATCATCTATGACTTCAAACTCACGAGTAGACATAGCTTCACGTCCAGTATAGGTCACAAGTGCCTCAAAAGTATATACACCATCTTTAATATCTCCAGGGAGATTAAGATTCAACATCCTTTCGTTCTTATCAGTCACGGCTATAGTGTCTGTATTTCCTCTGATATATTCACCATCTTGTGTCTTTATCGCATAATTTATCATGACATCTACTTTAGCTTTTGGACCACCAACATTTTCCATTGTTAGTAGTGCTGTGACTGGGTTTCCTATTGATACTGTTTCGGTGAGTAGTTTTAGGACTATATCAAACAAAGGTATGTTTACATCTGTGTACATCTCAGTTATTATAGTCAATGCGATAAATACTTAGAAACTATATATACATCAAAAACTAAATATCTAGTATGAAAGATATACCTTTTACCTCTGAAAACATTATTGATGCAATCAATAATGAAACTGATAAATTTG
>JAHYJO010000006.1 GCA_019429125.1 Nanobdellati archaeon | reverse complement strand
AGAAACTGAAGATATTTTCAAAAAACTTAAGATTGAATCACCTTCTTTAAATTTAATTCGTAACTAGGAAATTGGCTGTAGTGCCCAAATTCGGCGGTCTTTTCCGGGAAGTCCCAAACTTGAGATAAATAATGACGTTGTGATGTCATTAAATCAGAGATATATGTTATATTGTAAAAGAAGATAATAATTTTATGAATATCATAAAGTCAATAGTTGTGACACTTGAAAAGAAAGGGATTGTTGAGGATATTAAGATTGTTTAGATTTGGAAATTTTTGTTAGGATATTGAGATTTTTAGGATTAACAACCATATTCCTCCTCACCCGTTTTTGTATCAACACAACAAGAACCATAATTAGAATCTATAATATACTGATTACAATTAATATTTACTTGACCACTACAACACTTCATACATTCTATCTCGCAGAGTGCGCCACTGCCTGTACTCTCAATAGTCGTCCCCATGGAATCTGAACCTTTACCTGTCAATGAACTGACAACTAATATTATAATTGCTAATATTGCAAGAAATAAGACTATGATTATGACTGTCTCAATTGTCATTTCACCCTTTTTTTGTGTCTTTGAGAATGCCATTGTAAACACTGTAACTTTCTTTTATTGCGCAGATTATATATAATTTTGTGAGATGAAAACTATATTAGGATACGCTGTAGTATATTTTGATACTGTTTTATATCCAGCGCATTTAATTTTTCTATAAATTCTCGTAATTCTGTAATGAAATCCTCTGCAATAGACATAGTATCATAAACTTCAGCCTGAGTAATATTAAAGTCCACATAATACTGCTTATCAATTCTCTCTTTTTTCGCTTTTGAAATACTATCATTATTTAATCCGAACACTTCTTTTAAAATTAGTATTGAGGCAGTGTGATTTTTGCATTTTATACCCGTACAAAATAATAAAGCAAGAAGACAATGATACATAGAATAATACGATAAGGCAACTGAATCTTTGAGATTCCCTATTTTGAATAGTACTTTTGCAGAAGATAATGATTCCTCAGATCTTTGAATATAAGCATTTTTTATGTCTTTACTAGGTGTAACAAACTGAATCTTTTTTTCATCAAATAACTTACTCAAAAAATTTGTTTTTTTCATAAAATTCATCTACACCCTTTATAATTATATGATCTTTTTCAATCTCTTTTATGAGAAGATTTGCTTTGTCATATTTCCCGATTTTTATGCTTAATTTTGAATCTATATCAGATAATATCTCTTTCAGTATTCTATCTTCAGTATCCACATAAAGGTCAATATCACTTGTTTTTGTTGCACTATGTTTTGCATAAGACCCAAATATTACAGCCATATTGATTCTTCTATCGGATTTTATTATCTCTATAATTCGTCTTAAGTGCGGATACAGCTGTAATATATCAATTAACTTATGACGCTCTACAATCAAAACTGATTCACAGGCTTCAAGTGTCTTTTTTAGGAAAAATACCTTATTTTTTCCCTCAAATCTAAAATCAACAATGTTTTGTTCATAAAGATCCTGGATTTTTCGTGATATTGTAGTCTGATTGGTGTTTAAGTCTTTTGCAAGCCCTCGTATGTGATTTGGTTTTATTAGGAGGCATCCTATTATTTCATTATTGTAATTTATTCGTGACATATGTCATATTATTGTGACAATACTTTATAAATATTTATGATTGCACAATTATATTAATATATTACAACAAGTCCCCTAAATATGTTTGGAACCACCTACAGAGGTAACTAAACAATAATTAAATACCCTATGTAGTAGAATCAATAAGAGCTATATTAAAAAATAATTATATAAATTCTAAAATATCTGTCAACAACTACAATCACAGGCTATGAACTGGCGCGCACAGATAGTACCACCATAACCAGTCGCACAACAGGCAGAACATTCAGTCTTGCATTCTAGGCTATCTTCTGTGATATCTGTATTTTGACCAATTACATCAGATGCCTTACCCATCTTGTCGCCGACCATGACAATTAGAATTGCTACAACAAAAAGACCTACCACTATGACAGTTATAAGAGATATTGATTGTGTCATAGCTTTTCGCATAAAAATCAACTAACAATTATTACATTTACAACCGGCAGGCGCACCGTTACCTGTATTTTCACAATAAGACTTAACATTAGTAATACAGCAAGTTGCGCAATGAGTACTGCATGCAAGACCTGTTACATCATCAGTTGTAGAATCTAAAGAACCGGTCAACCCAGCACCACCTTTGTTCATTGATGTGCTAAACATTGATATCAAGACAAATGCCACAACTAAGGCTACAAGCATTGCCATTACAAGAGTTATTGCGATTGTCATTCCTTTTCTCATATTTATTACACCTTCAATTACTGTATGCTAACGGATCTATTATATCTATTACACCTTTACCTTTTGCCATCATAGTATATAAGACTGCAATGAATACAAGAATACCTGCAAACACGAGCACTAATGCTGCAATTTTTGATATCCCTATATCTTGACCTTTTCGGACTCTATTTAACGTTTCAACATAAGGATAGACGAACATGATTATGATTTGGTATATAGCATTAATATATTTATTTGAGATTTTCAAAAAAAAGATGCAAAAATGTTATATACGCAAGAATACAACAATATAGTATGAGGCGCAGTGGACTTTCAATCTTTTATGTTATAATGTCGCTGTTTCTTGTAATGATAATTGGATTTATGCTTATCAATTTCATGAATATGAAGACTGAACAAGTATGTGATTATGATAATCAGGGACAATGTTGTATATCATTTGTTGACCCTTGCATAAGCGATACTGGTGTTGAATGTATTGTTGGTACCTGCAATACTGAAAATTGTAAGAACAAATGTGGTAATGAGATGTATTGTACTTTATATCCTGAATATGACATTTTAAAACCTAATGAACTTCATGCTTGCATATCAGAACAATGTGTAGGTGATATCAGTAAATGTAGTCCTGTTGAATGCACAATGGCAGCATTTAAGTATGACCCAAAAACAAAAAGTGGGCCTGAAGGTAGACTATGGTGGCTGGTGCTTGATACTAGTAATGATAATCAATGCTGTCAAGTTGTAGGTAGTGGGGCAGGACTCACAAAGACATGTGCAGGACCAACAAGTCCTTAATATTTTAACGGTGAACAGATGTTAGAAATTACATATTATCTTATCAAGAGTCGGAAAGGCGCAATGGACCTTGAACTTATCATCAAGATATGTATGGGGCTTTTAGCATTTTCAATATTGATTGTTGCTGCAACTTATGCAGCTAGAAAATTCGGAAATTATGGGGTCGGTTTTGTGCCCATGATGATTAAGAATGTGTTTTCAGGTTAGATGTTTATGAAACGGCGCGGGAATATAACAATGATACAGGTTATACTAGTGTTTGTTATAGTTCTTGCTGCAGTTATGATGACTGGCGGGTCTTTAGGTAAGAAAGTTACTAATGCGGCGAGAGATTTTAATATTCCAATGCCAGGGGCTTATTGTCCGGGAGATGCAGGTGTTGTTGATGCTGACACTTTTATAAAAAATATACAATTAGCTACAAAGGTTGCATGGAATGGTAAAAAAGCGTGCTGGTTAAAACAGAAACTTGATACTGGAACAATAACATATGAAGACATTTATAGTAATATAACTGATGCGATGAATACATTTGGTGAAAAAGAGACTGATGATTGTTTAGGTGGGTATTATTCAAGTAGTGGTACAGGTACAGTAACACGTATTGATTGGGTTTTTTGGTGGGATGATAAAGCAACATGTAACGCAAATGGTGTATTTAGTTCTACATGGACTTGGGTATCGGGAAAATTAGGATCAAGTCAGAATACATTGTATTTTTATAAACGAGAGGATTACTGCATAGGTGGAAGTGATATCAGTTGGTATAACCCATTAGGGAACTCTAACATTGCTAAATTTTCACAAAGCAAAGGAAGACTTAACGATAATAATATCTGTCGGGATGAGACTGATTCGGGTGGATTGGATTACAGTCTACCAAATATTGTAGATCTTAGCGGTGAAAGTGATGATAATGCGAAAACAATAATAGTTTCAGACATAGATACTTGTTCAACCAATTTTGAAGACAAATTTATGGGTGGCTATGCAAATAATGTTGATTATAATGGTTATTTTGCATGCCCTAATAAGTTTAGGATTAAACCAGATGTAGACGCAAATTTATATGAATGGTTCAGTTTAATAAGTACATTCAGTTATAAATTCTCCACATGTGATCTTTTAAATGCTGCAGAAGATGATATTGCCCCAGATGAATTCAATAGTGTAACATGGACAAGAAAAAATTCAGGAGGTACAAAATGTCTATATATCATAAAAGATAGAGTGATGATTAATCAAAGTGGTATGGAAAATAGTGAATCTCATAAATTATTTAAAGATTATATATATGAAATCCAACCATTCTATTATTTTGAAGAGAGATATTATGGACTAGCTGTTATTCTTGATCCCGATGATATAATAATAGTAATTGAAGATAAGACATAATAAATGATATATGAAGATAAGACATAATAAATGATATATGAAGGTAAGACATAATAAATGATATATGAAGATAAGACATAATAAATGATATATGAAGATAAGACATAATAAATGATATATGATCAGAGATACAATTAGTTGATGAGTGCATGAGAAATAAAAAAGGTATGTTACTATTGGTCGCTAACTTAATTATAGGTCTTGTTATCTTAGGCGCAGGTATCATGTTTGTGACATCAGATATTGGTCAGCCATTGTTTAATGCGCTTAATAATTTTATGTTTCCAAAGCTGACATCGGGTTGTGATACTAATTCTGTTAATTCTATACAGGCTTTAGCTTATGCACTCAACTGCACAGGTATGCACCATGCAGGTATTGATGTAACTGAATTATGTCCACCACAGAAATTGTTCGGGACAAAAGTTGCTGCATGTTATGGTAGTGGTGAAAATTATAATTGTGAAGTCCAAGGATTTGAGTTGACAAAAAATCCAGAGTATGATGAAAGTGACCCTGCAGGATGGATTACGGGTATGGGCGACCCAAATTGTATTGTTTATTATGAAGCATTCCCAGAAGATCAAGCTGCAGACTGGCAAGTTAGAATTGAAGATTTCAGCTGGGCTGGAGCCATTGTTGGTGGAGTTTTCAATGTTGTTCCAGTTGTAGGTAAAGGTATTGGTAAAGGTATATCAAAAGGTGTTGTAAGCATAGGAGATAGAGCTACAAAATTAGTACCACAAATATCAATTGCAAAAAGTTTATATAAAACTCTAGATGACAATATTGCAAAAACAGTTGGAATTTTTACTTTAAAAACATTCCGAAATAAACAAGCAGGATTACTAGCATTCAAGAACATATTTGACATAAGTGATAAGTATATCACAAAAGAATTAAAGATTACAAAAAGATTAGTTGATGTAGAAGGACTAACACTACAAGCTGCTGAAGATATTGTTGAAGATGTCGCAAAGATTACAACGATTAAAACATTTGAAGCAATACAAACAACTGCTGGAAAAACAACATTTGCAAAATTAAGATTTGAATTACAAGAAGAATTAGTAACTAAAATGGGACATAATATTAAGCCTAAAGAACTTGATGATATTGCATTGCATCAATTAAATTTAATACATTATGTAACTACAGGAAGTACAGTCTCAAAAAGCATAACACCTTTACAAAAAATAATAAAATGGAATACATATTCTAATTTAATTGGTGATGGTGGTGCATCATTGACCAATAAAGAAATAAATACTGTAATTACCAAAGGTAATGATATTGTACAACATATGCCTAAAGCACAACGAGAAAGTATATTACAACAGACAAAGGAATTTACACAATTTTTCTTTAATACAAAAATGTATAATGACCCTGTCATGCAGTTAGGAACACTTGATATTTTAAGTCCCGCAATACCCAATGATATAGCTGCTGATGGAATAAATGGACTCGGTACTTGTGCGATACTTGTCAAAAAAATATCATTAGGCATTGTTGCCTGTTCATATTTTACAGGACTAGGAGTTATGGCAGCTTATATAGACAACTCAAATGAAAAATATAATCCAATTGGAATAAATTCTCTAGGCTATAAAAAAAATTATTATGCAGTCCAGACTGAAAAACTTGCAGATACACTAAATTATTATTATATAGCTTTGAAAAGAGAATCATTTCAATATCCAAAACGATTTTTCTTAGTCAGTCCATGTAAGACTGAAAAAGTCATTGTAAAACATGAACAAATTGGTTGTTATTATACTGAATGTAAAAGTGAACAAGCTGTCTGTTGTGGACGAAAAGTTGAAGATCCAATTGGAACTTATGATATAGGATACTATGAATGGTCTGCTGAGAGTGATTGTAACACATATGATGAATATGTTACAAGTGCAACAATACACAATACTGGTGGAGTATTAAAAAGAGGGTTTTTATATACAACACCCCTCGGATTTTTACAAGTTCTTTATTCTGAGATAACAGAGAAAAATCCCGAAACTATTACAGTAATGGGACATGAAATTGAAATCATTGGTGAATTCCAATATGATCGAGATAGTGCGACTTTTGATGTAAAAGAAACAGATAATAATATATGTTTTGTTGAGACAGGGATTAATCCACCATTATCATCAAAATGCCAGGGGGCATATGCTAGAAGTGATACAGACGAATCAATTTATACTGACAACCCAATCATAAGAACTATTGATGTGCGAAATGGAATTAGTACAAACTACAGACCGGAGGGTAATGAATATGCTGGTTGGTCAAATACGGTAGAAATTGAAGGTGCTGAAACATATTATCGCCTAGATACACAAGAAGAAGTTAAGACAGAAGAATTTAATATACAGGCACAGAATGCGTTGGATTATAATAATGGACTTACAACCACTCTTAATATTATACCATTATATATGGATGCAGAAGGTAATGGTATTAAAAAATGTGTTCAATTGACCGAAAGACCTTCAGTATTTTATAATCCATGGGCTATGAAAACAAAAGATAATATAGATTCATTGACTGTATCTGTAGAATTGGATAAAACTTTTGAGGGTACAAATTATTGCTTTAATAGTGTTGATGTTCTTAGTGGAACTTTAAAAGGTACAACAATGATAACACTTGCCGTAGCAGATACAATTATTACAGGATTAACGTTTTATGCATCAGGTGTTGTTGTACCTGTACTTATTTTCGCAAGTGGTATGATTTATGAAGGTGTTTCGTACCATGTAGATAAAATGTCTGCATGGCCACAGAGATAAAGTTGATTATTATGGATACTAAAAAATATATTCAGAATATGAATAAAAAACATATAATTATAGGTCTGATAATAGTTATACTGATTATTATGGGCCTTTCGTTTCACACAAATGATAATAACACAGAAACTTACAATCCATCAATAAATGTCAGTGAAGTCACTGACGGCGACGGATATGAAGACAATGCTGCAAGCATGCAATACAATGATGGTCTTTACAAAGTCAAGTTTGAACATATGGGTATCTTAAAAGGACATATGTTTTTAAATGAAGTAATATTCCAAACTGAAGAAAATGAAACATTTGTACTATTGCGTATCACACCTAACATGGATTCAAAAAATGAAATACCAGAAGCATACATAGTCCCTACAATTAAAGATGACATTATGGAAATAAATGTATTTGTGGATGAAGATTTTCGTAATATGTTAGCAAATCCTATAAACATAATCTGGGGTTCAACATATCAGAATTTCAAACAATATGATTTCTCCAATGAATATAAACCAGGTATCTATGTAGACACTGTCTATGACAATGATACTGAAAGATTCAGAATTGGTGGCAATGACGCAAACATATTCGTAGGTGATGCAACACTTGAGGATGCGCAATCACAGAACATGGAAGGAATCACTGGTGTGTTTTTGAAATAAAAACTTTTTTATTCATTCTTACTTTTTTTAATTTATGATTATCTTTGTCAGTAAATGCTGACCTATGTCAACTTAATTGGACAAAAGATATAAAAATATATGTCAGTAAATAGTGACATATGTCAGACAATGTTAACACAATACTTCAAGCATTCCTCCCAGACTATAGCATTAAAATGTATGTGAGAGAAATAGCAATAGTTACCAGTATAAACAGACAGACTGTGTCCGAAACATTAAAAGTTATGGAAAATGAAAGGTTATTGGATTCAAAAATTTCAGGACGACAGAAAATATATTTTCTTAATTCCAAGAACCAGCTCACCAAATTAAAAGTAATCAATGCTGAGAATACGATGCGCATGGCAATTTTAAACAAGAGAATTATATCAACTCTTATAAAATATTTAGATATGACCTCAACTGTTATTATTTTTGGGTCATATGCTAAAGGTACAGAACGAAAAGATAGTGATATAGATTTGCTTATAATATCAGATGAAAAATATGATTTTGAAAGATTTGAAAAGGAGACTGGAAAAAATATCCAGGCAATATATATGAAATCGGATGAATTCATAAATGGATTTTTTCAAAAAGACCCTCTAATTTCTGAAATTGTAAAAGATCATATATGCTTAAAAAATACAGAAACATTTGTTGATATATTGTGGGAGGTCAATTATGGAAAAATCTATTGATATCTGTCTTAAAAAATGGGCAAGAATTATTGAACCAAATGATAATCTTGCACATGCGTATCTTCAAAAATCTAGACATGATTTAGTTGTTTTACGTTCAATATCAAAAGAGGATACTGAATGGAAATCTACAGTTGCATATTATGCAAGGTACCATATACTAACTGCACTGTTATTAAAAATGGGAATTGAATGCAAGAATCATAACTGTTCATTGAAAATTGCAGAATATTTATTTTCAGATATTATTACAGCAGACGTACTTGTTTAGCAAAAAAATAATCGGCATGCTACGACCATTATGATGTAAGTTACATACATTATACTTTTTATAAAATCAATAGCTACAGCTTGAAAATGTGTAGTTAATTTTTGTTAAAAAATATTTACTCCTTTTTTGTAAAATCGATAGCATGCAAGTAATGTAGAAAATTATAACTTAAAAATATTTCAACAAATAATGACCCTATCAAAAAAATCGTAAGCAAGTAAGACAAAATTTAGCTAAACAAGTACCATCAGACCAGTTTAAGGAAATAAAAGTTGCAAAAAAACAAAGAATCAATTTGCAATATTATACAGACAGGACTGTTGAAAAAGATGAGTTTGAAGATAATATGGAAACTGTTGATGATTTTGTAGATACTATACAACAAATAATTGAGGATATAACCAGAGAAGATACAGAAAAAATAAGAAAAAAATTGAAATAAAAAAATTAAAGTGCAACTTCAACTTTTCTACCTTTAAACTCTACAGTCTCGGTATTTTTACCTTTGTATGCGCCAACTACAACTTCTGAACTTGTCTCTTTGGCAATGGCATCTTTATACTTTTTGATTGTTGCGTCTTCACCTGATATATAGACTTTTACAGTTTCTGAAACTTCCAATCCTTTCTCTTTTCGCATGACTTGTATCTGGCGCATGACTTCTCGTGTCAAACTTTCATCTTCAAGAGCAGGTGTGCGCTCAGTATCAAGATACACTGACCCGCCGTCAAATGATTGACCAGATAGACCTTCTTTTACTTTCTCTTCAATTTTTACCATTGATGAATCAATTTTGAAACCGTCAATTACTACTGCGCCTTTATCAAGCTGGGCTTTAAACTTTTCTGGATTCTGAGATGATATTGACTTGACCACTTTACCTGCATCTTTGCCGAACTTTGGACCTAACACAGCAAAGTTTGGTTTAATCACTATATCCAAATCCATGTTGCCGAAGATGACTTCTTTTGAGTTTGTGAGTGATTGCAACAAGGTCTTGAATTCTTTGACTGCAGTCTTGACATTGTCGTCACCTGAAATTTTTACTGACTTTACAGGCCATCTCAGGCGCAATCCTGCATCTTGCCGTAATGATGCCACTGCCTCAACCACATTGTCAACTATACGCATTGATGTCTCAAGAGAGGTGTCTATCTGTTTCTTGTCGGGTGTCGGATAGTCGCATAAATGAATAGATTCTTTCTTTTCGGTTTTACTGAAAAGGTCAAGGTATATCTTGTCTGTGATGAACGGGCAGATTGGCGCTAACATCTTAATTGTTGCTTTTAAAACGGTCAGTATTGTGTATGCTGTGCTTTCCTTTAGAGTTCTTCCGTCAGACTTATCTTTTGCAATCTTCATGTACCATCTGGAAAAGTCATTTATCATTAGGTCAACTATCTTTCTGCCTACAAAATGAAACCTGAAATTTTCGAGGTCATCTGTGACTTCAGAAATCATTGAATTCAATCGGGATAACATCCATCTGTCTTCAATTTCCAATGATTTAGGTTTCTTTGTGACCATGGCGGTGTCAACTTTGTACATGTCAATAAAATTGACTGTGTTTGCAAGGATGTTCATGAACTTGAATAGCTCTTTTGCACCGTCAAGGCTGAACTTCTGGGTGTCCCAGGGCGCAATGTTGTAACAATTGTAAAGTCTTAGGACATCTGCACCCAACTCTTTCTCGCAGGTCTCAGCAGATACTACGTTACCTATTGACTTTGACATCTTGACACCTTTCTCGTCAAGTGTCCAGCCGTTTAAGCATGCAGTCTTGAATTGTGTCTTGCCGAAAGTTGCGTGACCCATAAAAAGTAATGCATAAAACCAACCTCGTATCTGATCTGTGGATTCGTCAATTAGGTCTACTGGCCATAGCTTATCAAAAAGACCGTTGTCGTGGTGCGGGTAGCCAAGTGATGCCCAAGGACCAATGCCGGATTCCACCCAAATGTTTATTATGTCTGGTATCCTTTCCATTTCGCTTCCGCAGTCGCATTTGAATTTCACTTTGTCAACTACGTGTTTGTGGAGGTCGTCAAGCTTGACTTTGTTTGTCATCTCACTTTCCAGTTCTTTTTTTCCACCGATTATCTTTTTTGAGCCGCAGGACTTGCATTTCCAGATAGGTATAGGTACTCCCCAGTATCTTTGCTGTGACACGCACCAGTCAGTTGCATCAGCTACCCAGTTTTCCATTCTTTCACCAGCGAATTCTGGGAGCCAGTTGACTTTCTTGTTGCCTTTTAACATCAGGTCTTTTATCGTGTCAATCTTGAAGAACCATTGATTTGACAGCCTGTAGACTAATGGTGACTTGCATCTCCAGCATAAAGGGTATGAATGAGTGATGTTTTCGAAATGGAAAAGTCGATTTGTCTTTTTCAAAAGTTCCACTATGTGCTTGTCTGCATCTTTTACGAACTGACCCTCAAAACCTGTGCCTTCAGTTAGGCAACCGGCATCGTCAACAGGTGACAAGATAGGTAGGTTGTAATGTTCGCCAATTTTGTTGTCGTCTGCACCGTGACCGGGTGCACAATGTACTATTCCTGTTCCTGCATCCATTGTTACTAGGTGACCGAACTTATCTTTATCTTCAATTTTTATATCAATGCCTTTTTTTGTCTGGACTTTTGAGGCTACTGTCTTTTTTAGGATTGGAATGGATAATACTACCTTGTGCGCGTTTAGTTCTTTGTCCACATCATTTTGGACAGGAACATCAAGGAGCGGTTTATATCTTAAATTTTCAAGGTCTTTACCTTTCATAGTTTTTATTATTTCTGGGTTTTTAATGTGTTTTTTCTTAAGGACTGAGTCCATCAGTTTTTCTGCAAGGATTATTATTTCATTGTCAATATTTACTTTTACGTATTTTTCGTCAGGATGTACCACGAGCGCTATGTTTGCAGGCAGTGTCCAGGGGGTTGTTGTCCAGGCAAGAAGATATTCGTCTTTTTTTCCCTTGACTGGAAACTTGATGAATACTGCTGGATCTGTGACGTCTTTATAGGAGTCGGTTGCTTCATAACCTGAAATTGCAGTCTGGCAGTGAGGGCACCAAAATATCGGTTTCTTGCCTTCAATCATCAAACCTTTATCATAAAGGTTTTTTATTGTCCACCAACCAGATTCTATGTAATTATTATCATATGTTAGGTATGGCGTGACCCAACCTTTCCAGGCACCAATCTGCTTATAGAAATCCATCCATTCAGTTAGGTTTGATGTTGCAAACTCACGACAGGCATTTATGAACTTTTCTACGCCTATAATTTCAATGTCTTTTTTGTCAGTTATACCCATGTCTTTTTCTACTTTATTTTCAATAGGGAGACCATGACAGTCAAAACCTGGTTGAAACCAGACAGCGTGACCTTGCATATATTTGAATTTACCCCAGATATCTTTGAAGACCATTGTCATAACGTGACCTGCATGAGGGAGACCGTTGGCGTAAGGTGGGCCGTCGACTAAGTAGAACTTTTTTCTTTTATCTGTTGGCTTGAACTCTGTTATCTTTTCGACTATTTGGTTCTTTTTCCAGATAGCTCGTACTTCCTTTTCAATAGCCAAATGATTGTATTCCATATAAATTGCACCTTAATTTATTTAGTCTGCAAAACCTTTTTCAAATATGTTACATGCTAATTTTGGTGATAAGTTTTTTATATCATTCGCAGGGTTTAACTTGAAACAAAACATTTAAAATATTTATGACGGATTTTAAACACTATGTTTATCTCATAAAAGTCAATAGACTTTAAGTAACTTAATATATAATAATTACTGTTAAATTGTGTTTTTAGGTGATTTAAATAGGTTTAAATAAATATAGTTACATAATATTATCATAATATTATCATAGTTGAACTTAAAATTATAGGTATGGTTCCCGGTGATATGAACACATATAAAGGATTAGACTTTCCGTTTGATATTGTACCTGTTGGTAAAAGATGGGTGATATGAACACATATAAAGGATTAGACTTAGCTATATCAGAATTAAACCCTAATATAATTGCAGTTGAAGAGACACAATATCACATGGATATGTTGATGAAAAATATTGATAAATATAGATATAGCAAAAAATATTATAATACAAAGATGAAGATGTTGGCAGATAAATATCCAGATTCAAATATTTATAAACTTAAGGGATTCATACAAGATGAAACATAGTACAATATAAGATTACAAAACTCAAAAAAATGAAGGCGTTCAGATTTTTGGACTTGATGATGAGTATTTTGATAATTCTCGACATTTTGAGGCAAAAGATATATATGTAAAAAGAAAGGATGCACTTCTTTTAAGAGTGTTTTCAGAAATCTAAAAAGAATCAAAAAAAACAGTTTATACAGAATATAATGCTTTAAAGAATCCGAACGCATATATAGTATATCTTGTGAACTTACCATATTTTATCATTTAGGACAATGAACAGTTGATACAATATTATGAGGCAAGAGACAAAGATACTGAAGATACACTGAAAAGACTTGTGGATGAGGAAAGCCAAAGAGAAGAGAATCAAGATTGTTACAGTGTCATTTTATACCTATGTAACATAACGCATTTTGATGAGAGTTATAAAGAATATAATCAATAATTTAGGTTCTGTTGAACATTCAAAAATGATGCTTTGCGATGTGGATGGTTTTTGGTATAATAAGAGAAAGATTATATGATAGTTTAAATCTTTTTAAAACAGTATTTTATCTTTTCTTTCAGGTCATCGAGGTTGTCGGTATTTGGATGGGTATTTATTATAGATTGAATTGCGCCACCACCGTCACCTTCATATCTTGGGATTATATGGATGTGGATATGCGGGACTTCTTGCCCTGCAGCTTTTTTGTTATTAAGACCGATGTTTGAACCGTCTGCACCTGTTCCTTTTTCTACTGCTTTTGCTACCATTTTAACTGATGTGAATAGGTCTCTTACGGCATTTTCGTCTATGTCTTGGAAAGTGTCGTAATGTTTTTTGGGGATGACTACTGTGTGGCCTTTTGCGCAAGGGGTTATGTCAAGAAATGCAATTGATGTGGCATCTTCATAGACTATCTTTGCAGGGATATCGCCAGAAATTATTTTGCAAAATATACAATCCATAAGTATCACTTATTGTTGTTTTTGGTGATTAAAATATATAAACACGTCCGGACAAGTTTTAGTTTATGCATGATACATTTAAAGAAGTGCACAAGATTGAAAAAAATCTTAAAAGTGTGCCAAAATCACTTAAACTTTTGTCTTTAGCGTTCCTCATTTATTCGTTCTCTTGGGGGATGATACTGCCTTACTTTTCAATTTATCTTGCACGTATAGTGCCAAACTATTCGCAGGTTGGTTTCATCATATCACTCATGTCAATTGTTGCAGCAGTCATATCAATTGTAATCGGCGACCTTATTGACAAGGTCGGGCGCAAGAAGATACTTATTTTCGCATTCATCAATTATCTGGTCATCGGGCCGATATATACAGTTACACACAGCATCGCTACACTCCTTGCAGCAAGAATTTATCACGGTGTGGCTGAGGTGGGAATCTGGATACCTGGATGCACCTATGTGCGCGACATATCACCCGCTCACAAGAAAGCTGAATACATGGGTTATTTTTGTACGGCAAGCGCGCTGGCATATACAATAGGTCCTGTTTTTGGTGCACTTGTCATTACTTTTTTTGATATGAAATTTTTGTTTTATATTGTCGGATTTGCAGCAGTTGTGGCGGCTATAATCGTGCAGAAGATACCTGAAAGTGTTAAACCTAAAAGGAGTATGTTGCAAGGTATTAAAGATGTAATGTTTAAAGACAAGTTCATCGCTAAAGAGTTTAAAGATTATACGGATGAGAAAAGTCTGGGCATCAAGGTTACCATGATATCCTTTTTGTCTAAAATGTCGTCTGCAATTCTTATTATGACGGTTGCGCTATACATTAATTCAATTGGTGGGAGCCTGTGGCAGATTGGTCTTGTGTATTCGCTTATGTATATGCCTTTCGTATTCCAGTTCGTGTTTGGTGTAATCTCAGATACTTTAGGTCCTAAAAAGGTACTTGCTTTCGGCGCAATACTTTCTTGTACATTTTTTTCAGCACTCTTTTTTGCGAATAATATTGTATACATATTGATCTTTACATTTTTGGGAAGTTTGGGGCTTGCAATGGTTGGACCTGTCGTTTCAGGTTATATATCAGTTATGGCAAAGAAAAATAATGGTGAGATTACGGGAATATATGGCGCAATTTCAGACATGGCCGCATTTACCGGGCCTTTAGTTGCAGGACTTATAGCTGACATGTATGGGCTTAATTTTGTGTTTATAGCTGCGGCAATTGCTATGTCTTTTGTTATTGGGATTGCGACACGGATGTGAAAGGATAGAAAATAAAGAAATTATATCTGTTTTGATTATAACTTAATTAAGGTAAGATTTATTCTTTAATAAACATTCCATAGTCAATAGCTCTGTCTTTTCTTAATAGACTTTTACTATCTCTACCAAAAATACTTAATTCAATTGCAGATTCTTTATCTTTAAACTCTCTATCGAAATATAATTCTTTATGACGCCTATAAGGAGTTAATAAAGATCCAGAAAATATAGTTTCAATATCACATCTTGGAATTTTTGCAGAGATATAATTACCTGCCTCTACAATAGATATACCATCAAAATAAAGAGTTTTGACAGGAAGAAATGTATTCACAGGTTTAACTTCAAGAATAAGTCTTGATGTATAACCACATGGAGAACTTGTAGACTTCCCGCCATATATTCTTGAATCAGTTATTAAGGTCTGTTTGGTTTCTGAAAGAACTTCCAAAACAGTAAAGAACTCATCTATTATAAGATCTGATAAGTCTTTTGAACGAGAGATTAAATCGTTATTACGTTGTTATCTTGTAAATTCATTATCAACATCTAAGTGTTTAATAATATTCGCAATACTTAGTACATCATCAACACCAGTATTTGTTCTACCAATAGTTTCCGTCTCTAATTCACCACTCATTTTTTATCACCATTATAAAATAAGTAATAATTTTTAAATTATAAAAATCTATTGAAAAAATAACAGTTATTTATATCTTAAAAGACAAATCAGTTTAGGTGTTATTTATTATGGTAAAAGTATACAAATGCATGATATGTGAGGAAGGTTACATCGGTGATGATGCACCCACACACTGCCCGTTTTGTGGCGCGCACAGGAATTATCTTGTTCAGACCGATAAGTATGCAGTTAAAGATGTCGGCGAGCTTAGTGCGGTCTCCAAAAATAATCTTGTCGGAGCGCTTGATGTTGAGGTTTCAAATGCGGAATTTTATTTTTGCGCTGCTAAAAAGGCTGATAACGTGGCTGATGCTACAATGTTTAAGAGACTTGCAAAGATTGAGGCAGAACATGCGAGCACTATTGCTAAGATGCTTAACGTTGAGAGTCCATCTATATCAAGAGATAAAGATACATGTCAATTGGGGTCTCTCGACAACCTTAAAGAATCACATGAAAGAGAAGAGGCAGCAATCAAAAGATATGTGCAGTTCTTGTCGGAGGCTGTTGAAACTAAAGTTAAGATGCTATTTAAGGCCTTGATTGAGATAGAAAAAGATCATCTTAGTTTGAGCGATGGGCGATTCTGAAGCTGAAAATAAAAAAATAAATCTGACTTGATCAGATCTTTGTCTTCATCCTGACTAGGGTCAATATTTTAGGAGTACCATCATCCGGGCATTCTAAACTCTTGAACTTCTCTTCACTGTCATGCACGAGCATGCAGACATCATTTTTTGTTGCAATGTCATATGCATAGGCCATTGCAGCTCCTTTTCTCTTAAAGGCTTTGTCTATGTAACTGCCACCGGCCGTGACCACAGCCCAGCCATCTTCTCGTGGTACTACATGTTCATGACGTGATTTGTCATCCATAATAAACAGTTCAATATGTATATTGTGTTGTATATATACAAATATATAGGATATGTTAGTTATATTGGTTTTTAATAAGAAATGTTATCAGAAAAAAGATAAGGCAATAATACCCACTAATATAAAGGATATCGCAATGTACTGCTAGATGCTTATTTTTTCATTATAGACATACCTGCCGTATAGAACTGATACTAAAGGGTTGCACAGAGCAAGCGCCACTACAATGCTTACATCGGACACTAAGATTCAAAAATTTAAGAAAGCACCACATACTGCTGTGAATATTGAAAGCAATATCAGATAGGTCAATGTACTCTTGTTAGGTATTTTAATATTTTAAGAGTTCTTCAACACAATAAACGATGAGATGATAAATATTCCAATCTCTATGATTAATGCTGTCAGAATAGGTCCTATTACAATGACAGGTATCTTATATAATGTAAACATAAGACCCCACAACACACAGGAGATTAGAGCATAAGGTATGCCATTTGCCAGACTAAATATATTGTAATTTTTCAGGTCTTTGAAATTAACTGAAATAAATATAACTCCAAGCACTATCAACAAGATTGAACCTAACTTAATTGAGGTCAATGATTCATTGAATAGAAGGACTGAAAACAAGACAGTAAATATTATTGATGAATTTGCGATGGGTGACATGATACCTAATTTTCCAAGACTTAACGCTTTCATGAATGTTAACAGGAGTATAAAGGCAAGAAACTATATGACAAATGCAATACAGATATATTTATATGAGAATGTCGTAACTGATAAGAAAAAAGGTGTCAACATCGAAAATATCAGGCACATGAAAATACCTCTGAAAAAGATAGTATTTATGAAACCTAATCGTTTTGCAGGTATTATGATTAAAGAATTGCCCAAACTGAATCCTACCATTGCTATAAGACCAAAGATTATGCCTTAAGATATATCCATAACAAGTTGTTGAGGTAAAGCATTTATAGCCTTTGTCTTGTGTTTATTGTTTTTTTCCTGGAAGTAGTATTGAATTCTATGAAATCTTCAAGATTATCTATATTTTTGAAATATTCGGTTAAAATTGAATGCATATCATTTAAAAAGGTAAAATAATAATCTTTATTAATAGCCCAAATGAAAATAACAAAAAATGACAGTATTACTTTTTCAGGCCAATTTTTGTGATTTAATGTAGATATTTATTTTTTAGTTATTTGAGTCTTAGTCGCAATTGATGTTTTGGGTTTCATCTCAATTTGTTTTTTGGTTGTGACCCATATTGTAATTGTTCCAAGACCCAACAAGACTGCTAAAAATGTAACAAATCCTCCAAGGATAGGTATGTTTACCAAGATTAAGTAAATAAATAGACCCACAATTGTTGACCAGACTATATGCGACTTTTTCATGATTAATCTTCCTAGATATAACCCTACAAACACTTTTGAAAGGTAAATCGCTAGGATATACAAGAATATTAGCATTATTGAAATTGGTATACCAATCACAGTTATAGCTAACATTAAAGCGATTACTGGGACAACTACAAGAGTTAAAATACCATATACCATTGATTTTAAAAAATCAGTTTTTATGTTATCAGCCAACCTGTCGGATAATTTAGGAATGACTAGGACAAGCAATATCCCAATAAGCAATAAAGTTATACCACTGACTATTTTCCAACCAGAGTTGTTGATAGGACTATACGTTTTTATCGCTACTTCTTTTTTTATTATTGAACCTGTAACTTGTTGTTCATTAAACAAAACATCATTACTTGCGTAGATGAAATCCCCTTTAATTACTGTCGATTTTCCGAACTTAATCTTTTCTGCTTTTGCATTGACATCGCCATCTATTGTACCTTTAATTGTTAATTCGCCTGCAGTTATTGCCAAGTCACCTGTGACAGGGCCATTAATTACTATGTTGCCACCCGTTACCAATATGTCACCATCTATTTCGCCATTGATGATTATGTTACCGCCCATAACCCTAAGATCACCATCAACATCTCCATTGATTATGATATCGCCTCCAATGACTGTTAAATCTCCACCAGTATCTGAATTTATATTTATTGAACTACCACAAATCTGAGCAGTTTTTCCAATTGGAGCATTTATTAAGATTTGACCACCACAGGCCATAAGGTCATCTTCTATAGGTGAGTTAATAATGATAATCCTACCAAAAGCGGTAAGGTCACCGTCTATTTGCGCATCAACTGATATTGAACCGCCAGTAGCATACAGACTTTCAGAAAGCCTATCTTCAATTAGGATATTATCGCCTTCTCTTATCTCTAAAGCAGATACTATCGGTATAAAAATAAGTAATATTATTAGAATAACAATTATTTTCCTCATAGAAATCCCCTATAATATAATTGTTTTAAAAAGATATAAATGTTATTATTGGCTAAATCTGCTTGAATTTTGCAGTTTAAAGTACATATTTATTCTAATTCAATATCAAAAGTGTCCAATAATCCTATAACTTCTGGAACCGAAAATTTTGTCTTTCGTAGGATATTTTGATTGGGATTGATACTATAATTTATTGCATTTTTAAATGAGGCAAAACTTAGATTTGTATTTTTAAAATTAGTCTTTTTTAGGTCGGAATTTTCGAAATTAGAACGTGTTAGGTTTGTTTCAAAAAAATCACAATCACATATTTTACAATTATCAAAAATCGTGTTTTTTATGTCCAGATTTGAAAAGACTGAAAGAGAGATTAAACAATCTTTAAAGGTAAAACTTATTATGAGTTTATTACATCTTGAGAAGTTGAGTCCTAAGATTTTACAGCCCTTAAAATTTATGTTTTGGAATCTAGTGTTATCTAGGTCTACATTTGAGAAATTACAATTTTCAAAAGTACAATCTTTAAAACTCATATTTTTTAAAGACTTGTTTGAGAAGTCTACATCCTTAAATGTTTTTGAGTCTTGTTCTTTGTTTTTTAAATCCATATTTCTAAGATATTTATGATGCTTTATATTTTTTGTTATGATTTTTATTTTAAAACATTAATGGGCGCTTTATTTATCCAAGCTTTAACATTGTCAATTACAATCTTGTTTCCATTATGCATTGAAATATCTGCGCACCAGGCAATGTGCGGAGTAACTATAATTTTATCGTGGGCTAGCGCTCTTTTGTAAAATTCATTGGTTACATCGCCTATTTCTTCACCACCGCAATCAACAGCCACACCACTTAAAACGCCTGTGTCTAATGCTTCAACCACGGCATCAAAATCGTAAATCTCTTTTTTTGTGAAAGTTACAAAATATGGACATTTTTTTAATGAAAAGAAGAAATCTCGGTTCAATAGATTAATGCTGTCATCGTTTAAGCTCAAACAGTTTATTATTACATCTGCTTTTTTAGTTGTTTGGAACAGGTCGTCACCCCTTACGAAAAATTTGAGATTCATACCGAAAGCTGAGCATAGATGCCCGAGATGCAGACCTATGTTGCCTCGACCTAAAATGGTTACATTCTTAAATTTTAAGCTCTGTGTGACTGGTAGCATTTGACCTTTAGGCAAATCTGTGTTATTAATGAATTTTGGAAATTGCCTAAATAGATTTAACAACATATAAATTACCCACTCGGCAACTGCATCGTTATTGCAGCTGGGACTATTAGCTAATACTACATTATTTTTCTTTAACTTTTCCAGATCTATTTTTCCTAAAGATACGAAGGGATAAGTTACAAAAACATTTTTTAGGTTGTACAGATTGTCAATGAGACCAAATGATTCACTGCAGATTATATCTGCACCTTCAACTCTTTTTAGCCATGCTTCTTTAGTTCTTGGCGCATCAGTGTAGAATTTTACTTTACCCATTGTGTTTAGATATCGCGCTTGATCTTTTGTGAACCCGAAATCTGAAGTGACTACTATTTTAACCATAGACTAATATTGATGTGAAATGTTTAAATATACTTTCGTTACAAATCATTTCTTCTTAAATAACAGCCAACCATTACCTTTACCAAACCCGGTCTTGACAAGGACATAATCACCTTTCATCTTCTTGCCGTCCAATCGAAACAGAATCTCTTTATCTGTTATCTTTTCTGGCGCAAACACACCCCTGTCCCAAATCTTGACGTCGCCTGCGCCATACTGACCATCAGGTATAGTATCCTCAAAATAGGCATAACTTATCGGGTGATCTTCAGTTGCAATTGCAAGACGTTTAATACCAAATTTAACAGGTGGTTCTTTTGGCACTGCCCAGCTTTTTAAGACACTATCAATTTCAAGACGCAAGTCATAGTGCCGATTTCTTGCATGGTGCTCTTGGATGACAAAAATTAGATTGCCTTTATCGCTTGATGACAATTGTGGTTTTGGTTCTTTTGTTCTTGTGAAATCTCTCTTTTTTTTGTATTCTTCAAGCATAATATCACCATTTTCCTTTTGAGCTGCATAGGTCGTATAATGCACACTCGTCACACTTTGGGTTTCGCGCTATACAGATGTTTCTGCCGTGAGTTATGAGTAGAGTTGATAGATTGCCCCAGTCTTTATTATCTGTTATTGACATTAGGTTGCGCTCTATTATTTCTGGGTTTTGGCTTTCTGTTAAACCGAGACGGCGGGACAACCGACTTACATGTGTGTCGACTGCGATGCCTTCAGTCTTGCCGTAAAATTCTGAAAGGACTATGTTTGCAGTCTTTCGCGCGACGCCTGGAAGCTTGATTAAATTTTCCATCGTGTCTGGGACTTTTGATACGAAGTCATTTATTAGCATCTTTGATGTGTTGATTATGTTTTTTGCTTTGTTATGATAAAAACCGGTTGACCTAATGTCTTTTTCAAGTTCGGATAAATCTGCGTTTGCAAACGATTCTATGTCTGGGTATTTCTTGAAAAGTCTGCCAGTTACAATGTTGACGCGCTTGTCTGTGCACTGCGCAGAAAGGATTGTTGCAATCAGGAGTTCGTGAGCCCTATGATGAATTAGTGCAGTCTTTGGACTACCATATTCTTTTTCAAGGGTGTCTAATATCAGATTTATCTTGTTTTCAGACATGGATATATTTAGATTCCTAAATTTAAAAGGGTGAATGAGTGTTAGTAATTAGGATAAAAACCTAATTTTTAAGCCGTCTGTTTACTTCATCCCAGTTGATGATGTTCCAGAAACTTTCGATGTACTTTGCGCGGTCGTTCTTGTAATCAAGGTAGTATGCATGCTCAAAGACATCAAGAACCAATAAAATCCTGTGACCTGGATATAGATTCTGATTGTGCTTCTCTATCTGCATCAGCATCAGACGGTCGGTTTCAGGACATAGGGTTAGCGCAGCCCAACCGGAACCTTCAACGCTTGTGGCAGTATCACTGAACTCTTTCTTGAAACGTTCAACAGTCTTGAAATCATCCATTATCATTTTTTCTAAAGGAGTTCCTTCTAATTTTCCGCCTTTGCCTTTGGGTGCTAGATTGTTCCAGAATAGGCTGTGAAGTATATTACCACCTATGTTGAATGAGAGGTTTTTCAATATGGATTTCTGGTCAATTACTGAATTGTCGCACCTTGATGCGCAAATCTTTTCTATGATTGAATTTGAAGCGGACACATAGGCGCTATGGTGCTTGAGATAATGTATCCTCAACTGCGCTTCTGACATGTAAGGCGCAAGGTCGCCGTAGCCATAAGGCAGGTCTGGAAAATAATAATATGTTGCGCATTTCATTTTTAACACCCCTATTAAAATCAGTTGAATTGATATATTTCTAATTGATAACAAAATAAAAAATAAGGTTGCACTTTTTGCAACCTATATAAAAAAATCTACAATCCTATTATCTAAATTGTATGTAGGACTTATGGTCTTGAAGGCACCGTTTTTATTTTTTCTGCAACCCGGCCAATCCAGATTGTTGCGTAAACTGCCACAATTGTCACAATAACTGCATAGGTCACCATAGGTGCTATTGTATCTGCGGAACCAAAAACTTGCTTAAAAATGGCTTTGATTGCATCGTTCCATGCAAGAGCTGCAATAAGACCGAATGCTACAGTAATCAATGCTGCTATCTTTTCAATAACTTCCAATTTCATATAAAATACACCCCTTTATATAGTATAATATAGAGTCTAAAATATATAATCCTTTCTGCATTTTGTGTTAAAAAATGATTAAAGTTGGGTTTTATCCACAAAATTTAGTATTTTTCGCAGTTTACCTCAAAATATGCTTGTGGATGATTACAGGATGGACATACTTTTGGTGCATTTTTTCCAGTATACGTATAACCGCAATTTCTGCATACCCATTCAATTTCAGTGTCCTTCTTAAAGAGAGTTCCTTCTTGAAGCTCTTTTAGAAGTGTTATGTATCTTTGTTCGTGGTGCTTTTCCGCTTTGGCTATAGCTCTAAACCGTGCAGCTATTTCATCAAAACCTTCTTTCTCCGCTATTTTTGCGAAATCAGGATACAATGTCCCATGCTCAAAATGCTCGCCGGCAATTGCTGCCTTGAGATTTTCTTCAGTGGTTGATACAGTTGTTGGTACTTCTGAATCTACTATTATGTCTTCTTTATTCCCTTGTTTTTCTTTAAGCACCTGAATAAGTTTCATGAACCAGCTTGCGTGTTCCCGTTCATTGTCAGCTGTCAAAATAAATAGTTCTGAAATCTGTTCAAGCCCTTCTTTCTTTGCAATTTTTGCGTACATTGTATACCTATTCCTTGCCTGGCTCTCCCCAACGAAAGCACGTGCCAAATTCTTTATTGTTTCATCCATAGAAAACACCTATGTTATATATTGGATTTGTAATAATTTAAATTATTATGTTTTAAAAAATTAATTTGCATTGGTCAAGAAGTGTATTAAACACAAAGATTCATTTAAAAAATTAAATATACTTAAAATATATCTATGGCTGATACAGATTATATCTTATATGAACAATATTCGAGATTATTTAGTTCAAAGGATGCGAGGGAGGTCGGTTTGGTACATCATCTTGATGAAACAAATACTTGGGGTCTTGGTGGTGCAGGATTGCTTATACTTTCACCAGAATACCAGGAAGTCCTATTGTTTAAACGTTCTGGATTAGTTCATGATTCTGGATATTGGGGTATTACGGGAGGTGCACGGAATATTATAGGAAATAGTTTAGAAAAGTCATTAGTGACTGCTGTTGTTGAATCACGGGAAGAGATGGGTTCTCTGCCTAAAGGGAAAATACTACAAGGACCATACGTATATTCTAAAGAGGGTACTGATTTCACATATGAAACATATATTTTAGAGATTGATGCTGCTGAAAAAGGATTATTTGTTCCGAGACTTAATTGGGAACATGACAAGTATGGATGGTTTGAGATTGATAAGTTATCAGAACTTGATGTGCACCCGGGAGTACTGTATGTTTTGGAACAATTATGAGTAATAAATGTTATAATATTTTCAGATTGCTTTTAAGAACCCATCAATTATGGATTTTGCGTCATCTATTGTGTCATATGCTTTTACTGTTATTTCGTTGTATCCCTTAATCATTGCTGAGAGTTTTTTATCTTCTTGTTTTTGAAATAAACATAGTATGTGCTTTTTGGCTTCGATTGCTCTGCCAATTTCATAACTAACACTCAAGCTCGGAGTTGTGACTTCTGCAATGAATACGTCAGAGGATAAAAGTCAGGCCATGTCGCGGTCGGGTATGTATATATCAGTGTTATTGTCGTCAACTTTGCGCAAAAGATTGTCATCGCTGACATGCACGGTCAAGACTGTCCCGAATTTTTTTTGGTGTTCTATTAGGTGTGAATAAGAACCTACAACAGCCCTTCCACCACGGATGGATCCTGCAAAGTATATGTTCATAATGTTGATTGCGCAGATAAAAGATATAAATTGATGATGTTTAGGATTATCAGATAACTAAATGACTTCGGCTCTTTTTCTTTTGAGCCGAATGTCATGTGCACCTCAAGGGAGCATCGCTTGATGGACTGGGCGAGACTCGAACTCGCGGCCTCCTACATGCCGAGCAGGCATTCTACCACTGAACTACCAGCCCATTGGTTTATTTTTATTAGATGAGATTTAAATATAAATCTTATTTATGTTAAAATTACAAATGTTTTTATTATTATTCATATCATTTATATTATGATATCTTCAAGTGATGAAAAAATATCCAAAATTGATAATTACATTGGGCAGATTGATGCTTGGGTTAAAGATTTGCCTACTTTTGGAAAATATGTTGAAAATGGTTATTCTGATAAAAATATAGATGCATGTATGAATTTACTTTATGAGTTAATTGAATATATGGGTTCAAAAGACACACTTATGTATTGTTTAGAGAGTAACATAAATTATATTAGTTTTAAACCAGCAGATAGTAAGTCTTTCCGTTTAGGACATATTGGAAAAATAATTTCAGAAATTGATATGGATAAGTTTAAAGAGAATAAAGAATTTGAAGGTGTTATAGGTCTTGGATTTGATTATGAAGAATGTGAGAATTATTCTAAACCTTATTTTTTAGTTGAGTATAATGGGGTTGATGAATTTAATGAAACAGAACTGTTAACTTTTATTAAGGTAACTGAGGCATTATCTGTATTTTTTGACCTGAACTTAAAACGCAGAAAAGAATATCCAAAAACAACAAAAATAAAACAGATTACTGATTTTTAAAAAGAGATTAAATCGTTATTGATTATCCCCTTACATACAAAAAGTATTTATAGCATCTTATTAAATTAAAAGGATTATGGATGATACCTCGAAAACAATTGATATTCCTTTAGATACAGACATAGATACAGGATTTAAATTAGGTTTTACTGCCATGAAAGATAAATTCACGACCATGAACAGCTCATGGAAAACTGGACTTTGTTTCGGGCTGACTTCAGGAATCATCACGACACTAGGACTTATGGTAGGGCTTCATTCAGGTACCAATTCTACCCTCGCAGTTGCAGGAGGTGTTGTGACTATTGCTATAGCTGATGCATTTTCTGACGCGCTAGGAATACATATATCAAAAGAATCTGAGAATCACCACACACACAAAGAGATATGGGAAGCCACACTATCAACATTTTTGTCTAAGTTCCTGTTCGCACTCACGTTCCTTATACCACTATTACTATTTGATCTTTTGACTGCGATAATAGTGTCTGTGGTATATGGGCTGTCACTTCTTGCAATATTGAGTTATGTCATCTCAAAAGAGGGTAAAGAAAAGCCGTGGAAAGTTATAACAGAACACCTATTGATTGCTGTTGTCGTTATTGTGATTACACATTTTGTTGGTGACTGGGTGTCTGTTTTATTTGTCTGACATAACAGTTTTTGTTTATTATTTCTCTTGGCCACTGATTGATGCAATCTTATCAAGGCAGGATTGGATTATGGTTTCATTTGTGTCAATATTTACACAGTAGGTCTCGTCCATATCATAGACTGCAAAAGGTGTGTAGCAGTCGGATTTTGCCTTTGTTATTGTCAGTGTTGCACAATATTTTGCGTCTTTTGTCATGTGCGCATAATCTACATAACACTTATTCCGGTATGCCTCGTTTGTTATTGTTTTACATAGGTCGGGGTTATTTGTTTTTAGTGCAATGTTGGTTATGCATGCGCCACCTGCGTAACCACTCCAGATGTGTCCGTAGTCAACTGAGTCTGTGTTTAGGTCGTAAGTTGTTGTCTGGTCGCAAGAGGTTTTATCAAATAATGTTTTATATCGATTCCTGCAGTCGGTGTATGGGGGCTGACATAAGGTGTCAAGGCATTGGATTCGGTCTTTTCGGTCTTGTATATTATTGCAGAAACTATTATCTTTTCCTGAGACAAGATTCTTTACGCACTGTGCGTCCATGTTGTAGCCTGTGATAAAATTAGGCTTGTATGTGTTGCAGAAGTCTGTGACCTCTTCAGGCTGAATGAATGCACCAATACAAGGGATGTGTTTGTATGGATAAGTATTTGAGTTATCGCATAGATTTTTATTGTTTACTGCGGGCGCAACTTTTGAATAACAATCGGTGAGAAAGACACCATCCATCTTACGGTCAAGGTATGGACCGTATGGACCTTTCTCATTTTCAAGGGCGGATTCACAAAGGGTTGCGTCTTTTGTGCGTATCGCAACTTCTATCTGGCAATCGCCCTGTATCTGGTCATATTCGTTCCTAAGATAATAATTAACTTCTAATTTACTGCAAGCATCTGTATCTTTATCAAATACTGCGAAACAGTAACTTTTGAGTAGTTTTGCTTCTTCGTTTTGGAGTTCAATTAGGTTGCATATAGCTCTTTCTTTTTTTGCAAAAGCGTAATCATAATAGCATTTGTATCTGTAATCGTTTGTGAGAGATATCATGCGCGCATTATCTGTAAACATGTAAGAAGTTGTGCAGGCAGTCACATTATCTGTCTTTATTGCGTATGTAGTTATGCACTCAGGGATTGACCTCTGGCTGTTTACATTGAGGCAGTAAGATACATTTTTTGTATTGATTGCTGTGTCAAGGTAACAAGAATTTTTGTCTATAAGACCTGACTCGCATTGAGGGATAAGCCCTGTTGGATAGGTTGTATCTATCGAGAATGTTTTTTCGAGTTTGAAAGTATTAGAGGGTTGGGTGCAACCGCTGATTGCGATTATTGATAATATCATAAATACCTCAAATATCTGTCTCTTTGTAGTCATCATCAATCACATGAAATCATTCAGGTCAACTTCTTCAATCTTTTTTCCGGGCATCTCCACTATGTATGCTTTCCTGCTTGAAGCGAGTGCGCAATTGATACAGGTCGTACCTTTCTCTTTTTCGTTTTCAATGCCTGTATCCTCATGAATGTGACCGAACACATGTAGGGTCGGTTTTTTCAGTCTAATGAAATCAAGAAATTCAGGGTAACCTACAGACCTGCCATTCCAGAGGCGGTCAAGGATTCCGTAAGGAGGGTAATGTGTCACAAAGATTAGTTTCTTGGGGTCTATATCTTTTGTCATTTTGTCTGCAACTTTTGCGAAGTCTAGGGGGAAATGGTTGCCCACACAAAAAAAGTGATAGCCACCATGCGCTTCTATACCCCAGTCAATTGATGATATGTACTTGTTTGTGAATGTGACATAGTCCCAGTTGCCAGAGACTACAAAACCTTTGATTTTTATACGTTTCAAGAATTTTGCGGTGAATGTGTCTGTGTGGAAGTCGCCAGCACCTATGAAGACGTCTATCTTCTTCTTTTCGATTATGTTCAATACTGCAGTTGCCAGTTTTTCTTCCTCATGGAAATCGGATGTGCAGAGAATTCTCATATCAATCTATCCTTAATTATAATTAGATATAATTATTACTATCAATAGTTTTTTATTGTTTGGGGTTTTTTGGCGATTAAGAAATTGTGACCAACATATAAAAATATAATAAAAAATGGGTTTTTTAAAAACCCAATCAAATAAAAGTTAAATCAAAGCTTTTTTATACCTGTCTTTTTTACGTTTGGTTTCCAAATCTTTGCTGGCATCCAATCAGGTCTGTTTGCAGGCGCTGCTACTTCATTTCTGGAACCAGTAAATATATGCAATTTCTTTGTTCCTCTTTCTCTAAGTTCAATTGACTTGTGTCCACGGTTTGCTGCCTTAAGAGCTGCTTGCCTTGGGGATGCTCCAGTAAAGACACTATCTGTATCTTTTCCGTTTTTCAATAATACAAAATTTCGTCGTTCTGCCATAATAACCACTACCACTAATAGGGTTTGATAGTATATATTATTAACTGTTGCGGGTTTTTGATTAAAACAGATACAGTAACCATATTTTATCAAAATATGCCAGAAATACACCTGGATTGGGTGGAAGGAAAGCGCACAATTATTATGTTATGAGGACTTTTCCTCTAAAGTTATTTCCTTTCCGACCCAACCACAATTCTTAATATACTTTTGTGTGTGGTGTATATATGTGTTTTTATTGTCTAAAATATAGATTGAAATGTAATGTTACAAGAAGATAAATGTATATAAACTGAAATTTCAGCAGGCGATATTGTTTGTGTTTTTAACAAAAGATTAGGCATTATAAATTGAACCATTTTAATGTATTTTCAAATAATTTTTCGTCAACGCCATCTTAAGTAAAACTGTGTGAAGCACCATTAATTTCGGTATAATCAGATTCAACATTAAGATATTTTAAATTACTTTTCCAATCAATTTTAAGGTTGCTCTTTTCAGCCATCAGGATACATAAAGGTTTCGTGACATGCTTTAACAGCTGGGAATCATTTATGTTTTCCCAGTCAATCTTCAACTGTTTACTTATTATGAAACTTATACACCAGTTTATAAAATATGCCTGTATCTTAGGTTCATAACGAAGAGTATCTATCCTATCTTTTTTTAATGAGAGAGAGGGATACCACAGTGCTATACGTTCAACATTATCGGTTTCACAATCCAAAATAACAAAACCTAAGCTGTGACAAGCCAGATAAATCTTATCGTATTTTTCTTTGAAATAATAGATGACAGAATTTATGTATTTAACAAAAGTGCTAATACTGCAATCTTCAAGCAATCTTGCTTTGTCTTCATCACAATATAGGCTGGGCCTAAATGTATGGAAACCTTTTGTTTTAAAATATCAGGATACATTGAATACAAGCCTATGGTTTTCATTGTCAGACAGCCTATGGACAAATATAATCAATCTTTTTGAGTTTTCATCGACAGAGTTCAATGTCCTATAAATTAGATGACCATCGTTTAAATGTATTTTCATCCGTGTTTCTATAACAAATAAAAGATTTAATATAATTTAATAGTTTGTTATTTGCTTTAATTATTTATAATTTACTATTAAATGTCTTTCTTGAGACCGGTTATCCCATCTATCATGAAATTCTTGCCCATGAAATACGGATAGTATGCCAACTGGACAGTATCAACTTTAGGGAATAGCGCTTTCGCCTTTTCGGATATCTGTTCCTCTGTCAGTTTAGGCTTCAATATGTCTCCATCAATCACAACAAGTGTTGGCTTCTCTGAGAATTGGTGAATAACAAAAGAGTTTTCAGAGGCATATAAATCAATACCACGGTCATCTGTCCTCTTTTTAACAATATGTTTTTCAATCATAGTCGCAAGGACATTTATAAGCTCACCAAAAGATATAGTTGATTTTTCCAATATAAGATCTGTTGTCATCTCACCCGTCAGGACTTTCATGAGTTCAAGCTCAGATGCTGTGAAATCAAGTTCTTGCTGTTTTATTATATTTTTTTCATTATAGATTACGTTACCTTGCATGCCTTCGAAAAGATAGGTCTTTACACCAGCTACGATGTAGTAGCAGGGGTAATACAATACTTTCAGGACGCCAAGACGTGATTCTATGTTTGCTTTGGGTATTGTGTTGAAAGAGAGTATCTTCTTGCCAGTCTTTGGCTGCTCAGTTATGTTTACAGTTGTGCCACCATGTTTTGTTTTCCGTACTCTTATGTCTACAAACAACGGCAGACCTTGACCTAAAATTAATGCTGTTCCGGGATTCAGATTGGTTATCTCTTTTTCGACACCTTCAGTCATGCCTTCTGCATAGCTTACGGCTTTAAGGTCGTTGGGGTTTGTAATCTTTAATATAATCTGTGTGTTGCACTGAGACAGGATGTTTTTGTCTACACGGGCTGGTCGCTGGCTTATGACGCAAAGACCTAGACCGAACTTTCGGCCTTCAGATGCAATAGTCCTTATTATTTTTGAAGACACTATAACTTCTTTTTCAGGACAGAAATTGTGCGCCTCTTCAAGAATTAAGAAATGAGGAGGCACTCGTCCTACTTTGCGCAACTCGAAAAGGTCGTGGATAAGCTTATAGGCAACGATGCCTTGTATTTCTGGAGCGATGCCTCTGAAATTGATTACGGTTGCCTGACCTGGCACCACCATGTCATCAATATGTGTGGGTTCGTCTGAAAATATGCCTATGTCTTTTACAAGTTCAAGCATGCTCAACAGGTTCCATTTAGCTGCACTTTCAGTCTGATCAATCTTGTTTATTATGTCTTTAAGCGTGTAGTCGCCTCGATCTTTAAGTTCTCTTATCGCGGTAAAAAGAAGACCTTTCTGGGACGCTGTAGTGTTTGAAGGACTGATTTGCGAGAGTTCCATAGCCCCTAGGTTCTTGTCAGAGAATGTTAGCTGTTCTGAACCGGGGTTGACTCTTGGGTCTGGGCTGTACTCTACAACCTTATAGGCTTTTGGCTTTATCCGGTAATTGTCCATCAGGTCAAGTTCTCGTTTTTCATCATTTGCAAATCTTAAGCTGATATATTCACCATGAGGGTCAAGGATGACTATAGGTATCTTCTTTTCAAGAAGTTCTTCAAGGATGACTGCTACCGTATAGGATTTTCCCGCACCGGTCGATGCAAGGACTGTCACGTGTTTTGTGACTAGGCCTTTCGGGTCAAGATATACTTCTACATCTTTGTTTGAGTCAAGAAGACCAATATAGAGCCCACCCTTGTCAAGCTTTAATGTATCCTGTATTATTTTCTTGTCTGCGCTGTATACTAGAGAATTGGGGCGTATAGGCTTTTTTAGGGTTTTTAATATCCCGTCTTCACGGTAGCCTATGACTTCTGAGATTGCCATGTTCTTTATGTTCTTTCGGTCTTCAGATATGCTTTCGACTATGTCTACCTTGCAGAGAATCCAGTGGCCTTCTTCGTCTTTGATGGTGACAAAATCTTGTTTTTTTATCTCTTTGTAGGCGTAGAACCTGAACTTTTTTGTGCCTGTCTTACCGTAAACTTCGCCTATAAGCATATAGAACACATCATCTGATTTTTTATTAGATTATACATCTTAAGAGATGTAAATTAAGGATAATACTAATCTTTACAGACGATTATTTAAATAGTTGTATTGTGATGGCTAAAAAGTAAGGTTGTTTTTTGGGGTTTTTTGGTTTATTTTATTTTTGCCAGAGGTCTTTAAAAATAGATGCGTTAACACGGCTGGGGGGTGACTTTATGAGATTTGAGTAGATTACAGTTTTATGTTCTTGTTGGTTGCGCGAAATAACAACATTTGATACTTTCATAATCAAAACCATAAAAAACATATATACACAACTGAACTAAATCAATGCATGGAACAAGAAATCCTTGACAAGATTAATAATTATGTTATCCCATTCTGCGAAAAATTCAAGACAGTAGTCAAGTCTGTATACATCGCAGGGTCTGCAGTTAGGCAAAAAGATTATGTCAAGGGATCAGACATTGATATACTTGTCATTGTAGACGATACTCGCGAGGATTTTGATAAGCGCGTCATTGACCTTATGAATATGAACTTGCGCGATATTTCAAAAACTGCAATGACTAATGATAAGCTGGACCTTCATATGCAGGCGCCAAAACCACTTACTGTTTTTTGGGACATGGTGCGTTCAGGACAGCCATGGATTATTACTCAGATGAGAGATGCACTTATTCTTTATGACCCATCAGGGTATATCAAACCTATACAGATACTGTTAAATGACGGTAAACTTTCGGGGACAAAGGAGAGGTCGCAGACGCTTATCAATGATGCGCCTAAAAAGCTTGGTGAGGCGCGTAAAATATTTTTAGAAGACATAACATCTGACCTTTTATCTGCCATGGTTGAGTCTGCACAGGCAGTTCTTATGTTTTCAGGTGTTGCACCACCTGCATCAAAAAATATAGGCCGTGAACTGTCTAAGAGGTTTGTTGATACTAAAATAATTCCTGCACGGATTGTTCAGGACTATGAGAGGATGTATGAGACCACACGAAAGATTGACCATGGTGAGATTACTAATGTTTCAGGGCGCGAGATTGATAAGTATATAGGTATGGTTACTGAATTTATTGAAAGCATGGAAAAACTTTTCAATGTGCTTGATTTCATGAAAAAGAAAAAGATGGTCAATGAGGCATATGACAAGACAATTGATGCTTGCAGTTCGGCTCTTAAGAAGGCAGGTAAGGTTAAACCTAAGGACCATTCTGAAATATTGAAACATTTCAAGGTACATTTCATAGACACAGGACTTGTGTCAAAAGACCATATTGAAACACTCAAAAAAATGCATACCAACAAGAAAGCATTTGATTCGGGCAATGTATCAGATATATCAGAGGACGAAATCTATTCAAGCAATATTTATGCAACAAACCTTCAGAAAGCTATAGGAGATGTCAAAATTGATGGCGGAAAAGAAAAAAATAGTCCAAAAAGAAACAAAAGTAAAAAATGAATTAACACAGGTCAGCGCAATAAAGGAATATTGTAATCATGTGCTTAAGGACTTTAAGCCTGTGATTAAATCTATTTGGCTTCTTACCTCAAGTGATTTCTCTAAGACACGAGACATGACAGCAATCATAATATTTGATGACATGTGCGAGATTGATACATTGACACGAAAAAAGCTTGACCTGTGCGCGCATGAGGCCTCTGTGATTGCAAAAAATAAACAGGAAGTAGATATCCATACATCTTATTATAATCTTACTGAGTACTGGGACCTTATACGGCACGGATCCCCTGTGACATTCCAAGAAATTAGAGATGGTATACCTGTATATGACCCATCTGGATTTTTTGTGCCGCTTAAAAAACTTTTGATAGATGGCAGGATTTCTGGCACTAAAGAGTCTATGCGGTCGCTTATAGGGAAGGCACCGTTAAGGATTAAACGGATACGGCATGAATTTATGCTCAATGTTCTTGAAAAAATATATACGGCTGTTGTTGATGCGGGGCAGGCGCCATTGATTATGGCTGGATTCTCACCACCTACACAAAAGATGGTTGCGACAAGCTTAAATGAGATATTTGTCAAGAAGAATAAGTTAGAGCCGGAGTACGTGAGATATGTGGACGAGATTGTCAAGACCTGGAAAGATTATGAGCATGGGACAATAAAGACAATATCTGGTGACATGCTTGACAAGATGCTTGAGAATGCAGGACGGTTCATTAGGCGGATGGAAGACTTGATGGAAGAAATTGAAGCTGAAAAGGTTAAAAAAAAATTATGATTTAGATTGGTTGGTTGATTATTATGAGTATAATACTGTTTATGGGAGCTATGGCTGTTGCATCATCTGTGGTGATGATGTCTTTGGGATATGCAAATAATGATATTGGTGGAAATACCCTTAAAGGAGGATATTTAAAATGGATTAAGACTATTTTAGGTAACGAAAAACCAATAAATTTTGATATGAATAATCCTTTAAACCTTAGTTCGACAGGATTGATGGATTATAATGAAAACAAAGATAAAATAGCTACAGAATCAGAAGTACAAGCTTTGAATGATAAATATACAGTTGCAAAAGATATGTCATATGAAAAGATAAAATCTGCGTATAATAGTGCACTTAAGGATTCCAAAGCTCTTGAAGAAGAAATAGCACAATACAATCTGTTGAATGAACAGATGTTTGAGAAACATGAACTATATGCACAAACTGAATCTGACCCAGATAAAATAGATCAAGATTTTAAAGAAAGAATGAAGGAATTGAGTCCGCAGAGACGCAAAAGTAATGATGCACATTATAAACTACATGTAATCTCTGAATATTTAAAACAACTTAATTATCTAAAAAAAGAATTTGAAGTATCAGAAAAGTAAACAAATACAAATAATATAGATTTGAGACCACATATTGAAACGGATAACTAAAATATTTAAAACCCAACTTTGACATTTATGACCTTTTTATTTTTTAGCGTTTTTTCAAAACCAGAATTTGACAGATATTAGTATGTTAATTGATTGCGTTTATTACGTTTTTTCACACATTTTTTAATACTTTATTTGACAGTTTGTATGTCAAAGTCAAAATATTATATTATTGTTTGATCTATATCAAAATTCAGATTTAATCTTTAATAAAAATTAAGAAAATTCACAAAAATTAGCCAAATGAATTTGACAGTTGGGCTAAAATTTAGAAAAATTATGAAAAAAAAGATATTTAGTCTTATTTTTATCCCAAAATTAGTATATTTTAGTAAAAAATAAAGAAATGTCATGATTAACTCAAGCAAAAATGCTCAATAATTGCCAACTGTCAAATAGGTTTTCAGAATGAAATAGTTTTAAAACTGTCAAATTTAGGTTAAAACGTAAAAAAATTAATTGGTTATTATGAGTATAATACTGTTTATGGGCGCTATGGCTGTTGCATCATCTGTGGTGATGATGTCTTTTGGCAGTTTGAATAAAAAAGATGAAAGATTGGAGTATAAAGGCAAGACTATTTCTGAGAGTATGAAGTATGGAACTGCTAAGACTTTGTATGATACGCTTGAAAAAGATATGGTTGAAAATATAAAAAAAAGAAATGTTTTGCTTATACAAATTAGTAAGGGCGCATATAATTCTGGATATGGAAATAAAAAAAATGCTGAGATGACAGTAAAACATACTTTGCGAGCTTGTGAAGATGCATATAAAGAACTAAAAATACGAAAAGATGACCTCACAAGAATAATAGAAATAAAAGAAAAAGAGATGTATACGACAACATACACAACAAAGAAATATACTAATTCAACGGTTGGATTTTGAGACACACTACGTATCTATCTGACTTCTACAATGCTCAAACCAGTATTATTGAATTCGAACGGATGTATGTCACTTGAATGGTTTGTCCTTCGCATCTTTCGGATAGTTATTGTTCTTTTGTAATCTTCTGACACAGGCACAAATTCCAGTTTTATAACACCGTCTGCAAGATATTCTACAATCTCATTTCGACTTAAGCCATCACTTGATTCCGGAATCTCACCGGTTATAATTGTTGTGACACCGGTCTTCCTTAACTCTTCAAGAAGTGTCATAAGGGATATCTTTGCCAGATATTTGTCTTTTATGAACATCTCAAAGATAGATATTGAATCTATGACCAGACGTTTTGCGCCCACAGCCCGTACTGCTGCAATTATCTTTTTTGATATGTCATAAGTATAGAACTTGCTTATCTTTGCAAGGTCAGAGTCACCTAAGACTTTGTCTGGGTATATCGGTTTGATTGACATGAAATTCAAGATACCTCTTTGTTCAAGAGCTACAAAATCCCAACCAAAGACAGACATAAGATCTGCCTTTATCTCGTTTTCCATCTCTTCAGTTGTTATATATACCCCTGGTTCATTTTTTTGCACACCATCATAAATAAAACTTGCTGAAACTGTAGTTTTACATGTTCCTGCTTTTCCTGCGATTAAGATAACTGAACCTGGCACATAACCACCTTCAAGCTTGTCATCAAAACCTGTTATTCCTGTCGAGACTCTTTCCATATCTTTTGCACCCTTATGTATTCTTTTGTAAATGTAATATTTATAATTAATTAATCAATCATCAAATATATTGTTTATCTTTTTCTTTATGTCATTGAATGATTCTTTTGATTCTTCTTTCTTCAGATTGCCACCATATATCTCGCGCATTTCATCACCTAGATTCTTGTTTTTCCCAATCTTTGATAATTTTTTTCCAGTCTTAGACATAACAGGGGTTGAAGTCTGAGATGATGAAAAATTCTGTCCTTTGGGATACATAGGTGTCTTTTCAGCTAAATTTATGGGTGTACGTGTTTTTTGATTTGAGGTAGGGGATGTTTCTTCTTTTCGGAGAGACAGATACGATAAAGGATTGGTAAAACCCATAAATGACTTAAGTTTTATTGGTTTCGCACCAAATATAGATTTTGACTTATTTTTTGATTTTTTTCCAGTATTATGCGTTTCATTTAAATATTCTATAGGGACATTATGACCATGCATCAATAGTTTTATTGATTTTCGGATATGAACCATACGAGTCCTTATATTTGTCAATTGTTCATGCTTTTTAGTCAATATGTTGTTGAATGTAGACTTATCAATTACACGAGTAAAATATTCCTTTTCGGTTGATTTCTCTTCAGCTGCAAGGTTGAACTCTTTTGATTTTAACTGTTTATATTCAATGCTCAATAATATTAAAGGGAATAAATAATATTTAAGAGCAAACACAAATAGGATTAATGATATTAAAAGACCTGCGAGGTTATATCTGTTCTTGATAACCCATATTATATTTTCTTTTTCGGTCAGATTCATATTTAGAGAATTTAATAACGCAGATAATTGTACAATCTGAGCGTCAAAAGATTGTAGATCATTTGACATTATTGATTGTTGTGTTGCTAACATAAGTGTTTCTGAATATCCAAATAATTCCATATAAGGTCCTACATCAATTCCGAATCTATTCAAATCAATTAAAATGTTCTTAATTCTCTTAAAATCATTTTTAATGTATTCAAAATCACTGATTAATTGATTTTTGTCTAATCGGATATTTAGATTCTGTTCTTGTAGTTTATCACCGTTTGAAATCTTTATTTTCATAATATATGTGCCGGGCTCTTCAGATAGCATTGATGATACTACCAAAGATATTGCGAGATTGTTACCTGATTTTACAAAATAGGTCTCGTTCAAGTCAATAGAACAGCATCTGGATTCGTATGATGCAGAAAGGTTTAGGTCATCACGACCCACATTGTTAAGATTTATTGTAATCTCTCTATTTTCACCCTGAAACATGTTTATGTCGCGCATACCTAACTCAAAAGAAAAAATATTTAGATTTTCGTTGTAGGACGAGTAATTTGAGATGTTTGAGTAAGGTATGAAATCAGGTGTGTAAGGAGGAAATGAACTACCTGGTGATATGCTGCCACCTGTACTAGGAGGAGGACTACCATATGCTTGCACGTTCATCTGTAGGCTTGATGTCCCGGAATTGTTGTAGGTGTCGTGTACGAATGCTAAGATGTCAAAAGGTCCTTCAAAAGATGGCATCTGACATGCTGTGGTGCCTGAATCTACATAATGTTGCCAAATCCCATTAATAAATAAAGAGATATTTGATGGTTGCGCACAAGTTATCCAGACATTGACACCCCAAGACTGTACCAGCTCACCTCGCGCATTAAATACCTCTATTAAAGGACTTGCAAAATCATAAAGATTTGCTTGTGGTTGCTGAGTCTGGTAGTTTGATGTAGGTTGTATAAAGTTAGGAGTGTAAACATTGCTTACTGTGAAATTTCCAGAAAAGTTTGCTGTGTTTCCGTCTTTTGAGACATTCATATCAAGGGTGTAAAGTCCTGTAGGGTCTGACGCATTGATGTAATAAGTGTAAGAATCTGTCTTGTTGTTTGGGAGAAGAACTGTGGCATTTTCAGCACCTGACTTTTTTAGCATAAGAGTTAAATTGAAATCTGTAATGGTGTTATTATTTATTGTGTGGACTGGAATTGTTGCAATCATTGATTCGCCTAAATTGAATAGGTTATAGTTCAATGCATTAGGGTCTATATGATAGTAGTTTGTCGTGTTAAAAGTTGTGCTGTTGTCTGATGCGTTCAAAAGAGATTTAGAGTCATTTGCATATATCTGTATATTATATGATTCTGTGTCATTTGTCAATATTGTCGTGTTTGTGAATGTGAAATAATACAGGTCTATAGTAGAATCAAAAGTCATTGTATAGTTTTCTGAATAACCAGATAGATTTGGATAGAAAATTTGTGTAACTGCAGTATGCACACCATAATCATCAGTTATCTTTGCATAAATTGTCATATTTTCTTTGAGATTGACAATGTCGTATTTTAATGAAACATTTAATATTTTTGGTGCTTCGGTATCCACACCACTAGTTATATTTATATTGTATTTATTTGTTGTATCATTACCGCCATAGGTCGCATTCCCCGAAACAGATAGGTTTGCATAACCTGCTGAATATGCTGCTGAAATATTCCAGGTATAGGTTTTAAATTGATTATTCAAAATCGCCATTTCAGTCCGATTAGATATTTCACCAAGATATAAATCAAGATAATTCGGTGTCAAAGAGGTCATATTTAATGTAATGTTCCTTACATCACCACCATATGCATATACATCAACTGATTGCATTGCCGAATCACCCCATGTAATTGCTCCAGGATTTGCAAGTATTATAATACTCAAATACCCATAATTGACAAAGAATGATTCTGTCGTGTTTGAGATGTTTTTATTGTATTGGTTTCTCATTGATATGTCAAGGTCGTAGTTTCCGGACAGATAAGTGGAAGTATAATTGTTGCTATATACATAATTATTGTTTGTTATGTCTGAAAGTGTAGAATCAAACGTGAAATTTGTTACTGTATATTCTGTTTCTGAATATTCTGGTTTTATTGAGACCGAAAACATGCCATTTGGGCCATTTAGTGAGGGGCCGAAACCGGTGACATTGATGTAATTTATATTAGGATGGCTGTAATTGATTACAGATTCACCTATGTATGCAATCAAGGGCACTATTGTCGTGTTTATATGTTGTGTGGCCGTTGTGCCTTTTGAGGAGGTGATCTCTATTGTAAAATTTGTGTAACCTAAAATATCTGTATCAAATTCACCCCAGTTAATTATCTGCCAGGAACCCAATGTTAAATTTGATGCATTCTGAAAGCCCATGGCAGACTGGTTTGATATCTTTGAATTGCTTTTTGAAATTGTGTAATTTGTCGGACCCCAGAGGTCACCATCTTCAACTTCTGCAAATGATTGTATCTTGAATGTCTGGTTCAGAAGAAGAGCATCTTTAGGGTCAAGGATGTTGTAGACTTTGAAATTGTCAAAAAAATTAATATATGATGAATAAATACCAACTTTTCCATATTCAATTGGATCTTCATCAACACCCCTTACTACTTCCAGATCATTTATAAAGCCTATGAATTCATTTCCAATAATATATATAGAGTATTTAGAAATGTTACCTATAAAATTAGGATTATAATAATTACCCGAAGTTATTATTTGTGATTTCAATACAGTACCCTTGGTTTCATATTTAATAATTGTAAAACTGTAATTATCACCCTCGATAACACCATTAAATCCAAATGTATAATATTTATCTAAAGTGTTTCTAAAGACTATTCCAACAGGTGTATTAATTTGTGGATTATAATTAGGAGGAATATAAATATTGACCTCAATATAATTATCAGTACTTTCTGGAAGAGCATCTATGAGATTTAAGACATTAGATGAACTATTAGGAGAATTTAAATACATCATAATACCTGAATCAATTTGCCACAATGGGTTTTTATCCTCACCATATTGCCAAAAACCTTGTGGGTTGTCAAATGTTTCATTTACTGCAAGCATCATCGCAAATGTCTTTGTCAGGTTCAGCTTTCCGAAAGATACTGTGAAGTTTGAGGTATTGGTTGTTGTCTTTGATTTGAGTATTGTTTCAGTCCCATTATAACTAAAATATTGATCAGTAACAGATATGGTAAGGTTATATAGCCCGGACCTTTCTGGAATATAAACCTTGCAGGTCAAGACTGTGTAGTCTGTCCCGCTTAAAGTCTCGTTTAATTCAAAAGATTCGGTCAGACATGCTTGAGATTCGTATAACTCTAAATTACCAGAAGTCTCATTTAAAGCGAGATAAGTCAGGTTTGCATAGGTCAAATCAATATCGGGTGGAAAAAGTTTAGATGCGTTGTCTGTTATGTTTGCGATTATTGTGATTGGTTCTCCCTGTATTGGATTCTCTTCAAGTATTCCGGGAGTGACTGTCAGGTTGACTACGTTTATTGTTACATTTATTGTGTCATTGTAGGCTCCTGTCTGGTCTTTTGCAGTGATTGAAATGTTTGATTGGCCTAAGGATTTTGCGTTGATTGTCCAATTAGAGGGAGGAATAAATTGATTTTCAGCAGGATGTAATATATCTGTTACATCTATTGTCTTGTTTGAAATGATTTCAAGACTAGTTGTTGTGTTATCTGCTGTTGCGGTGATGTTGTAGGCGTCACCTGTGTAATCTGGGCTGTCTGAATTGTTTATCATAAATCCTGCAAGAGTCAGATTATCTCCAAGGTAGACTGTTCTTGATTGGGCATATAAATCATTAATTGTGAGGTATGGGGGTCTGATTGTGAATGGGTTCTGAGTCGAATAGGTGTCGGTGTCTATTCGTCCGGTCCAGTTGGTGTAGAGGATTGCCTGAGGGTTTATAGGGGTTGCATCGAAGTAGATGTTGACGACTGTACCTATGCTTGGATTATTTAGAGTATAAGTTATATTCACTACAGAGAGTGATTCATTACCATCTAAATAATTTATGGTTTTTGAATTTAACCAGCAATTGTCACAATTGTGACAAGACTCATCAATACTATTATTATCTATGAAAAAATAGGGTTTATTATTTGTTGATGTTTGGTTATTTGGTGAGATATAGATAGTTACATTTTTATTGGAAATATAAGATGTGCTAAAAGCCACATGAAACCTATCACTTTGATTTATGTTCATATAAGGCAGACCTGTATAGGTTTTGACTGTAAGATTAGGACTTGTAGCTTCGATTACAGGACTTATTGTAGGACTATATAGAACAAACGACAATGATAATACTATGCTTAATGCAAACAATAATACAGACCTAGACATCTTAACCAGATATATATTTGTGCAGAGGTCTCATATATAGATTATTTATTTTTGGCACTGTTCAAAAAGTGAGTGATTTTGAATATTTTTTAAATATTGTTTGTTTATAAACTTTTGCAGAGAACTATTTAATATACACATTTCACGTCGAATTACAAAATAAATGAAGGTATTTAATTAACTACATTTTGTTTGAAATCACTCAAAAAATGAACTATGCCTTATTTTTTATTCAATAAGAGAAGATAAGTGTTTTGGATTCAGTCATATTTATCCAATATCCAGATCCTGGTATAAAATAATCTATTGTTGACACATTTGATTCATCAGGATTGTACAAGTCCCAGCCAGTATCTTCATTAAACTCCCAAAGGATTGTGTATTTTCCCGCAATTTGCGATAATGTCGTGTTTATCGGTTTCTGTGTGTCCAGTGGATATGAAATCAGATTCCATCCTTGATTTAAATCTATCGTTATGCTTTCAGGTCTTGTGCCTATTACGGTTAGGTTTTCGTCAAATGATATGTTTATCCAGAAACTTTCTTTGTTACTTATATCTGTTAGGTTGTTTAGATGTGGTTCTTTATTAGAATCGTATTCTGACCATATTTTAGTCAATGAGTTGTATGCCCAGATTGTGTAGTCTGAAGTTATACTAGACATAATGTCTGTGACTGATGTGTTGTCTAATGTGTAAGGATATGATATCAGGTTCCAGCCCTGCTCTAATAATATATCATTCCTGTGATATTTGTCTATGACCTCAATTGTCGTTATTGTTGAATCATTTATGATTCCGTCTGAGACTGTCACATTTACTGTGTAGTTTCCGGATTGGTTATAGGTTGGTGTCCAGTCAAATGATGCTGATGTTGTGTTCCATATTAGGTTGGAATTGTTTGTGTAATATGTCAATGGATCGTTGTCTATGTCTATTGCTATCGGAGTGAGTGATATCTTGTCTCTTTCATATACAGACATAGCAGTTATTGTGGCAATTGTTGGTGCGTCATTTACAGGATTTATTGTTATTTTGAATGTGTCTGTAACTTCGTATTGTCCGTCGCTTGCATGAATTGTTATTGTTTCTTGACCGTTCCAGTTGGGTGTTGAAGTTAGGGTGATTAAGTTTTCTGTGACTGACTCAATTGATATCTCTGTGTTTGCAGTCAATGTGTAAGTTAGTGTTTCGTTGTCTACATCACTGAAATATTTGCTGAAATCTATTTGTGTTTTTGTGTCTTCGTCAAATGTTGTGTTTGGTACAGGTGTATATAATATCGGTGCATCATTTACGGGCAGGATTCGGACTGTTAGATTAACTGTTATGTCTTCTATGTTGTCTGTAGCTGTTAAAGTTAGATTTTCCTCGCCGAACCAGTTTTCATTTAGTGATGTGAAATTCCAGGTTATGTTGTCGGATAATATGTTTGTTGAATTTTGGATTGAGTAGGACAGAGATTCACAATCATATTCATTAAAATAACCTATTGGATTCCAGGTGTCATTGTATTCGTCTTCAAATAAAGTTATTACAGGTAAAGGTTTGGCCAATATTGGTGCATCTTGTGTGGAAACATTACCCGTTGTTATCTGCCAGTAAAACGTAGATTCATTACTGTATACAAGACCATAACTATCAGTTATATTTATGTAAGTATAACAATTACCTAAGTAATTCTCAGCAATTTTATATTGGAACATGTTTGTTACCGAATCATGACGCCAAGCACATGCTGGTTCGGGAAATAAAGAGATTGATTGTTTGCACTCAGGTTCCACTGAAAGTCGAGATGGACTAAATCCCCAATCATAAAATGAATAAGATAATTCATCACCATCGGGGTCGAATATTACATTATCCATGCTGACGTTACAATCTGTCCAGTTTATGGCTGCATCTTCGGTAGTATATGTTATACCTTGAGATATATTACATTCTGAATTAATAGGATATAAAACAAAATAAGGTGCACGGTTGACATCAATTATTGTTATGTTTACTTCTTGTGTGTATGTTAGTAGTGTGTCATCTGCTGTGATGTTTACGGTTATTGTTTTTGTCAGGTTTGGGTGGAGGACTGTGTCGTAATCGGTTTCGTAGTAGAGGTGTGTGCCGTTCCATGTTATGTTGGGGTTATCAGATGAGTATGTCAATGGGTCTCCATCTGAATCTGTTGTTGGTAGGGTAAAGGTTATGTTCGTGTTTTCTGCACCTGTGATGTTTTCTATTGTTGCGTTTGGGGGATTGTTGGCATAAACATTAGATGTTAAAAAAAAATTAAGAGAAATAAGGAAAATCAACATTAAAACTATTCTTTTATCCACATTAACACCTTGTAACCATACAGTAGTTAAACATTATAAAGCTTTTGCTGTGTTTATGATTATCTTTGGCGCCAAATTTAATAAGGATTTCGGGTGGTTTTTGAAAATAGAGATTGATCCTTATAATAATAAATCTAAATTCTCAGATTTATATGCTCAGGACTATTGATAAAATACTACTAGATTTACAGGAATAGTGGAATAGTATAGAAGTATAAATCTATACCGATTTGACCTTCTATATAAGACTATAGATATGAAATAACTATTCAAATATGTTTCATAACAGAGTTTCAGGAAAATCCTGTTTTAGATGTGAAAAAAAGAGTCTTGAAAATGGCTGAAACAAATAAGTTGATAAGCCTTATAAGTTCAAGAAGGAGTGGAAAAACATATTATTTTTATCAGATTACAAACTAAATTAGAACAAATACAGACATATCATAAATTATGTATATTAATTTTGAAGATGAAAGAATACTACCTTTAAAAGCAGAGGAAATGAATTCTATTATTGAAGCATATTTCGAACTATACCCTGAAAATATAGAAATGGATATATACCTTTTCTTTGATGAAATACAGAATATAGATAGATGGGAACTGTTTATAAGACGGTTGCATGATACGAAAAAATTTAAGATTTTCGTTACAGGCTCAAGTTCAAAACTTTTGAGCAAAGATATTGCAACAAGCTTAAGAGGAAGAACCATTACATATAATATGTATCCTTTAGATTTTAATGAATTTCTTGATTTTAAAGACATAAAGATTACTAAATATTTTGAGTATGAAAAAATAAGGTATAAAGTCCGAAAAATGTTTGAAATATACCTTTATGATGGCGGATTTCCAGAAGTTGATATTGAAAAAGAAGAACTTAAACAAAAGATACTTATCAATTATTTTGAAATGTTTATATACAAAGATCTTGTTGAATGATATGCGATTGGAAATGTGACATTACTTAAGAAACTTGCATAGTTTTTCATAACAAACAGAAGTTATGGATTCAGTGTAAATACATATTATAATACAATAAAAAAAGAATGGCATTAAGAAAGGAAACACTTATGAAATATATATCATATCTTGAAGATATTGGTCTTATATATCTAATTCCTATATTCAGTTATTCTCAAAAAAAACAGCAAGTCAATCCAAGAAAGATATACTGTATAGATAATTGACTCGTAATGCTGTAGCTTTCAGGTTTTCAAAAGATGAAGGTCGTTTAGCTGAAAATCTTGTGTTTACGGAACTTTTCCAAAAAAATAAAGAACCTTATTATTGGAAAGATAAAAATGAAGTTGATTTTGTGATGAAGAATAAAGATGGTTCTTTTGATGCAATAAATTTATCATATACAAATGATATTGAAGACAGGGAAATATCAGGACTTAAGGAACTCAGAGATAATTTCTGTGAGGATATACATGAAATGGTCTTGCTTACAAAAGATGTTGAAAAAGTTGAAGACAATATAAAATTTATACCTTTATGGAAAATGGATGCTTAACCTTTAATCAGCCATGTCTTTTTTCAGTTTTGCCATAAGGCGCTTGAATTCGGAGTCATCTGTCAGGATTGCATCTTCTGATATGTCAGAGACTGGGACAGCTTCAGTGTCTAAATCAGGAGTTAAAGATGATTCTTGTTTTTGAGTCTCTGGTAATTTGAGAGGTTCAGAAGATTTCATGTCAGGAATTTCTGTTGACTCTGAAACATCAACGGACACAATATCATCTAATGGACCTGACAGTATTTCAGCCTTTATCTTTTTTAGATTCTCAGACATTGCAGGATTCTGTAATTGTGTGCCCAAACCAGTATTATTTAAAACTAACTTTTTAGGCGCAAAATTTACATTGTTCTTTAAATCAGAGATCATAGATATTACATTTTTAGGCACAATAGATGACTCTTTATTGAAATGTTTGAGTAATTTCTTTTTTGTTGCAGCATTGATTATTTTATCATTGTTAATCTCATCTGAATAGATTGCATGACCGTGGATAAGACGTGACCGCAATACAGACAGGTGTGTTATGTGAGTTCTTGCATCAATAAGGGCTTTGTGTTTTTCAGTCATTATCTTGTTGAAGGTCGGTTTATCAATAACACGGGTGAAATATTCTTTTTCTGTTGCTTTTTCTTCAGAGGAAAGATTTGATTCTTTTTTGTGTAATTCTTTAAGCTCGTGAGTTAAAGATATGAAAGGTACAAAATATCCTTGCAATAAGTATATCAATATCAAGAGAGTTATTACAGTTCCTGCAATACTATATTTATTTTCAAGAATCCATTTTAAACTTTCTTTGTCGGCAAGTTCTCGGTCAAGATTTCCTAACCCTTTGTCAAGCTTAGTATTTATTGAACCTAATTCTTCAATATCATTTGAATCTATTGCTTTTTGAGCGTCTGCTATTAAATCTTTTGAGAATCGTAATGACTCTTCATATAAAGAGGTATCAATACCTAAGAAATTAAGGTCATCTATCAAATTCCTAAGCCGGACATAATCTTGTTTGTAGGAATCCAGTTGCACTATTAATGTATTCTGTATAAGATTGACTATTATTGTATATTCTTTTGAGATGTTTTCAGACATTATGCCAATATCTAATTTATATCGGCCTGGAATTTTTGAAAGGTTGGATGATATAGTTATTGGGATTGAACGGCGCTCGTTTAATTCAAGAGTGAACTTGTCAAGCATGTCAACTGTGCAACAGTCAAGGTTGTAATCAACTATAAGGTGTAAACCTGTATCACCTATATTCTCTATTGAGGTAAGAGATTCTGCTGTCTCGCCAGTTATAATGTTTATTTTTGTATCTGAGGTAAATACAAAGTCATCTGTGGGTATCTGGAATACTTTGTCAAGCTGATTCTGTATGAAATTTTGAACATCAGATATTGCAGATGAAACGCCACCTGCACCTTCTGCATTATTTTGAGTATTAAAATATGAATCAGTCGTGAGCAATATAGATGTTGGCTTAGCATCAGTATCACCATTTTTATATATATCTACTGCAAGAATATCTAAATAGAAATTTTTCTCCGATGAGGGTGCAATAAAATTTTCTAAACTCACATAGGTATTAGCTGATATTTTTGTTAAAGATTTAATATCTATCTCATTCTCTGGCAAACAACCAGTACATGCAACTGAAACAATCGATTCCTGTGTTTCTTCACCACGTATGTTTGTTACACTAATTGTCACAGGCACTTTTGAACTGGACGAATAATATTGACCAGGAGATAAATCTATAAAACGTGTAACCAAATGGTTTGTCACATTTACACTTGATGAAATGTTTCCTAAATTTCCATCTTTTGAGACATTTGCATTAAATGTATATAATGAAAATTTATCTTTGTCCAATTCTGTTGGAAGATCTGATGTTAAAATTTTATATTGTGCAGAAGAATTTATCGTATTGTTTACAAGCAATACAGTATCACCTTTTACTAAATCTAAAGATAGGTTGAAAGAAGATACACTGTGATTGTTTATATCATAGACAATTACATAGATATCTATGGTTTCACCTTTGTTGTAGACTACATAGTTCGGCACTATATCTATATGATAAATGTCTGTCACATTGAATGCTTTAGAATTTACCGAAGTTACATTATTGTCTGATATATCTGAAACATAAACATCATAAGAATAATTACCTAGATATGTCGTATTTTCAAAAATGGCTGTGTATTCACCAATATCAGATATTTGTGCAGTCACGTTTGTCTTTGTATGGTTTGGGTCTGTCACTTCAACTATTACAGATTTTACAAAAGTGTTGTCTTGCGCATCAACTGTTATTGCAAGGATATCATTTAAATTTACAATCGAATAAGATGAATAATTTCCTAAAACTGGGTATTCTATATCTTCAACAGTTACATTGATTTCTGTTGAGGTTAAGTTTGTTGAATAAGTTGAAGACACAGTTACATCAATATCTGATAGTCCAATCTGTGTCGTGTTGAGTTCCCAGGATATTAGATAACCACCCTTATAAGTCTCATAAGATATATTCCCTAACTGTTTGAGGATAATCTCTGAAACTGAAAAGTTCAATAAGGTTTCATCTGTTATATGCATAGTTGCATTGACATTTACTAAGTCACCTTTGACTGGGTATATGTACCAGCTGTGGTTATAGATCTTATCTACAGGAATCATAAGAGTGTTGTTTAATCCAATTGCAGAAACTATATTTACTGTGCCGTACTCTGCAAAAAATGATGATGTCTCAGACATGTCGCCACCAGCAGACACAATAACTTCAATTGTGTAATTATCTGATTGGGTTATGTTTGAATATGTACCTGAATAGTATGTTATGTTAGTGTCTGAAATATTGATAAATGATAGTGTGACCTGTTCAATTGCACCTCGCGGTTTTGTTATGTTTGCTAACACTGATCCGATTGAAGATATGTTATTTTCAATCGTTACATTTATCTGCAAGGTTTCTTCAACAGACAATGATGTCGTATTCAATGAGATTGAAATATCCATATCCCTGACTTCAAATGTATAATCTGATAGGTATGTTAGGGTGTTATTTTCTGTGTCATTTACATATATTGTAGTGATATTATAGATACCGTATTGAGATGTTTCATTATAGTCTAACTGCCATTGACCTTCTTTTGGTGTTCCACTTGTAAATTCCATAGTTATGTTTGATTTTGATAAATCTGGCATGGAGACTGTTGCCCAAACGGTATCAATACCCACATTATCTTTTAGGTTATAATACATAGTCTTTGTTTTATTAAGATAGATTATGTTGCCTGTAAAACTATACACAGATACAAATGTTGGAGCCATAGTGTCTACAATCTCGATGCTGTAAGTCTCATCTATTGAATATGAGGATGAAATGTTGTCTGTTGCATAGATTGTGAAACTGTAAGTGCCTGGTTCTTCAATCAAGTCATAAAAGGTTGTATTCTTTGAATTGCCAGAGAATATGTCGTTTAGATTTATAGTTTGGTCAGTTCCATCTATTGAATAGATGATTGAGAGATTGTAAAAGTTCCCTGTGTGGTTTATTATATCATACTCATTTGTGACATTTACTGAAATGTTAAATGATGTGTTCTGATTGATGCGGCAAGGATAGGAATTGTCACAGTTAACTGATGTTATGTTAAGGTTAGGTGTTATTATCTTTGATGAGGTTCCGTAATCAACCGAGTCATAAATCACTTGCCAGTTGTAGACCTTGTCTATTGACTCAACGTTGGATTTTATATTTTGTGTTATCAATGAAACTTCTGTTGCAGGTCCCGTCAGGTTCAGAGTTATTGAAATAGTGTTGTTGGCTGTGTCAAAAGTTGGTTCTAGTGCGCAAGTACCTACAGGAACTATACACTGATAGGGTGTTGAATTTGTGTATGCAGGAACTAAAGTATTTGAGGTCTTTGTGTTTGGAGGAATGTATACGGTAAATGTTGTGTCAGACATGGTCTTGTTGAAATTTACAGTTAGGTTGAAGAGTACGGTGGTCTCTGCAATAGTTGTGTTACTTAATGAATCCAAAATTATTTGGGTCTGTGGTACAACTGAGATGAAATTAAGGTTTATTGTTTCCGGAGATATTATTTTTGTGTTCCCTAATGTGTCATTTACATATAGATTGTATATGCTGTAATTTGTTCTGTTAGCTGTGTCAGTTATTGTTGTCGACCAGATATCAGAGGTGAAAATATAACTTTCAGGGGTGAGCGTATAGTTAACTCCATCATAACCAGATTGTTTCAGTGTCATTATTGCCGAATCTACACCTATCGAATCGGATAGGTTGACAGAGAATGTGACTTGATCTCCTGTGAGGATTCGTCGGTCTCCATAATTAGAATCAATATCAACTGACAGATTGTATGCTGATGCAGTTGGTGGTGTGTTCTTTACAAGAAAGGTTATTGTGTTGTCATAAGCTAAGTTTCCCAATGTGTCGTTTGCAGTTATGTTGATTGTAAATGTTCCTGTTTCTGAACCTGTTACAATGTAGGTTCCATTATATTTTGATGTTGGATTAATCTGTGTCATCTGAATCTGAGAGACCACTTCACCTGTCGTGTTCAATATGTAGGCAATTACTGAACCAATCGGTCTGTTAGTGTCTGATATAGTTGCATTGAAGTAGATTTCAGTGCCATCTTTTGCAACATGAGGGGTGTGTGTCAAACCTGATAATTGAGGTGCATCAAAGTCGGTGTAGAAAGTGCGGGACGTCTCAATAGTAGTACCTGCATTGTTTGTTGAGTTTATGTAGACTATGCATGCTGTGCCTGAGATGTTGCAGTAGGAACTTATATTAACTGATATGTTTTGGCTGCAGGTCAAGGTCTTCCAGCCTGATGATGATGATCCTGTTATTTTATATGAACAATTCATACCTTGAGGGTCTGTCTCATTATGAACTACTGTAAAATTTGAATTGAACCAGGAGGTTGCAGGGGGAGAGGTGAATGATACTTGGGGCGGGCTATTATCTATATTTAGATACAATACTTGTGAATTGTTTGTGTTACCTGCTGAATCTTCGGCATAAAATTCGATTAGGCATTCATTGGAAGAAGTATCACTGCATTGTATCGTATCAAAATGATATGTCTTTTCATTACCACAAGCTATTGATGTATAACTACTCCATGGCGTGGTGCTGTTCTTCTTGAATCTTGTCTTGCAGGCAGAAATCTGCATTTCATCTGTTGCATTATAGTTTATGCTGACCAGTCCTTTATTCCATGTGTTGTTCAACTGTGTGTTGATATGGACATCGGGTTTTATTCTATCTTTATAGAACCATGATACGTCGTTAGCTTGATTTGATAATAAATCAATTGCTGTGAAAGTTATGCTGTAATTGCCATCAGCCCATGAGGAAATGTCGACAGAATTGTCAAATATACATTCTTGGCTGGCAACAGCTATCTTTTCAGAATTGTTCTGAATACCACTTGAATTGTAAATGTTGTAAGAGCAGTTGTCAATATTACCTGTATCTTTCTGAGCATTCAGATTAAGAGTTATGGATGTTGCATTTGTGTAAATCTCGTTTGGGTAAAATATAATTGCAGAAGGTAAATCATTATCTATTGAGAATTGGTGCGAGTATGTTATGTTGTTTCCCAATGAATCGTTTGCAAATATTGTAAGATTAAAAGTTCCTGTTGTATAATCAGAACTGTTCCACTCAGCAACCCAGCCGTCTGTGCTGTTTAAACTTCCGTTTGCAATATTTACTTGTGATGAATTGTAGATTATGTAGTCTGCGTATGATATTGTTCCGTTATCACTATCTATTATATCTGTAAATATGTCAACTGTTGATGCATAAGTCTTTCCTGATTTCGGATTAGTTACAGTTATTATTGGTGGAGTCTTATCAATTTTTATTTGTTCTGTTGAGTCTATTGATTCTACATTTCCTGAATTATCAATAGAATAGTAATAAATTATTTTTATACAGGAATGGCCAATTGTGCAACCTACATCAACATTATTCCCTATGCTTTCTGGCTCACATCCACCAACTGAAGTTTCAGATATACAATAATAGGTAGTGTTGCAATAGCTTTGGGAGTCTGTGCAGTCTAATGACACTTGCTGGTCGGAACCTACCCAATCAGATGAGGTGTAATTATCTTCTGTTTCTGGAGCTGTGCTATCAACCATGTATGAATATAGAGATTGTAATATATTTCCAGCCATATCATAAATACGGAATATTATGTTTTTGTTGCCATCATCTTCATACCATGTTGGTTTAAAACTGTAATTTGCATAAGTTAATCCTTGTGAGATAACAGGGATGAATATAGAATCACCTGTCGACTCATAGTACCCCTCGAATAAATACCTGTCATCTGAAACATTTACATAAAATTGTGTATTATGGGTTATGTTAGATTTATTAGAAGGTAAAAGATTATCTATTTCGGGCAAGACACTGTCATAAATTATTGTATATGATAATGAGGTGTTTATGTTTCCAGCAATGTCTTTTGAACGGATGTAGATTGTCCTTTCGCCATCTGTTGGTGAGCAACCGTATGTAGTGTTTGTTATGTTGAAATTGTTGTAACTGTTACTGCTTGTGCTTGAAAAAGGTAGCCAGGAATCAAATGTATCATTATCACATGAAAATGAGATGTAATCGGGAGTGTTTGTGGTTAGTGGTTTAAAAGCCATTTCAGGTGTCATGTCGTTTGTGTAACCGTCATTGTTTTCAAAATATGATGGTATGTTTGGTTTGGTTTTGTCAATTGTGACAAGAAGAGAGTTATACCATCCAGGGCTGTTGCCTGCGAGGTCTTCTGCTTTGAGATTGATTGTCTTTGTGCCTTCTTTCATTGTCTCATAAACCATAGAAATATTAAGGCTATATGTATTGTCACCATCATCGTTTAAAGGTTGCAATGTAAAATTGCCATCTACATTAGATGTATTTGCATAAAGAATAAGGTCCGTTTCACCCATATCAATGTCCAATGAGATATTATCTCCTGCTTTGTAATAGCTATCTGGGTTTGAGACATCAACGGATATAAATTCAGGATTTATTGTATCAAGAGTTATTGAATCCGATGCATGGGTTGTGTTCTCTACACCTGCCTCACTTTTTGCACGGAGATAGATTGTTTTTAGGCCATCTGTTGTATTGCAGCCGTTAGCATCGTATGTATAATCATCTAAATTAATATAGACATAATTATAGAAGAATGCCACAGACCAAAAATCAATATCATTACAGGATAGTTCTATAGAAAAGGTTCCAGAACCTATAATTTCACTGATGTGGATCTTCAAATTATAATCATTTGTATAGTTATTACCATTATTTATAGTTATTTCTGGTGTCTGCGGAACTGTGCGATTTATTATAAATGTTTTGTTATCATATTTACTCCAGTGACCTGCGCTGTCCTGACAGTGGACTGATACTGTGTGTGTGCCGTCGTCAAGATTATAGGGGGGGGCAGTTGCGTTAATTGTTATTGTTGCTTCTTCAAGACTTGTGTTAAATGTGCCATCTGTCGCTGTCAATTGGATGTTGTTGCCATCACTTAAATTATCTGTGTTAAAATAAAATTCTGATGCATTTATGTTTGAGAGAAGTCCGTTATCACTGCATATTGCAGTTATTGTTATGTTGTCTTTTGTCGGGTCTGGAGATATAGAAGATATATAAGATAGTGGTGTGTAAAGGTAATTTATTATGTTTTTCATCAGAGTTGCTCGGGCTATGGCATGATCTGTTTCAGATGGATTTGCACCCCCATTATTAATACTCTTATATGGCGATATTATTGATTCAAAACCCAAACCAAAATATACCACCTTGTGTGTCGGGAGGTCTGAAGCTGTTGCGATAGTATTATATGTTGAAGAAGATATTTGATTTGAATTATCACTAAATGATGAATCTTTGTTAAAATAAAATAAATTATAAGATTTAGAATCATTAGATGCATTTACACGAGAAATTACTTTGGCAGGATAATATACACTATGATTAAATTTTAATGAACTAGTATAAATTGGATTTGTTCCATAAATAGTTAAAGGATAGGAGTTTGAAACATACTCTATTAACCATCCCACAGTAGGCTTCTTAATATTCATATAGTTATTAAAAAATGTTTGGTAAGATTCATATTGTAAAAAAGCAGCATAAGTACTACTCATAAAAAGAGCACCACCATTATTAAGATATGTTTGAATATTGGATATATCAGTGCTTGTTAAAGTGTTTGCTAAATCTGTCCCTGTAAACCAAATCACGATATCATAATCTGACATAAATTCATATGTTGGACCATTATCATAGCCAGACACCCATTTAATATCATAGTCAGTACCAAATTTATAATTATTTCTAACTAATGCATCAGTATAATAAGATGTATAATTTGTATTATCTGCATCACTATCTGCAACAATCAAGATCTTAGGACCTGCAGATACTGCAAAACCTAAAGAAGACAAATATAAAATAATGATTAAAACTGATGACAAAAGGATAGTTTTATTTCTAATTAAAGACCTGTGTCTGTGCATAGTATATAATTATCAGAAGAGGTATATATAGGATTATTTTTAGATGGAACAGTTAGGCACCATAACCCGAGATATACAGTAATAAAAAATACAAAAAATGGGACCCCTGTGAATTTCACGAAAACCATATATAAGGTTGAACAATAGTTATACCACTCGCTTACGCCCAGGTAGTATATAGTTCCAGTACTTCTTTGCGCAATGTTTTGTCGAATAATTAACATTTGACTTCGCGCGGAAAGCATGAATGTCAACTGCGCACCCATGGAGCACCGGTCGTTTTGAACACAGGTCTGAGGACCCCCAGCCCACAAGGATGACCAATGTAGACAATGAAGGCATGATACCTTCAATCGTTAGCTACCCTAAGGTCCCATACCATTAATATCAGTCAAGGACTTTTATATCTATTGCGCCCCTGAACTGGCAGACACCTATGTTTCCACATTTTCGTTTCGCAAGGATTTTTACGTTTCGTCCAAGATCTTCGCATTGTTTTTTTACTGCAACTTCAAGGTCATCATAGTCTTCGGCAGGGACAAAAGAATAATAGTTTATGATTCCACCCTTTTTTACTTTTTTTAAAGCAAGGTCTAAAAATTCTGGTGCGTCTTTTGGAGCAGGCATCAGGATGCGGTCGAACTTTTCAGAGAAGTTAGGCACTATATCTTTGATATCGCCTGTAAAAATATATATTTTCCCTTTTAACCTATTCAGTTTTAGACTTTCTGCAAAAAGGGCTGTAGCCTCGGGATTTATCTCAACTGATTTTATTGTGACATTGCGTAATTTGGCAATATTCAACGGAAACGGACCTATGCCGGCAAACATGCAAAGTATAGTCTCACCATCTTTTACTTGAGCAGTTATCCGTTCGCGCTCAGTTCCTAGTTTTGACGAGAAATATGCTTTTGTCGGGTCGGCTTTCATACGGATGCTGTTTTCTGAATAGATGGTGTAAGTCCTGTCGCCAATCAAGGTTTCATATTTACCTACACGGTATTTGCCTGAGACTTCGTCAATCTTTCGCAAGACAACTTTTATGTTCTTGTGGAGTGCGCAGAGTGTCTCAGCCATCAGCATCTTGTGCTGTTCAATTTCTGCTGGCACCTGGATTATTGCAATGTCACCTATTATCTCAAAAGCACGATATATGTATTGGTCATCTTTTTCAGATATTTTGCCTTTGAGCGCTTCTTTGAGGTTCATAGAACACATTTAGGTGTGATATTTTTAAATGATTAAGTGTAATATATTGATATGAGTCATGTTGATGTAATATTGGGGTGTATACTAGATAAAGCAAATTCAGATGGAATATTTAGATATACAAAAATAATAGATGTTCCTACCGAGTATCTAGCAGGGCATAATCTTTATGGGAAAGAATCTGAACAGATTGTTCCTGTCGATGTCTTTGTTGCTGCAAATGAAAAAGGTATCATTATAAAATATGATGTTAATTTCGGACAGATTATATTTAATGAAATAAGAAATAAAGTCAATTGTAATTATAACAAAATCTTGGAGAATATAAGGACTGACGAAACTATTTCAATTGATGATTACCATGAGATTGTTGCTGAAAAATTAGATGAAGCAATTAATATGGACCTTAAACATTATCAAGATGATTTAGGGATAGAGAGACGATATCTTGTTGCAGCAGTCCGGGACGGAATCAAAGGAAATGTTTTAGAACCTACACCTAATGTAATTTATGGTTTTGAAAAAAAATATCAATTTGATGAATTCAGAACAGTACAAATACCTAAAGGAGATAAGGTTACCCTTGATATAATCAATACAATGATTAAAGGTCTACATATAGTCAAAGAAAGGACAATCTATAATTCAAGAGATGATTTTGAGGCAGATAAACAAGCCATTTGAGGCTAAAAGATATAAACTATTAAGTTAAAATTAATAATTAAGTGATATTTATGATTGAATTTCTATTTGCAGTGATGTTAGGTGTTGGCAGTGTGGTGCTTGCTACGATTAGTGTAGGGAATCTGGTACATCAAGGTGAAAAGAAAGAAATATATGACATTTCCATATCCCTGTACAAAATAAATGGAATAGAATCTACGGGACAAGAGTTAAATGTAGATGGAAAAATACATAATTACACAGTTTCAAAGATAGGCAATAATAAATTACTTGTAGGTGAAGGAAATACCCCACTAAATGAAGCTACAGTCCTTAAAAGAATAGGTGATCAATATGTTGGACATACAAAGGATCCAAATATTGTAGAACTTCTAAATCATTTAAATACAACAGATAAACCTACAAAAAAAGATACAGAATATAACAAAAATCCATCAGATGAAATTGATTGGATTAAGTAATAATGACTTCTCAAAAATTAACAATGGCAGAGATTTTAGGCAGTCTCGTCGAAGAATATGATGCAGATATAAATGAGGTTATAACAAAAACTATTTCTGAAACGGAGATTAAAACAAAACAGACACAACCTGAAATACAGGTTGTAACTGCGAATATAAATACAGATTATACCCGCATTTCGGCTGAATGTATTGAAAAGATTAGAGACAATTACGGCACAATTAAGTTATCTGATGAAGATCAGATAATATGTAATGGTCGTGAAGGTCAAATAACGGTTGATGATGAGACTGTGAAATATGTGATAAACAAGAATGTGGTTGACGAAATTAATGACAAAAAATTTGTTTTTGATTTCATTATATTATATACAGATAAATACCAAACATTTTCGGATGCACCTAAATATGTTAAAGTACTCCCATCACAATTTTTTTATGGGCGCACAGATGACGAAAAGATACAAAAAGCGATACAGTTGATAAAGGCGAGTGAGAATTATATATTTGATGAATAATTTTTAGGTTTCTAGCTCTATAAAAAAGCCAAAGTTTAAAAAATTCTTCTTTAAAGGATTATCTATGTTATATTTAATTGGTCTTGGTATCGGCGATGAAAAAGATATATCCTTGCGTGGGATTGAAACTTGTAAGAGTGCGAAAAAAGTTTATATTGAACTTTATACATGCCCGCTCGTTATTGATATAACATACCTTGAAAAAATTATTGAAAAGAAAATTGAAGTGCTTGACAGGAGTGGTGTTGAGGAAAGTGGAAAGATTATTATTTCTGCTACTACTGAAGACACTGTCCTTCTTGTCGGAGGAGATCCATTATCTGCGACCACACATACAGGACTTATACTTGATGCTCGCGAGAAAGGTATTGATGTAGAAATCATACATGCATCATCAATATTTAGTGCAATCGCTGAGTGTGGACTGTCATTATATAAATTTGGGAAAGTTGTGAGTCTGCCGAAACCACAGGATAATTATTTCCCGACATCACCATATGACAATATACTCGCTAATTTGCAATCAGGAGCACACACGCTTCTTCTTTTAGATATTGGTATGAGTGCAAATGATGCTATTTCTGTTATTGTTGAGCTTGAAGAGATGAAAGGTCAGAAGATACTTGTTTATGAAACAAAGATTGTTGTGTGCGCACACTTAGGTAAGAAAAGCAAGATTGGATATGGGACTTTAAAGGAATTGAAAGATGTTGATTTTGGTGAACATCCACATTGCATTATAATACCCGCGAAACTTAGCTTTTCTGAAGAGGAATTTCTTGAAAAGATTTCAAAAGCTTAGATAAATATATATTGATTGCATAATAAATATAGGATGTGGTCGCTTATGATACTTGACATTAACCTATACCTTATTGCAGTTGTAATCATGATGCTTATAGGCATCGTGCTTGGCATGCGCAGGATACTTTCTCTTGAAGAAAAGATTACCTATATATTAAGCATTGTCAAAGATGAAGAGGATGTAATAAATAGAAAAGTGTCTGGGTTTGGTAAATATAAAGCGACACGAGATAAGATGCAAAAGAAAAAGAGGATTCTTTCTAAAATTAAGAATAAAAAATAGTTGATTCTTATGAGAGTTGAGGAACAGCTAAAGAGTGAAACATCCAAATGGACGGACAAGTGCAAGATTGGAGTTTTAGGTCTTGTGCCTATTGGTAAAAAAGGTGAGGATTTTTTAGTTAATATTAATGCTTATATTTCAGATACGCAACATTTTATTGATGATGGTGACCCAGTTCGCGCATTCGAGGCCATAGTCTGGGCGTGGGCATGGCTTGAGATTGGGACTGATATTGGTATTCTTGAGAAAATTGAATGATTACATCATTTGTAATAGATTATACAATAAAATAATATATACTATGATTATAATTCATTTATGATTATTATTGTAGCTTTTATAGGTGGAATAATCCTTATTGTTGCATCATTTCCCTGGTTGAAATTGAAAGGGATTATTGAAAATATACCTACATCAAAAATAAGGGGCTCTTACCATGGGCTTGTAGAGGTTAAAGGTATAACTTCTGGTGCGAATATGATTAAATCACCCCTGACTGGATAAGATTGTTACTATTACAATTACCAGATTCAAGAATGCGTGAGGCAGGGAAAAAATACACACTGGGTCATACTAGCTTATGGAACTGATTCTTGCGAGCTATATGTCAAAGATGATACAGGGTCGGTTCTTCTTGATTCTACTGGTACTAAAATAGATATACCACTTAGTTTTATTTATGAGAACGTGAATCTTTTGGGCAATAAAAGTCTGTCTGAACATGTTAAAAGTTTCATGCAATTAAAAGGCATATCAATTAAAACGTTTATCGGTAACTCGAGACATTTAAAAATCACTAAAAAAACAATAAGACCGAATATCTCAATATTCAATAAAGAAACAGATGTTAAGCTCAAAAAAGATGTATTGTATAGATACAGCCCTTGCTGAGACTATAAGTTTTAGTTTTTCAGATAATTCAGGTAGGCTACTTGAAAATATGACATTTATAGAGCTTCGTAGGCGTGGAAATGAAATATAGTATCATCTGGAAAAAAAGGAATGTGATTTTGTGATAAAAGACAAGAACAAGATAGTTTCAGCAATACAAGTAACAAAAGAACTCAGCCCAGAAAATGAGATGAGATAACTGCAAGGAGCCTTAGACACAATGAAAACATATGGACTTGATGCGGAACTCATACTTACAGAAGATTAGGAAGAAATAATTAATATTGGTGACAAGATAATTGAATTGAAACCTATTTGGTTATGGATGCTTGAAGGATAAATTCTTTAAAACATATATTAATCTGAAACATACAATAAGTATTATGATTGAGATTGTATTTCTTTTTTTAGTGTTTTGCGTAGGGTTTGTTAGTTTGGGAGTCTTGAGTTGGAGTAAAAATGAGGTAATAGGTACTATAGATGATAAAGTCCAGAGGATGAGAGAACATAATAATCCAATAACTAAAAATATTGATGTACAATATGATACTAACGTTCAGACTGCTGAAATTGATACAAATGAAAAGGTTATGTATCTTAATCCAAATGACATATATAAGGAAGTTACAGATACAATAGAGACTGTATATAATGTCAAGGATAATGAACTTCTTAAAGAATTTGGACTTGATAAGACAGATACTTATTCAGGTGATTCAAAGTATGTTGGAAACAAGGTCATTGATTCAATATTAAATCATGAGATTGGACATATTATTTCTGAAGTTAGTGAAGTTGGCGCTGAACTTTATAGATCAATGAGAAATGGATATAATGAATTAAAAAAAGAGGATAAGTTAGAATATGCAGTATCACTTTATAATTTAGTTAAAAATAGTGCGGATAAAGGACTTGAAACTGCGCAAGAAACATATAAGCTCTTAAGAGAACAGTATGGAGTTGCAGTTGAACCGATAAAAGAACTTGTTAATGCAATGCTTGATTCTTCTGAGAATGTTAAATATAAAACAAAAAGATATGTTGCTTGATTTGAGAAGCATTAATAATCATCATAATGATGACCATATCTGCCGTAACGACCATACCTGCGTCTAAATATAGGGTCACCATCTTGCATACGCTTTATCTGGTCTGGAGACACTCCTTTTTTCCCAAGTTTATTCTCTATTTTTGTTTTTTCATCATTAAGACGTTTTATCTCAGCCACAGTATCTGCATCAGTCCCACCACCTAAAGCGTCTATTTGTCTTACTATCTGTGTATAACGGTCCTCTAATTTCTTAACACTATTATAACTACCATTTCCCAATCCTAATAGACTTTTTACAACGACAAATGCAACATACAATCCAGTCAACTGGAATACATCTATGAGCCCTATCCTCACTGAGTATCCACCAACTATTAAAAGACCGCCACTGTTGACAAATATGATACCTCCAAAGAGCATAAGAACTATGGTCATTGCATCTTTGTGGTCTGACAATATTGATGTTGGGCTTCCGCCTGACAAGGATGAGCCAAATCCGACTATCATCATAAAGAAAAGAAGACCGACAAGAATTACCATACCTCCAGCAGTTATGTTTGTGAGAAAAAATGCAAATTCAGAAAATACAGTCACGTACATACCCATAACAAAAGCTATTATCGCATTTATCTTGTCATTGTTGAACAATTGGATTTTCCCTAAAATACCATAGACTATCGCGAACACTAGGAGTAATGGCAGGATTATGTTGAACAAACCCTGCTCTTCAAAACGTTGGAGAAGAAAGTCTACGGTGAAAGCCATATTTGTAATTGGTTGTTGAGGTATATATTTGTTTATGTTGAATGGTTTGAAAATAAATGAAAAGTCTATTTGATTTTAGACCGTATTGTACTTATTTCAGCTTCAGTTATTGAGGATAATAACTTGATGTCAAAGACAAAGAGGTTTAAGGAAAGTGAGACTCTTGAACTTAAAACATCAACTTCTGAATTAAAAGAAGCTGTAATTTCTATTGTTGCCATGCTTAATAAACACCAGACGGGGACTCTTTATTTTGGTATAAAAGATAATGGTGACGTTATTGGACAAAGTGTGAGCCAAAAAACATTAAGGGGTGTCTCAAAGACTATTGCAGACTATGTTGAACCTAAGATATTTCCAGAAATTAGACATGAGATTGTGGATGATAAAGATTGCATAAAAGTTGAGGTCAATGGTCAAAATATACCTTATTATGCGTATGGTCGGGCGTATTGCGCGTGAGTGATGAGGACAGACAGTTGAGCGCTAAAAAAATTGAAGAGATGATAATTCATGAGAATAAAGATAAGTTGCGTTGGGATAAACAGATACGTAAAGAAGCCACAATTAAAGATATAAGCCCTTATAAGTTTAGACATTTTTTGAAATTGTCTAAACTTAAGTATGATACATTATTTAATTCTCTTGAAAAGTTAAGTCTTGTCACCCATAACAAACTGCTCAATACAGCAGTTATTTTATTTGGTAAAAACCCGAATTATTTTACCCTAATGCAAGACTGAGATGTGCTGTCTTTGGCACAGATAATACATTATTTACTATTGATATGAGTGATTTTTATGGAGACATATTCTATCTTATTGATATGGCTGAAGCATATGTCTTAAAAAATATCCATATAGGTATGAGACTTGAGGGGCTACGGCGTGTTGATGTCCCTGAGATAAATAAAGAAGCCTTAAGAGAAGCTATAATTAATGCATTCTGCCACAGAGATTATTATAAATATGATTCAGTTAATGTTGCAGTTTTCAAGAATCGTGTTGAGATAAGAAATCCGGGCAAGTTATATGACGGATTGACTATTGATGAGATTATAAAAGGAAATGTTTCAAGACGAAGAAATGAACTTATTGCGGAAATGTTTAATAAGGTACATTATGTTGATAAATGGGGACGAGGTATAGATCTTATACTTTCAAAGGAACACGATACTGAATTTAAGGAAACTTTCGGTATGTTTGTGACTGTGTTTTTTGAATTTGCATCTTGGAGTTCTGTTGAGTTTAAACTTTATTTGATTAAAGAGTTTCAAAGATTAAAGATAAATGAAAGTAAATCTCACAACATTGAATGGAATGTAAAAAGGCAATTAGTGAAGATAAATTATAAGATACATACAAATGCAATCAAAGAAAATCTAATACCAAACGAATTGACACAGACAGAGATGAATTTAATCTATGCAAATGAGGCAGATGTATTGAATATGGCGTTGTTCGGTAAAACTGCAAAAGAATGGAGAGAAGATAATAATGATAAGAATGGAAATATAAGAGATTATGCAAATGTTGCTCAATTAGTCTGTCTATCTAATCTTGAAAATCTTAATGCCTCATTTATTGCCTGACCTCCCTAATTTTTAGGCATATAACCCTTTAATTTTTATTAACTCATTCGTTTTTGGTCTAAAAAGACCGAAAACTATATATGCCTAAATAGGCATATAATATGTATGAAATCTTTTGAGCG